>SHUI01000183.1 GCA_009697455.1 Bryobacterales bacterium
ATCGAACAGTTATGCGCGCATCGTGCTTCGAGAGCCGGCGCTGCTGCTTCCCGGCGACCATTTCATTATCAGAATGTTCTCGCCGGTCCTGACCATTGGAGGCGGCGTGGTGATTGACAGCGCCCCTCCGCGGCGTCTGGAAGCATTGCGTCTGGATGTCCTCTCGGAAGGCAGCCTTGAAGAACGCGTGGCGCTGCTGATTCGAGAGTCGAAGTTTGGCGCAAGCCTGACGGAGTTGGCCTCGAGACTGGGGCGGGCGGAGGGCGAGATCGACGGTGCGGCCGGGAACGCGCGGCGTGCCGGGCCGTGGATAGTGGATGCGGAATGGTTTCAGGCCGCACGGCAAAGAATCGCGGGGCGCGTGCGCGACTTCCACAAAGTCAATCCATTGCTCCCTGGAATCGCGAAGCAGGACTTGCGCGGGAAAGACCTGGCCGGCTGCCCTGCCCCGCTTTTCGATGCGCTTCTGGCCGAGGGAAAGGATCTCACCGCTGATGGCGACACGGTTCGTCTCGCGAGTCATCGTACCGCCCTCAAGCAGGACGAGGAAGCGGCGCGCGGATCGATTGAGGCGGCCTTCGAGGTGGCGGGTCTTGCTGTGCCGGGGGTTGCGGAAGTGCTGGCGAAATCGGGCGTGGAAACGGCGCGGGCGCGGAGTCTGCTGCAAATGCTGATTCGCGAGAAGCGGCTCGTAAAGGTAACGGACGACCTGGTTTTTCACGGGTCCGCCATCGCGAAGCTGCGCGGGCTATTTGAGAACCACCGCGGCGAGCGCTTCAACGTCGCGGCCTTCAAGGACTGGACCGGGATTTCGAGAAAGTACGCGATACCGCTGCTTGAGTACCTCGACCGTGAGAAGGTCACCCGGCGGGACGGAGACGAGCGGGTGGTGCTGTAGACGGCTACGCATTCCAGCGATGAGTGGCTTCACGGTTTCGCGCCGGAGGCGGGACGGCGGAATTGCTGGAACCGGGCGTGGGGGGGACCTATCATAGGTGTTAAAACTTCCGCGTCGGAGCCGGAAAATGTTTCGACCGAGGTCCAGCTTATTTTGCTGTGGCTCCTTAGGCCGCGCCCCGCTTGCCATCGAGGGCGGCGGCTACCGCCCCTGGATCCTTTGCGGCAACCCGCAGAAGCGCCAGGGCCGGACCGTCAGGCGTGCGACGCCCTTGCTCCCAGTTGCGCAACGTGCCTACACTGACACCGATCATTAGGGCAAATTCGCTTTGCGAGGCGCCGAGTTTCGCTCGTACCACCTTGACCTCCATGGGACGGAATACCGTTGTTCGCGCCGCCTTCAATCTGCCCCGCCGAATGCTGCCTGCCTGCCTCACACTCGCGACGAGTTCCCGAAACGCTTCATCTTTCACTTGAATCCCTCCCGCACCATTTGCCCGAGTGTCCGCGCCTGCCCGGAGGTCAAATCGCCCTGCTCGGCCTTCGAGTACATGTACATCATATAGAAAGCACTTTCGGCAGGTACCCAGTAGTAGATCACCCGCAAGCCGCCGCGCTTGCCCGCGCCGGGCCTTGCCCACCGCACTTTGCGAAGACCACCGGCGCCGCGAATGACCGGGCCCTGCTCGGGCCGTGTCGCGTGGCAATCCTAACAGGTCGCCTTCGGCATCAGGTGCGACTTTGCAGTCAGGTCCAGTTCACGCTTCACGGCACTCCACGGGCGGGCCTTCCCTTCCCTCGCCTGCTTCATCGCGCTGCGTACCTTCCTGGCTTCGGCGGTCGCCAAAGCATCATCAAGGCGCTTTAGGCTTCACGAGCATCAGGCCCCTTCTGGCGCTGACCTCCACAAAATCGCCTTCAACAAGTCCGATCTTATCGCACAACGGTTTCGGGAGTACAACCTGACGGCGCTGCCCAACCCTTCCGGCGTACGAACTCGCAGTTGTTTCTTTGACCATAACACTCGCAGAGTATCTGATTGGCGGAAACTATAAGGCATACCCTTGCGATAACAGCCCCGTCAGGCTCGCGCCATTACGGTCGTAGTAGACTGCCTATATGCCAAAGACCCTCCTCGCGATTGGCGCGCACTACGACGATTGCGTGTTTGGCGTCCCGGGTATCATGCTGTCCGCCGTCCGCAAACACTACCGCGTCGTGATCCTTTCCATGATCGGCGACTATTCGAACTGGGCCCCCATCGGCAATCGCCAGAAAGAGCTTCTCGAAGGGAGCGTGGCCATTGCGAAAAGCCACGGAGCGGAGATGCGGTTCCTCGATTTCAAGTCCCATCATTTCGATGCCTCGACCGAAACCAAACGCAAGGTAGCCGAGGTTGTCGCGGACGTCCAGCCGGACGTCGCCCTGATGCTCTGGGGACGCGATCATCACGACGATCACGTCGTGGCCTCCCAGTTAAGCGAGATCGCGCTCCGCGCCGCGAGCCAGTTTCTTGAGAACCGGAAGTTTACCCCGCCCAGCCGCGTTTACACCTACGACAACGGACCCCGGCACACCATCGGCTTCGAGCCTGACACGTTCGTAGACGTCAGCGCCGAGTGGCCCGCCGCCATCGACTGGCTGGGAAAGCTCATGGCGCTCGTGCGCAACGAACAGTACAAACCCGGCACGCTCGACTCCTCGCAGCAACTGAAAACCCAGATCGCGGCTTACCGTGGCGCCACCTGCGGCGTCCGGTATTGCGAGGCTTTGCAGGCTGTCAACAAGTATCCTCTCGACATTCTGTGAATGCTAGACTAAGAGAACCAAAGGAAGACTTGCATTATGGACTCCCGCCGTAATTTTATCGGTAAGGTAGCGACCGGCCTGGCCGGAACGCTCGCCGCTTCAAATGTTCTAGGCGCCAACGACCGGATCCGCCTCGGAATAATCGGGGCCGGCGACCGCGGCATGCAGATCGTTCGCGAGGCCATCGCCTGCCCGAACACGGAGTTTGTGGCGTTCGCGGACATTTACACCAAGCGCCTGGAAGACGCGAGGAAGGTCGCGCCGAGCGCCAAGACCTATCTCGATTACCGCTACCTGCTCGAAGACAAAAACGTCGACGCCGTCCTGATCGCCACGCCTCAGCATCTGCATTGCGAGCACTTCACCGCCGCTCTCGACGCCGGCAAACACGTCTATCAGGAAAAGACCATGGCGTTCACGGTGGACCATGCGAAGCGCATGCGCGCCGCCTACAAACGCGCCGGGAAACGCACGGTGCAGATCGGCCATCAGAGCTGTTCCTCGGGCCAGGTCACGGACGCCGAGAACTTCCTGCGCACCGGTTTCCTGGGTAAGGTGACGGCGATCCACGCGCACATGTACCGCAACACGCCGCACGGCAAGCCGCAGTGGTCACGCCCGGTCTATCCGGACATGACGCCCGAGAACATTATCTGGAAGAGCTTCCAGGGCGAAGCCCCGCCGCATGAATTCGATGCGAACCGTTACGTCAACTGGCGCTTCTTTTTCGACTATTCCGGCGGCAACGTTTACGAGAACATGTGCCATCAGCTTTCGTTCTGGTACAAGGTGATGAACCTGCAAATCCCCAAGGCTGTGAACATGGTGGGCGGCGTCTACCTTTGGAAAGACGGGCGTGAAGTGCCGGACACGATGAACGTATCCATGGAGCATCCCGAGGAAGTCCTTTTCACCTGGGATTCGGGCTTCGGAAACAGCGAACTCGGAAGCACGGAAGACATACTCGGCACCGATGGGACGATTTCGAAGGGCCAGCAGATCCGTTACCGCCCGCAGAAAGTGAATCGGCCGGACGGCACGGAGATGATTGGATCGACGAAGACCGCGCCGAACGCGCATATGCAGAACTTCCTCGATTGCATCCGCGGCGGTAAGGAGACCAATTGCCCGTTCGACGTCGGTTTCCGCGTGTCGATCGCGTGCCGCATGGCCGTCGAAAGCTACCGGCAGCAGCGCACGATGCGTTGGGACGCGGCGAAGGAAGAGATCGTCTAGCATTCCCGGCAACGCCGGGTGGGATCTTTCTCTCGTGGATTTCGACTATACCCCAGAGCAGATTCAACTTCGAAAGTCCGTCCGTGAGTTTGCCCAGGCGGAAATCGCTCCACACGTAATGGAGTGGGACGAGGCACAGACGTTCCCGCTCGATGTCGTCAAAAAACTCGGCAAGCTCGGATATATGGGAGCGATCTTTCCCGAGGATCTCGGCGGCGCCGGGCTCGGGTACATCGAGTACTCCATCATCATCGAAGAGCTGTCCCGGGTGGATGGATCGGTCGGCATCATTCTCGCCGCGCACAGTTCCTTATGTACGAATCACATTTACAAATCCGGCACGAAGGAACAGCGCGAGCGGTATGTGCCGAAACTGGCGTCAGGGGAATGGATTGGCTGTTGGTCTCTGACGGAGCCGGAGGCCGGTTCGGACGCCGCCGGAACACGAACTACGGCCGTTCGCCACGACGGCGGGTGGGTTTTGAACGGCGCGAAGACGTTTACGACCAACGCGCATTACGCCGACGTCTGCGTTGCCATGGCCGTCACGGAGCGTTCAGCCGCCCAGCATGGCATTTCGGCGTTCATCGTGGAGAAAGGAACACCCGGCTTCCGCGCCGGGAAGAAAGAGAACAAACTCGGCCTGCGAGCGAGCGCCACGGGTGAAGTGATCTTCCAGGACTGCCGCTTGGCCGCCGCCCAGATACTCGGCGCTCCGGGACAAGGATTCATCGACAGCCTCAAGACGCTCGATGGCGGACGCATTTCTATTGCGGCCCTCTCGATCGGTATGGCGCAGGGGGCTTATGACGCCGCGCTGAAGTACTCAAAGCTCCGAAAGCAGTTCGGGCGTCCGATCTCTGAATTTCAGGCGATTCAGCACAAGCTGGTGGATATGGCGACGTCGATCGACGCCTCTCGGCTGCTGACCTACCGTGCCGCGTTAATGCTTGACCGGGGCGAACGCGTAACGCGCGAATCGGCGATGGCGAAACTGTTCGCCTCCGAAGCGGCCGTCAGCATCTGCAACGAGGCCGTGCAGATCCACGGCGGCTATGGGTTCATCAAGGACTATCCTGTCGAGAAGTTCTACCGCGACGTCAAGCTCTGTACGATCGGCGAGGGAACCAGCGAAATTCAACGGCTCGTAATCGCCCGCCAGCTTCTCAAGGACTAATGCGCGATTGGGCGGAAAGAATTTCGAGCGGCGACGCCCGCGCACTTGCGCGCGCTGCGACAGCTATCGAGAACCGGGATGCGGAGGCAACAGCACTGCTTCGCGAATTCTCCTCGCGTCCGAAACGCGCTCTTGTGATCGGAGTGACAGGGCCTCCTGGCGCGGGAAAAAGCACGCTCGTCGATCAAATCGCGCGGAGCCTTCGCCTTGAGGGAAAGACCGCGGGCATTCTCGCCGTCGATCCGTCGAGCGCGATCTCGGGCGGCGCGATTCTGGGCGACCGCATTCGGATGCAGTCTCACCACGCCGACCCGGGAATCTTTATCCGGTCGATGGCGACACGCGGCGCGTCCGGCGGGCTCGCCCGCACGACGGCGGACCTGGTCAAGCTGCTCGATTTCTCCGGCAAGGACACGATCCTTATCGAAACCGTGGGTGTCGGGCAGTCCGAGATCGACGTAGCGCGCGTGGCGGACTTCACCCTGCTTGTGCTTGTGCCCGGCATGGGAGACGACATCCAGGCGATTAAGGCGGGAATTCTCGAAGTCGCGGATTTGTTCGTGATCAACAAGGCTGACCAGCCGGGAGCTGAGCGAGTGAGGATGGAACTTCACAGCGCCGGTTGGGCGGCACCCGTGGTGGAGACCGTCGCGACGGAAGGTACAGGGATCGCGGAACTACTTTCCGCCGTACGCGGACTGCCGCGTTCGGAGAAGAAGCATGCGGGTGTCGAAGCGTCGTTCGCAATCGACCATCTGGGCGTCGCGGTCCATTCGATTGACTCGGCCGCCGATTTCT
This sequence comes from Bryobacterales bacterium, assembly GCA_009697455.1. Lineage (GTDB taxonomy): Bacteria > Acidobacteriota > Terriglobia > Bryobacterales > Bryobacteraceae > SYKU01. The sequence continues at coordinate 5,918 of SHUI01000183.1, forward strand.
ACCAGCGCCAGCTTGGGCTTCAGATGACTCTGCGAGAAACCGTCGACCGCGAGAAGGTTCATGTCGCGATGTTTCCAGCCGGCGCGTCGGCCGGAGCGCCGCGGATCGAGTTGCTTGAGGCTTCCGAGCCGGAATCGACGATCGCAAAATTCATTGAGAAGCGCGGGCCGGGGCTGCACCACGTCGCGCTCCGCGTGACAGGACTCGCCTCCGTACTGGAACGTTTGACGGCAGGCGGCGCGCGTGTTTTGGGCGAGCCAAAGCCCGGCGCGGGCGGCCACATGTGCGTGTTCGTGCATCCCGCGTCGACTGGCGGCGTGCTGCTGGAATTGATTGAAGAAGAGGAGAACCGGATTTGAAAGCGGAAATCGGAATCATTGGCGGAAGCGGGCTCTATTCCATGCCCGGCTTTGAGGCCCACGAGGAAATCGCGGTCGAGACCCCGTGGGGCAGCCCGTCGGACCCCTACGTCGTAGGTACGCTCTCCGGACGGCGCGTGGCTTTTCTCGCGCGGCACGGGCGCGGGCACAGAATCTCACCCTCGGAGCTTAACTTCAGAGCGAATATCTACGGGATGAAGGCGCTCGGCGTGGAGCGGATCGTTTCGCTTAGCGCGGTCGGTTCGTTGAAGCTGGAGCACAAGCCTCTCGATTTCGTGATCCCGGATCAGTTCTTCGACCGGACGCGCGGCCGCGTTTCCACCTTCTTCGGCGAGGGATTTGTGGCGCATATCAGTTTCGCCCATCCCATCTGCCCTCAGCTTTCGGAGACGGTTTACGAGGCCTGCCGCGAACAGGGAGTCACGGCGAAAAAGGGTGGCACGTACCTCTGCATGGAGGGACCGGCGTTTTCGACCCTTGCCGAATCGAACGTCTACCGGAGTTGGGGCATGGACGTGATCGGCATGACGAACTTGCAGGAGGCGAAACTCGCGCGCGAAGCGGAGATCTGCTACGTTACTGCCGCGATGGTGACCGATTACGATTGCTGGCACGAAGACCACGACGCCGTCACCGTCGCCGATATCATCGGCAACCTTACGAAAAATGCCGGAAATGCGGCGAAGGTGGTGGCCGCGGCGGTGGCCGCGATTCCTGCCTCGCGCGACTGCAAATGCGGCTCGGCGCTCTCGCACGCGCTCCTCACCGACCCGAAGACCGTGCCCGAAACGACGTTGCGAAAACTCGACCTCCTTGTCCGAAAATATTTCGTGTAACGAAATCGCGAAGCGGCTGCTCGACTCTTGTCTGAGTGGCGAGCGATGGCCGCGCGAGTGGGTCCACTCGCTCTCCGCGGACCCTTGTTCGCCGGCCCTATTCAGCGTCGTCGTCGAAGGCTTGAGCGACCGCTTCGAACCTGCTCTGTGCGACGCCTACGCGCATGTTTTTGCCGAAGCCCTTGGGGGAGACTCCGCCGAAACTCTCGCCCGATACCGTCGAGTTCGTGCGCCGCGCGCCTACGACGGGGACGCCGATGCGGTGGAGAGCGTGTTCGTGCTCTCACGCGTCACGCTGGGCGCGGACGTATCGGTTACGAGCGTCGTCCTCGACGGGGCCAAACGGCGGTTTCCGAAGGCACGTATTTTTCTGGTGGGCAGCCCGAAAAACTGGGAACTCTTCGAGGAAGATCATCGAATCGAGCACCTGCCGGTTCCCTACCCGAGGAGCGGCTCTTTCCGCGACCGGCTCGCCCCTTCGCTTGCTCTTCTGGATCTCCTTGCGAAGCCGTCGAGCATCGTGATCGACCCTGATTCCCGCCTTTCCCAGCTTGGTCTCGTACCGGTTTGCCGCGAGGAGAATTACTATTTCTTCGAGAGCCGCTCTTACGGCGGCGAGAGCGACGATACGCTCTCGACACTTACCAGGCGCTGGGTGGCGGAAACGTTCGGGGTGGAGAGCGCCGCATGGATCGCGCCAAAGCCGGTCGCTCTGAGCGGCTCTCCGTTCATTGCGCTGAGTCTCGGCGTCGGAGAGAATCCAGGGAAACGAATCGCCGATCCGTTTGAAGAGCGGCTCGTGCAGGGCCTTGTAGACATCGGGATGACAGTCGTCATCGATAAGGGCGCTGGAGGCGAGGAAACTGAACGTGTCGAGCGGCTGATGGCCGGGAGGCGCGTCCAGTCATGGCAGGGCGCGTTCGCGCCATTTGCGTCGATCATCGCGCGGTCATCCTTGTATGTCGGCTACGATTCGGCCGGGCAGCACGTCGCGGCCGCTTGCGGGGTGCCGCTGGTGACGGTGTTCGCGGGCTTCCCTTCCCCGCGAATGTTCGAGCGTTGGAAGCCTGGCGGGCCGGGTCCGATCGAAGTCGTCCGCGCCGAGGTTGGCAATCACTGGGAAACGGTTCTGGATGCCACACTGGCAGCCGTCGGAAAGGCCCGCAAGTCCGTGCGATCATAAGACGCATGAAGACATCGATTGCGCTTTTCGGTCTCGCCGCTGTTGCCGCCGCGGCCGAACCCAGGCAACTGTTTAACGGAAAGGATCTCGATGGGTGGTCCATGACCGGTCCGGGCCGCTTCGTCGTCGAAGGCGGAATGATGAAAACCGAAGGCGGCATGGGACTGCTCTGGTACAAGGGTGAGCAGTTCGGCAACTGCACAATCCGCTTGGTCTTCAAGACCACGGGGCCGCGCGACAATTCCGGTCTCTCCATCCGCCTCGCGGAGGAGCCGCGCGACCCATGGTATGCGGTCCACAATGGTTACGAAGTGCAGATCGACGCCGCCGGCGACGAATGGCATTCGACCGGGGCTCTCTATTCACTGAGTAAAGTGTCGAAGCGCGCCCAAAAACCCACCGGCGAGTGGAACACCATGGACATCACGTTGCGCGGCCAAAAAACCATCGTGACGCTGAATGGCGAAGTTGTAAACGAGTTCGTCGGCGATCAGGCGGTACCCGAACGAAAACAGTGGTACGAGCCAGTGCGCGGGCCACGTCCGGACGCCGGATTCATCGGCCTTCAAAACCACGACGCGCGTTCGACAATTTACTTTAAAGAAGTCAGCGTAAATCGCTGATTTAGAGCGACTACTGAAGGCCTTCGACTTCCGCCACACGGACCTCTTTCCGTTCCCCGGCCGCAGCCCGTTTTAGGAAGCCGATGAAGTCGGCCAATTCCTGGGAGCTATACCCGGCTGAGGCCGGCGGGTGTTTCCAATTCCGGTTCGCCGACATCGAGATCACCTGTTTCGACTTGAGCGTGCGGAGCGCCGGAGGCATCTGCCCAGGTCTGGTCCAACCGCATTCCCCACCCCGGCGATCGCTTTTTGTCGCCTGCCATCTCCAGTGGCAATGACTCACGCCACCACAGTTCCGTATGCGGACTTGGAACCGTTATTTCCTGGCGCCTCTTAGGATGAAGCGATCTCGTATTTCGCCAGGATTTCAGGCCAGAATCCCTGGGCCCGCATGATCAGCTCGATCGCCTCCCGTACCGCGCCTTGACCGCCGGGCGCCTGCGTCACGTAGTGCGCCTCGCGCTTAACCTCCGGCCGTGCGTTCGCCGTGGCGATCGCAAATCCCACACGGTGCATGACCACCACATCGGTCAAATCGTCCCCGATATACGCCACGCTATCCTTGTCGATTCCGGCATCCGCCAGGATTTCGTCTAGGATCGGAATCTTCTCGATGTGGCCCTGATAGACGTAGGCGAATTTACATTGCGCCGCCCTCACCGCGGTTGCCGGCGAGACCCGCCCGCTGATCAGTCCCGTCTTGATACCCTTCCAGTTCAGCCATTGGAGGGCGATTCCGTCCTGTGAATCGAAACCCTTCGTCTCCACCATGTTTCCGGTGCCGTCGGGGACGTTCCACAACCTGCCGTCCGTCAATACCCCGTCTACGTCCATCAGAAGCATCTTCACGCGCTTCGCCCGCTCTTGAATATCGGTCATCGTCCCCTTATAGCATGCCTGCCCTTGATAGAATTGTGCATTCAGATGAAGCACGCTCGATTCATGTTTGCAGCGTTGGCCGCGGTCTCAGCCGCGGAGCCGC
>SHUI01000184.1 GCA_009697455.1 Bryobacterales bacterium
CTTCGGAGAACATCTCGACCACATTCGCGACGAATTCGGGGAAGCGCTTTGCGCCTACGACCTGAAAGGTGGCGAGACCGCGCAGCCCTGATTGCGCCATCAGCGTCCCGAAGGATAGTGGAATCTGCAACGGCAGGGTCAGTGAGCGCGGATCTTTGGCATCCACGAAATTGAAGCAATATTTGATGGCCTCGAACAGCTCCTTCGACGCCCCGGCAATACTATCCTCCTTGAGATTCATCAAGCGGCCGATTCGCACAGCGCGATTGGTGAGCTCGGAAACAGCAGAATCTACGTCCTTGGGACCTTCGAGCGGCGGCTTGACCACCGGAGGCGCGGGCGGCACGCCGGCCATCGCGTCAATGGTCTTCTGCGCCGTCTGCATCGTTGCGTTAGCCATCAACAGCCCGGTCTCGGCGAGTCCGGCCGTAGCGCGGAATAGGGAATCGAAAAAATTGGCCATGGTTGAATAAAGGGGCGGTTCAAGTTTACGTTTAGAATAGCGGCTTCGGTAAAATATAATACACGGATTGGATCGCGCAGCCGAAGCTAGCGGTCTCGTTCTTCACGATCGGTTCACCCGCAAGGAACTGCGCCATTGCGGGTTCCAGATACGCCTGAAAGTCCGAATCGTCGCCGAGCTTGAAATTATCGATGGCGCCGCGGTAGAGCAATTTCCGATCGCTCGCATCGATCAGGAAAACCCGCGGGGTCTGTTGCACATACCACTGCCGGGCCACCACGCCTTTCGGATCATGGAGGACCGGGAAGCGCAGATTGCGCTCCTTGATGGCTGCCGCGACGTTCTCAGCCGATTCGTCGTGACGCGAGGCGATGCCGAAGAAAGCAAAGTCGGGATGACGCCCTGCGAACTCGTTCATATAGGCATCGTAGCGCTGACAGTGCGAACAAATGCCGGACCAGAAGCACGCCACTGCGCCCTTCTTCCCCTCAAGAAAATCACCCAACGTCCGCATTTTCCCGCCGACCTGGCGCAATGAAAAATCGGACACCGGCAGGCCGATTTCCTGCTTTTCCCGTACCATTGTAGTCTCAGCCATTGTTTAACGATCTTATCGCATTCGATATTCTTTAAGGGGTAATGGAAAACTATTAGAGCATGACAATGATCCGTGTCAAAGTCGCGATTTCCTTCCTTGCCGTCGCCGCCCTGTGTCATGCCAAGCGGTTTCACGCGGAGGGAGTGGTGCTGCGGGTCGATCCCGCCGCGCGAACCGTCCTCATTTCCCATCGCGCCATTCCCGGCTACATGGACGCCATGGCGATGCCGTTCCGCGCAGCCAACGCACGCGAGATCGCGAATCTGAAGCCCGGCGAAGCGATAACGTTCGATCTCGTGGTGAGCGGCACGCGGTCGCGCATCGAGCGGATCAGGACCGCGAGCAAGGATTCGATCGAAGACGACAGCCAAAAGATCAACCTCACCCCGCCCGCTGAAAGACTCTCCCTGGGCGCGCCGGTTCCGGACTTCCAACTGACCGATCAAGCCGGCGAGACTGTGCGCCTCAGCGCCTTCAAGGGAAAGGTGGTCGCCGTCAATTTCATCTACACGCGCTGCCCCTTGCCGGAGGTTTGTCCGCGGCTTTCCGCCAACTTCGCTCAGGTACAACGCCGCTTCGCGGACCTCATGGGAAAGGACGTGGTGCTGCTCTCTCTGACGCTCGACCCTCAGTACGACACTACCGCAACGCTCGCCGCCTACGCTAAGATCTGGAGAGCGGAACATTTGGGATGGAAATTCCTGACAGGTTCCGAAGAAGACATCGGCCGCGTTGCGAGAGCGTTCGGGATGGTTTACTGGCCCGAGGAAGGGCTTGTCGCTCATACATCGGAAACGGGCGTGATCGGACGCGGCGGACAGCTTTCCGCGCTGGTTTCGGGATCGAGTTTTACGGCGGCTCAGATCGGCGATTTAATCGCCGCCGAATTGGAGATACATTAGATGCTTCGCACAACTTTACTTCTTGGAACGGCCTTGCTGCTGGCTGCGAGCGCCTTCGGGCAGCAGTCGAAACCGAAGGACCTCTGCGCTCCGCCGCCCGGCGGGGCCGCACCCTCCCTGCCCGCAAAGCTAATGACTGGCCAGGGGAACCTGCATTTCCCCATTACGACATCGAACCCGAAGGCGCAGGAGTTTTTCGATCAGGGTCTCAACCAGATGCACTCGTTCTGGGCAACCGAAGCGGAGCGGTCATTCCTGCAAGCCGCATCTCTCGATCCGTCGGCTCCCATGCCGCACTGGGGAATCGCGATGGTTGCCGCCGGCGATTACCGCCCGCGCTTCCAACTCGACCGCGATACGCCAAGCAAGAAAAAGGCGGCCCCAGTGCGTTTGGAACCCGTAGGAGGGCCAAAGCGCGCCATCGAAGCGGCTAAGAAGGCCGTGTCGCTCTCGGAGGTAGCGGGTAAGGCGAGTGAACTGGAAAAGATGTATATCACGTCGATCGCGGCGCGGCGCGGCGGCAAGGGTGAAGCTGCTGACGAAGGGTATATCAAGGGCCTCAGGGCGATCGCCGGCGCGTACCCGAATGAAGTGGAAGCCAAGAGCTATCTGGCGCTACACCTGATGCGCGGCTTCACGACGCCTGACAAGCAGCCGCGGCCTGGTTCCATGGAAGCCGTTGAAATTCTCAAGGATTCGGTGGCAAAATTTCCCAATCACGCCGGCGTACATCACTACATCATTCACGGATTTGAAGGCTCCACGTTCGCGAAGGATGCGTGGACGGCCTGCCGGCGATATCCGGAACTAGTGGACAACATCCCCCACGCCTTGCACATGCCGGGACACATCTGGGCGCAGACGGGAAAGTGGGACGAGGCGGTGAAGTCTTTCGCCGACGCATCGAACAATGAACTGGGGTATATCAAAGCGGATAAGCTCTATTCGCCGGGTCATCACGGCCACAACGTGCACTTCCTCGCGATGAGCTACAGCTTCCGCGGCGAGTACGAAAAGGCCGTTCAGGCGGCGGCGGGGCTGCTTGAGTTCAAGGAAAATCCACGCGACGCGGCTGCGATCGACAACGTTTACAGCACGTACCGTCAGGGATGGTTTGCCTTGATGCGCACGCTGGTCCAGAACGAAAAGTGGGACGAAATCCTCGGCGGCAGCAAGCTTCCCGTGTACGACAAACCGCGCGAGCAGGCATGGAGGCATTGGGCGCGCGCTCTGGCCTTCAACGCGAAGGGTGACCGGGCAGGCGCGGAAAGAGAAGCGAAGGAGATGAATGCTGCCCTTCAAGACTATAAAAGGAAAACCAAAGGTGACATTGCGCCCCAGCTCGCGGTAGCCCGGCTGGAACTCGCGGGCCAGATGGCGTTGGCGCGGAAAAAGACTGAGAAGGGCCTTCACATCCTCCAGACCGCCGCGAATAAAGAACTCGCGCTACGCTACACCGAACCTACCGCGTACCCTCGCCCCGTGCTTGAGGTGCTGGGTGCGGCGGCGCTGGCGGCCGGGAAACTCGAAGCAGCCGAAACGGCTTTCCGAGGCGCGCTGAATCAGTATCCAGAGAGCGGCCGCGCGCGTAACGGCTTAGCGGAAGCGCTGAAGCGCGGCGGGAAGCCGGTCAACGCCGGTTCTTGAACCCGATCACGGTTGTCGGCGGGGGCCTGGCGGGTTCCGCCGCCGCATTATCCGCGCGTGCCGAGGGAGCACCGGTGCGTCTTTTCGAAAAATCCGTCTTCCCAAGACACAAAGTCTGCGGTGAGTTTGTTTCGCCAGGGGCGCGCGCCGTACTCGAAGATCTGGGAGTCTGGAACGCCTTCGAAGAAACCCGTCCCGCGACCATTTCCCGCGTCGCATTGGTTCTCGGGATGCGGCGTAAGGAGTGGCGATTGAGCGAGCCTGGTTACGGGATCAGCCGTTACCGGTTCGACGATGTTCTTCTTAACCAAGCCCGCGAGCGTGGCGCCGAAGTGATTCATGGACACGGCGAACCCTCCGGCGCCTCTATCATCGCGCACGGAAGGCGCGAATCCGCAGGCGGAGAAAGGCTCTTCGGATTCAAGGCCCACTTCGAGGGTCCGGCGGACGACGCCGTCGTGCTCCATTTCTTCCGGGGCTGCTACGTTGGCGTGAGTTCCGTGGAAGGCGGCAGGACGAACGTCTGCGGTCTTGCGCCGGAAAGGGTCCTGCGCGGTCATGGTTTCCAAGTTGAGCCGATATTGGGCGGAAACGAGTTGCTCTCCGCCCGAATTCAGCCCCTTACGCGTGTGATGGATTGGATGATTACGGGACCCCTTGTTTTTGGGTGCCATTTCGACGCGAAAGTCGCGGAGGGCAGGTATTTGGCAGGCGATGCTCTCGGTTTCGTCGATCCGTTCACAGGCGCGGGGATGTTAGGTGCGCTTATCACCGGTCTCAAAGCTGGCCGGGCCGCTGCGAGAGGAGTTTCGCCTCGGGATTACCTCCGCGAATGCCGAGCATCGCTGGGTGGGGCCTATCGTGCAGCCGCGGTTTTTCGAGCCGCCATTCAGACAGGGGTTGCCGATTGGATTGGGCCGCTGATACCAGGATCGCTGTTACTCGGCCTAACAAGGCCGAAATACTGAGACGAAAACAAAAAAACCGGTGGGGGCTCGGAGGTTGCCCCCACCGGTTCGTCCGCTAGTGCCCAGAGTTGAGCGGGAAAAACACCCCGCTGATTGAGCGTCGCGGCACTCTTGATATACCCTTCTAGACGTAGTGTACTACAGAATCGTTACAAGTGCCACTGAAAAGTTCTTGCGCTCTTGCGCTTCGCGTCTCGGAGGCACCTGCGTCGTATCTTCCTCGATCAAGCGCGAGATCCGCGTGGGTCAATATCAAGCCGATCCCGCGTAGGACAACCTCATCGCGTTTCTCGACCGCCACGGTCATCGACTCCGCCAGATCCTCCCCCGGAGCCAGAACCCGTCGCCTCTCTTTTAGGATCACTCTCAGATGTCCTGCTGTGGCGTCAAATTGAAAATCAGGTGGAGCCGTTCATCGCTTTTCTCAGCCGGGAAGGCCACGTGGTTAAGACGGGCCGCTGGCCTGCCAGGAATCACCCAAGCTACCGCGCATCACCGCGCTTGCATAGCCAATTCCTGCGCTCGATGCCCCCGCATCCGGCCTTGATGCTCCTGGTAAAGCGTAGCAAATCCCGCCCAGTAGTACCCACCCACGAACAGCAACAGGAACGGTAGCGACAGGTAGTTCGCTGAATCGATCGCGAACGCCACCATCCCCAGGAAGTAAGTGCCGAACGCGACCTCGATATAAGGAAGCCAGCCGCTCTTCCCCCTGTACTTCTTGTTCTCAAGCTTCATCGGCCGGATGCCGTCAATCGCATATTTCGGCGTGCGCACGAAGCCCGTCTCCACGCCGAATATCGCCTCGAAGAACGCTCTGGTATTGATCACGGTCAACCCAACTCCCACCGCCATCAGCATGGGCAGCATGAACACCGACCGTTTCCAATTCCGGGGGTGCAGTTCTCGCTGCGCAATGACGTAGAACGCGGAAATCGACCAGAAGGACGCAATAATCAATGGCAGGTCGAGCACCACCAGTTGCAGCCAACCCATGTAGAACCGCACGATCATCACAGGCAGCATTAGCGCTGAGACCACCACCATCAGCGGGTATGCAACGTTCGGCGTGAGGTGAAGAAACGCTTCGAGCTTCACGCGCCATGGCAGTTCCGCGCGAAGGATGGAGGGCAAAAGTTTTTTCGCGCATTGGGTCAGGCCCTTAGCCCAGCGCTGCTGCTGTACCTGGAAACCATGCATTTCCACCGGCAGTTCGGACGGGCACTCGAGACCCGGCAAGTATACGAAACGCCATCCCTTCAACTGTGCCCGGTAGCTCAGGTCGGAATCTTCGGTTAGAGTGTCGTGCTGCCACCCACCCGCGTCATCGATCATCGCGCGGCGCAGAATCCCGGCCGTGCCGTTGAAATTGAAAAACAGCCCGGACCGGGAGCGCGCTCCGTGCTCGAGAATGAAGTGTCCATCGAGCAGGATCGCCTCGACCTCGGTCAGGAAATTATAATCTTTGTTGAGATAGCTCCACCGCGTCTGCACGACGCCCACTTTCGGATCCGCGAAGAAGTGCACAGTGCGCGTCAGGAAGTCGCTCGGGGGCACAAAATCGGCGTCGAAAATCGCCACGACCTCGCCGGTTGCATACTTCAGACCGGCCTGAAGAGCGCCGGCTTTGTAACCCACGCGGTCCGTGCGATGGTGGTATTCGATGGGGAAGCCCAGGGCGTGGTATTGCGAGACAAGCGCTTCGGCAAAGGGATGGGTGTCGTCCGTGGAATCGTCTAGGACCTGAATCTGAAGGAGATGCTTCGGATACTCGATCTTCGTGACTTCGTCAATCAGCCGCTCGACTACGTAGCGTTCGTTGAAAATCGGGAGCTGGATAGTGACGCGCGGAAGTGTTTCGAATCGCACCGCCGGCCGGTCGACCGCTTTGTGCCTGTACTTGAAGTAGGTGCGGATGATGTCAAACCGGTGCAGCCCGTAGAGCGACAACACCGCAAGCACGGAAAAGTACGGCACGAGCAAAGCCCAGTCGAACCAGCTCAGATGATGGATTCCCGTAAACGTGTTGTCGGAGAGATCGCGCATGACGCGTCCGACCAGGGTCGGCGCCGCGAGCAACGCGACTGGAAATGCAGTTGATACCATAAAGACTCAACTCCACACTGGATCCACCGGCATGAAGTTCCTGTTACTGGCATGCGCGCTTGAAGCGCATTACGTTTTGCTCCGCTCGTTTGCCAGCCTTCAGAGCCGGCTGGTCGAGACGATCATTCTATTATTCTCCGCTGGAATATTTTACCTCATTTCGTGCTGGCTTCTGTGGGACAGGCCTCCCGGCCTGCCGGTCCCCAGGCCCTCAGATGCGCCATGTCTCCGGCTGCGATGGATCATCCTTGCCGCTCTCGCCTTTCGCATCACGGTCTGGCCCCTGTACCCCGCGCTATCGGACGATCCATTCCGATACCGTTGGGAGGGTAAGCTCCAAAGCGCGGGCGGTAATCCCTATGAAACGCGTCCGCGCGACCCGGAGTGGGCCAGGCTGCGCGATTCCGCCTTTCCCCAGGTGGTCGGGAAGGATTTCAAGGCCGTCTACGGTCCCCTCCTGGAACTCATCGAGCGCGGAACCTACGTTGTGGTCTCGCGTTTCGAAGCCGACCCGCGCCGCCAGGTGTTCTGGTTCAAAGTGCCGTCGGCGTTTTTCGATCTGTGCATCCTTGCGGCGTTGTCCCTGCTTCTCAAGGCGCGCGGCTTGAGGGCCGAACTGTTGATGGTATACGCCTGGTCGCCGCTGCCAATAGTCGAGTTCTGGGCCACAGGGCATAACGATTCCGTCGAGATCCTGTTCGTGCTGCTCGCGCTTCTCGCGGCTTCCCGAAACCGATGGACCTGGGCATTTGCCGCACTGTCCATGGCAACCGCGGCAAAGTTATGGCCGGCACTCCTGTTCCCCCTGTTCATCGGGTGGAATGGCAAGTGGCCCGTGCGATGGTATCAGTGGTGGGTCGCGCTCCCCATATTCGCTCTTTTCGCACTGCCTTACTGGACCAATATATGGGAAAACGCCCGCTTTGCGACCGGTTTCGTGAGCGGCTGGCGCAACAACGATAGTTTGTACGGCGCCGTGCTTTGGGCTGCAAACGGTGACGCATATCTCGCAAAGAAAACGGCCTTCGCCATCATGGCCGCGGCCGTCGCCGCAGTCACGCTCCTCCGCTGGCCGCTAGAGAAAGGCGCGCTGGCAGTGATCGCGACAATCCTGCTCTTTTCGTCCAACTGCCACCCTTGGTATCTTACGTGGCTGCTCCCGATGCTGGCCTTCTATCCGCTACCCGCGTTCCTGCTCTGGACAGCGGTCGTGCCCCTGGCGTACGAATCCGTCATTCGATGGACCGCCCTCGGAGAGTGGGCGGGACCCAGCGAATTACGCTGGTATGCTTACGTGCCTGTGTTCGCGCTGTTGGTCTGGCATGCGGTAACGGCAGGAGCCCAAATTCGTAGTCGGCCGTCCGCTGTCGAGTAGCGCGGGAAGAAGTGATCGGAGTTCTTGATTCCTTGGCGGGAACTCGTACCGGCGCGCAATTCTTCGAGCGCCTAAACGTGCGTGCCACCGCGCAGGCGGAGACCACCGGACGCCTTAACGCTCTCATCGCATTTTTGGACCGGTAGGTGCGTCGCCCTCGACCGTCTCAAACGGTAGCCGTACGGCCCGCCCGCGGGTGTTGGCGCGATACAATGTCGTACCAGCATGCGCAGACGTAACTTTCTAACCACTTCACTGGCCCCCGCTCTGGCGCAGGGCCAATCCCAGGAGCCTGTTTTCGACCGCGAGTACGAAGCCGGTGGCGGAGGCAGTCTTGATTACCAGACCAAGGTGACGATAGAAGGCAGACGATCCGGTAAACCGCATCAGGGCAAGGTCCTGGCCGCCATTCAGCCTCATTGTGACGACATCCCAATCTACGCCGGTGGGACCGTTCTGAAGCTAATCGATGAAGGCTACACCGGCTACCTGATTACGGTCTCGAACGACTCGATGGCCGGAACGGGAAGCTCCATCGGCGACATCGTACTCAAGAATGAGCGGGACACGGTGGAAGTAGCGCGGCGGCTCGGCCTGAAGGAGGCGCTCTTCCTAAACTATCCCAATCACAACATTGACGCCTGGCCGCTCGTGGAAATCCGCTCACGTCTGGTCTTTCTCTTCCGCCTCCTGAAGATTGATACGGTGATCGGCTACGATCCTTCGGCGCTCTATGAGCGGAACCCCGACCACTACGTTGTCGCGCGCGCGGTGGAATCGTCATACACACCCGCGGGATCCTCGTGGGACTACCCCGAGCATTTTCGCGCCGGCCTTAAGACGCAAATCGTCAAGGAGAAGTACTACTTCTCGCGTGGTCCGCAACTGGCGAACCGGGCGGTCGATATCAGCAACTACATCGATGCCAAAGTTGATGTGAACCTGGCGAACGTCACCCAGGGGCCTGCGGGAAATTCCGGCGCGGCACTTCGCCGGAAGCTCGCACAGCAGGGCAAGCGTCTGCCGTTGCTTGGCTCCGACGACGCCACAGCGAACCGGCAATACACAAAACACTTCGCGCTCGCGCGCGACCGGACACGCGGCAAAGCACATGGACTACAGTACGCCGAGTTGTTCCATTACATTGGGCCCGACGAGGATCCCCTCGACGCTTACGTTCGCGACAACGCCTTGCCGCTATGAGCGATTCAAGGCCGGATTGCAGTTCGACGGCCTTCGAAGTCTCACGCTCCGCAATCGAGAGCCGCCCCCGGCAACACGACAGCGGCCACACCTCGGTGTCCGGCTGGGACCTTGGCGCTGAAGACGGCGAATCTTCCGCAGTTTGGAATTCGAGTTCAGCCACTTGTAACCCCGCAGGTCGAATGCCGAAAGAACACGTGCGGCGCCACTGTCTCGCTCAAATCCGCGCATGGCTTTGTCAGGCTAGGATACACCCGGGTTAAAGACTGATCATTCCTGATTGGATTAGATGCTACGATTAAGGTTCCTATGAGAATCGCCGTCGCAGCCGACCATGCTGGCTACGCCTTGAAGGAAAAGCTGCGACGAAAACTCGTCGCGGAAGGCCACGAAGTCGCCGACTACGGCACGAATTCCGGCGAATCCTGCGATTATCCAGATTTCGCGCAAGCCGTCGCGAACGACGTCGCCCAAGGTGAATCGGACCGCGGCATTCTCGTGTGCTCAACGGGCGTCGGAATGTCCATTGCCGCGAATAAGATCGCCGGCGTTCGCGCCGCGCACACGAGCAACGAAGAAGAGACGCGCCTCACACGCGCGCACAACGACGCCAATGTCCTTGCGCTGGGCGCGAAATT
>SHUI01000185.1 GCA_009697455.1 Bryobacterales bacterium
GAGTTTCAGTTCGGCACGCGCGAAGCGGCGAACCGCGGCGTCGACCTGCTGCGATCGCATTCGTGCGAGATCGAGTCCGTCATCCGCACGGCGAGCACGCTGGAAGAGGGCTTCATGAGGACCGTCGATGGCAAGTAGCCTCGCCCTCACAGCGGCGCTGGTGCGGGACACCTTCCGCGAGGCCATGGCCAGGAAAATCATCTGGGGGTTCTTCGGCTGTTCGAGCGCGCTGATTCTGTTCTTTCTATTCATCATGAAGATCGATGTGGTCGAAGGCGCTTTCGCGACAATGTCCATTTTCGGGAAAGACACCCGTACCATGGACCTGACCCGGCTTGTGCGCGAAGTTCACGGCGGCATCGCGGCGTTTCTTTACACCGCCGGGCTGTTCCTCTCCGTTTTCGCCTCGGCGGGGCTGATTCCGACGATCTTCGAACCCGGACGAATCGAACTGCTGCTTTCGAAGCCGGTCGCGCGGCATCATATTCTGCTCGGCCGCTACCTCGGGAACGTGCTCGTGATCGCGGCTAACATGTTCTACCTGGTTCTGGCCGTGTGGATCATCTTCGGAGTCAAAACGGGCGTCTGGACGCACCAGTTTCTGTACTCCACGGCGATCACGGTTTTCGTCTTTGCGATTCTGCTTGCGCTAGTTCTGCTGGTGGCGGTGCTTTCGGAATCCGCCGTGGTCGCGACGATGGTGACGTTTGGGGTGATGCTGGTAAGCCCGATTCTTGCCCAGCGGCACGTAATCGAGCGGCTGCTGAGTTCGGAATGGTCGCGAGATACGGTCCGGTACTTCTACTATGCGCTGCCGAAGGTGTTTGATATCGGAAGGATCTGCCGCGAGATTGTACTTGGGCACACGGTGACGGATTGGATGCCTGTGTGGAGTTCGGCGCTGTTCGGCGTGGTGATGCTGTCGGCAGGGCTATACTCGTTTTCGAGGCGGAATTACTGAACGCGACGTCGGCATTTCTCTCCGGCCTGGGAGTCTCCTGATAGCCTGGGAGTCCCCTGATAGAATGAAGGGGCATGCCCCAATCAAACACCTTCGGCGCCCTTTCCGACCTCCACGCGGGCGGCTCCACGTTTCGCATCTACCGCCTCTCCGCCCTTGAAAAGTCTGGCCTCGCCGGCGTTTCCAGCCTTCCCGTTTCCGTCCGTATCCTTCTCGAAAACCTACTGCGCCAGGAAGACGGACGCAAGGTGTCAGCCTCCGACATCGAATACGTCGCGCGCTCCGCGGGGCAGGAGGAGGCCAAGGAAATCAGTTTCATGCCGGCGCGCGTTCTGCTGCAGGATTTCACCGGCGTTCCCTGCGCTGTTGACCTCGCCGCCATGCGAGACGCTCTCGCCGCCATGGGTAAGGACCCCGGTCTTGCGAACCCACTGCTCCCCGCCGAGCTGGTGATCGACCACTCCGTCCAGGTCGATTCTTTCGGCCAAGCCGGTTCCTTCGCCGATAACGCCATCCTCGAATACCAGCGCAATCGGGAGCGCTACAGTTTCCTCCGCTGGGCGCAAACCTCGTTTCAGAACTTCGCCGTCGTGCCGCCCGATACCGGCATCGTTCATCAGATCAATCTTGAGTATCTCGCGAAGGTCGTCTTCTCCGCCGCCCGGGACGGCGTGACGTTTGCTTATCCGGACACCGTCGTCGGCACGGACTCGCACACCACGATGATCAACGGACTCGGCGTCGTCGGCTGGGGCGTCGGCGGTATCGAAGCCGAAGCGTGCATGCTGGGGCAGCCTGTTTCGATGCTGCTTCCGAAAGTGGTCGGCTTCCGTCTCTCCGGTAAGCTGCGTCCGGCCTGTACCGCGACCGATCTTGTTCTCACGGTCACCCAGATCCTGCGCAAGCGCGGCGTTGTCGGGAAATTCGTTGAGTTTTACGGCCCCGGTCTGAGCCAGTTGAGCCTTGCCGACCGCGCCACCGTAGCCAACATGGCGCCAGAGTACGGCGCGACCATCGGCTTCTTCCCCGTGGATGACGAAACCCTGAATTACCTGCGGTTCTCCGGCCGCGATGCGGCACTCGTCGCGCTTGTCGAAGCTTATTCGAAGGAGCAGGGCCTCTTCCGCACCGATTCGACGCCCGATCCCGTATTCGCCGAAACCGTCGAACTCGACCTTGCCATGGTTACACCGTCGCTCGCCGGGCCGAAGCGCCCGCAGGACCGCATCGATCTCGGCGATGTCAAGCGGAACTTCGTCTCGACTTTCGGCGCGCCCGAGAGCGCCGAAGCCAAGTTGCAGAACGGTGCGGTCGTCATCGCGGCGATCACCAGTTGCACGAACACGTCGAATCCTTCCGTCATGATGGGAGCGGGACTTCTTGCAAAGAAAGCCGTCGAGAAAGGCCTGACCGTCAAACCTTGGGTAAAGACGAGTCTAGCGCCCGGCTCGAAAGTCGTGTTCGACTACCTGCAGCACGCGGGGTTGATGCCTTATCTCGAAAAGCTGAACTTCCATCTGGTGGGGTATGGCTGTACGACATGCATTGGCAACAGCGGACCGCTGCCTGACGCGGTGTCGGCCGCGGTGAAGGCGAACAGTCTGACGGTCGCCGCCGTGTTGAGCGGCAACCGCAATTTCGAGGGCCGCGTGAACGCGCAAGTGAAGGCGAATTATCTGGCCTCGCCGCCACTGGTTGTCGCTTACGCGCTTGCCGGACGGGTGGATATCGATCTCGAAACCGAACCGCTCGGCCATAATGACGGCGGCCCTGTCTACCTGCGCGACATCTGGCCTTCCGCTGAAGAAGTGCAGGCCGCGGTGCGCGAGCATCAAACCCCGGAAATGTTCACGCAAGAGTACGGCGCGGTCTTCGACGGCGACTCAAACTGGCGGTCTATTGCTTGTCCCGAAGGGCAACAGTACGCCTGGGACGCCAAGTCCACGTACATCAAGAAGCCGCCTTATTTTGACAACATAGCCGATCCCAACCGGCCCGTGGAAGATTTGCGGAATCTCCGAGCGCTTGCGGTCCTGGGCGATTCCGTGACGACCGACCACATTTCACCCGCCGGATCGTTCTCCGCCGATAGCCCCGCGGGCAAGTACCTGATCTCGCTCGGTGTCGCTCCGCGGGATTTCAATTCCTACGGAGCGCGGCGCGGAAATCATGAAGTGATGGTGCGCGGTACGCTTGCAAACATTCGTCTCCGTAATCAACTGGCGCCGGGGACCGAGGGCGGCTGGACGATCCATCTGGCCGCGAATACGCGCACGGGAGAGCAGATGTCGATCTACGACGCTTCCATGAAATACCAGGCGGAAGGCGTCGGCCTGATGATCATTGCGGGCAAGGAATACGGCTCCGGGTCCTCGCGCGACTGGGCGGCGAAAGGCGTAGCGCTGCTCGGCGTAAAGGCCGTGATCGCCGAGAGTTTCGAGCGCATTCACCGCACGAATCTGGTCGGAATGGGCGTGCTCCCGCTACAGTTTGAGTCGGGCGACACTCGCGAGTCCCTGGGCCTTTCGGGAACCGAAAGCTTCCACGTGGAAGGCGTCGCGCAAGCGTTCGCAGGTTCCGCCCGCGCCACGGTCCGTGCGATCGACACCGATGGCGGAGAGAAATCATTCACCGCCATCGTGCGTGTCGACACGCCGCAGGAAATAGAATACTTCCGGTCAGGCGGTATTCTCCCCTACGTGCTGCGGCAGATTGCCGGATAGCCCTACTGCGCTTTCAGGCTTCCGGTGACCGCGGCTCCCTGCGGGTCGTTGAATCCCGCCATATTTAGGAGGTAGCCGCCGGAGAGGTCGCCATTAGAGCAATCGTCGCGACGCTGCTTTCGGAGCGCGATGCGCACTGAACTCCCAGCGGGTTCCAGGAGGAGGATCGCCAGCTCCCGTCCATCGTCCGCCAGCATGCCGAAAAACCTGAATGGCATCGGCGCCGGTACGCCTGGAAATGGGATCAGCAAGATGACGTTCATCGTGTAATCCGGGTTTACCGTGTAAGTCCCGCCGTAATCCTCCTTAAGAATGACGCCGTTTAGGCTTAGCGTCGCGGGAATGGAAGCGTTGCCATTTCCGTCCGCCTCGACCCTCCCGATCCGGACGGTCGGCCCTGCCGGAATTCCAGGCGGCGGCGCGATGAAGCCGCCCGTGGCGACGGCGCCGAAGACGCCTCGATAGTCGCTGTTTTTGCAGGCGAGCTCGGCCCTAAGTCCTTGCGAAAGAGCCAACGCCGCCAATAATGACAATGCCCTAGACACAGTTGTGAGTTTCAAACGTAACACCTCCTTCGGGCATGCTACGATGCAATTCGTCCACCATGTTCCATCTGCGGTAGAATATTTTGGAGAGCTCCCAGGGAGGATTTCGAGATCAAATGTCCGATCGTGGTTATCTTTTTCTATTCAGTGTTGTCGTAATTATCGTATCTTTGGCTGCCGCGGTTTGGCAGATCGTTTCCGGCGCGGCTGCCTCGCTCGACGGCCTTTTCCTGATCCTGGTTTGCGGGTTGGTTGCGCTCGCATTTGCCTTGTATGTAAAGTTTCTTCTCCGGACTTCCCTGGAGCCCGACAAGCCGGCCGGCGCAAAGGGCAAGAAATAGAATCCTCAGAAGTTCGCGTGGGGTGGGGCCGGAGGGTTTCGCGTCATAATGGCGGAATACCGTGTGGAGGCAATTTATGCGAGCTTCATCTGGAATTAGTCTCGTTCTAGTGGTCGGCGCCGCGTTTGCGCTCGTTCCCCGGGAACCCTCGGCCGATCCGCGTTTGAAGAACGCCTTCCGGCGCGCTCAGGAGAACGGCTGGACCTTTGTCCAGCTCGAGGGCGATCCGTCCGAAATCGGCTTCCAGCACGGCGCGCTGCTCGCGCGGGAGATCCTGGACGGTCAGCGCACTATCGCCTCGGAGTTGACTCACGACACGAAGAAGCCGTGGCAGTTCTTCCGCGAGGCGGCGAAGGACACGCTCTGGCCCCACATTGAGGATGAATATCGCAAAGAGCTTGAGGGTATCGCCGAAGGTGTTCGGTCGCGCGGCGTGAAGCTTGACGTGTGGGACATCGTGGCGACGAACGCATGGCTCGAGTTCAACCCCTACTACGTGCAGTGGTACGACAAGAATCACGGAGTAACCTCACCGGCTACAGTCGTGACGCAGGAGCATTGCAGCGCCTTTATTGCCACGGGAAGCTACACGAAAGACGGCAAGATCGTCATGGCGCACAACGCGTGGACGGGCTATGGCGACGGCCAGCGCTGGAACATCGTCTTCAGTATCAAGCCCGCGAAGGGCCACCGCATCATGATGGACGGCTACCCCGGATTGATCCACAGCGCCGACGATTTTGCGATCAATTCCGCGGGCATGATGATCACGGAAACCACCATCTCCGGCTTTTCCGGTTTCAACCCGGACGGTATTCCGGAGTTTGTCCGCGCTCGCAAGGCTGCGCAGTATGCGCAATCGATTGACGACTTCGCAGGAATCATGCGTGACGGCAACAACGGCGGCTACGCGAACACATGGCTTGCGGGAGATCGGAAGACGGGCGAAATCGCGAGCCTGGAATTGGGTCTCAAGAACGTAACGCTGAAACGGACGAACGACGGCTATTTCGCCGGATCTAATTTTCCCGCGAACGAGAAACTAGTCAGCGAAGAGACGGATTTCAAGACTTCAGACATGACCCTCAGCGCCAATGCGCGCCACGCGCGTTGGGACCAGTTGATGGCGGAGAACAAAGGTAAAATCGACATCGCCGCCGGGGAGCGTTTCCTGGCCGACCACTACGACACATTCGACAAAAAGCTCCAGCCAGGCGAGCGTTCGCTGTGCGGACACATCGACCTGTCTCCGCGCGGGTCGGAGCCATGGCAGCCGCCGTTTGGCGTCGCGGGCGCGGTGCAGAATAAGGTCACGGATTCAACCATGGCGGAGCAGCTTTCGTTCCGGGGCGCGGTCGGACACGCCTGCGGTCTGAATTTCAAGGCGGCGGAGCATCTGGCGAAGTATCCTCAATTCGCCTGGCAGAAAGAATTTCTGCGCGACCTGAACTCGCAGCCATGGACGGCGTTTCGCGCGCAATAGCGTTCAACTCATGCAAATTGACAAAGTCTACGAACCGAACCGCTTTGAGCCGCACTGGGCGCAGTGGTGGATAGACGCAGGTATTTTCAAAGCCACTCGCAAGCCCGGACCCAGTTTCTCACTGGTGATTCCGCCGCCGAACGTCACCGGTTCGCTCCACATGGGCCACATGCTCGAGCACACCGAGATCGATGTCACGGTCCGCTGGCATCGCATGCGCGGCGAGAACACTCTCTGGCTGCCCGGAACGGATCACGCCGGAATTGCCACGCAGATGATGGTTGAAAAGCAACTTGTCGAGGAGGGTACCAGCCGCCGTGAACTGGGCCGCGAGAAATTCGAGGCGCGCGCCTGGGAGTGGAAGGAGCAGTACGGCGGGAAGATTACGGGCCAGATGGTTCGCGTCGGTGCAAGCTGCGACTGGAGCCGCGAGCGTTTCACCATGGACGCCGGCCTGTCGCATGCGGTGCGCGAAGTCTTCGTGCGGTTGTACGAAAAGGGGTTGATCTATCGCGGCGAATACATGGTGAACTGGTGCCCGCGATGCCGTACCGCTATCTCCGATCTTGAAGTGGCGCATGAGGACGTCAACGGCAGTCTCTGGCACATCCGTTATCCCGTGCGGGGCTCGGGTCGAATGCTCGTGGTCGCGACCACCCGGCCGGAGACAATGCTCGGCGACACTGCGGTTTGTATCAATAAGAAGGACGCACGTTATCTCGATCTCCACGGGCTGACCGTCGACCTGCCGCTAATGGACCGTGAGATCCCGATCATTCTCGATCCCCTTGCCGACCCCGAATTTGGAACCGGTGTCGTGAAGGTGACGCCCGCGCACGATCCGAACGACTTCGAAGCCGGTAAGCGGCACAATCTGGCGCGGATCAAGGTGATCGACGAGACCGGCACGATGACCGCCGAAGCCGGGAGATACTCTGGTCTTGACCGCTTCGAAGCGCGCAAGCGGATTGTCGAGGATCTGGCTGCCCTGGGCCTGCTTGAGAAGGTGGAGCCATACGATCTCAGCGTCGGCAAATGCGACCGCTGCAAGACGATCGTCGAGCCGCTGATCTCAAAGCAGTGGTTCGTGAAGACGAAACCGCTGGCAGAGAAGGCGATCGCGGCGGTCGAGAGCGGCCGGATTCAGTTCGTGCCGGAAAATTGGGCGAAGACCTATTACGAATGGATGTACAACATTCGCGACTGGTGCGTGTCCCGCCAGCTTTGGTGGGGCCACCGGATCCCGGCGTGGCATTGCGCGAGTTGCGCGGAAATCATGGTGGCGCGCGAGGCTCCGAAGGTCTGCGCGCGCTGCGGATCGGATCAGCTCAATCAGGAAACGGACGTGCTCGATACCTGGTTTAGCGCGGGGCTCTGGCCATTTTCGACACTAGGCTGGCCAGAGCAAACGGAAGATCTGAAGACATTCTATCCAACGTCGCTTTTGATTACCGGCTTCGACATCTTGTTTTTCTGGGTTGCGCGGATGATCATGCTCGGGATCGAATTCATGGGCGACGTGCCCTTCCGGCAGGTTTACATCCACGGTCTGGTGCGCGACGCGGATCGCGTGAAGATGTCAAAGACGAAGGGGAATGTCATCGATCCGCTCGAGGTTACCGCGAAATTCGGCACGGACGCCGTGCGCATGTCGCTGCTCATCGGCGCCGCCCCCGGCACCGATATCGTATGCACGGAAGAGCGCATGGAGAGCGCCCGGGCCTTCGCGAACAAGATCTGGAACGCAGCGCGCTTCCTGTTTCTCAATATGGAACGCTCCGCGGTCAGCGGGTGGATTCCCGAGGACGCGCCGGTCTTTCAGCCGGTGCCGCCGGCCGGAGGAGTAAGCGTCGCCCTCGAAGACCGTTGGATCTTCAGCCGGTTAAACGCGTGCGCCGAACAATCGAATCGCGCGATCGAGCAGCACCGTTACCACGAAGCGGCGCAATTGATCTGGCACTTTTTCTGGCACGAGTTTTGCGATTGGTACGTGGAGTTGAAGAAGCTGAGATTCCAGGAAAATTCTGGGCTCAATGCCGACTGGCGCAATATTCTGGCGGCGTTTGAAAACGCGCTGCGGCTGCTGCATCCCGTGATGCCATTTCTGACCGAGGAGTTGTGGCAGCGGTTGCACGGCGAAGCGCCACGCGTACCCGTTTCGATCGCGCTTGCGGCGTATCCGCAATACCGTCACGAAGCGACGGATCTGGCGGCGGAACGGGAGATTCAGCTATTGCAGGACATGATCACGGCGGCGAGAACCTTGCGCGCCGAGCGCAAGCTCGATCCAAAGGCGCGGCTTGAAGGCGTGCTGTATTGCAGGGCGGAAGCCTTGAAGGTCGCGAGCGCGAACTTCGACGCCCTGACAAAGCTCTCGAACGCGAGCCTTTCGGTGCGGGATGGCTCCGCGCCCCGAGGCGGCGTGGGGCGCTCGACTCCGGCGTTCGATCTTGTCTTTGAGCTGCCGGCCGCTCAAATTGGCGCGGAGCGGCAGCGCCTTGAAAAGGAAAAGGATCAACTCGACAAGGTGATCGCCAATTCACACCGTCAGTTGAGCGACGAGAAGTTTCTGGCGCGCGCACCAGGGCACGTGGTTGAATCGATCCGCTCGAAGCTCGGAGAATACGAAGCACAGATGGAGAAGACGAGCGTCGCGCTCGCGGGCCTCCCGGAATAACTCGATTGAAGGTTAGGGCCGGCCTTCGCCCTTCGTGGCCGGATCGCGTGCCTCACCTTGCAAATTTCGCTTCGCCCTCGTGCGCGCCTCCGCCCGGATCGCCTCGGGTAGCAGATAGTTGTTAACGCCGTCAGGAAATAACTGTTCCAAGTCCGCACACGGAACTGTGGTGGCTGTGGGGCAGGCCATCGTTGTTTGTGGCCTGTCATTTCCACGGAGGACGGCACAAAAGCGATCGCCTGCTCCACCGGCTGCCAATTGCAACAGTTGTTTCATGACGGCCCTTAGCGGCACGCCAACTCGTCGAGCCATAGCCGAACCGTTGCTCCACCCCTTGCAACAGCCGGCCTTGTTCCAGCGCCGTTTCCTGTTCGGACATGCCAACGTCCCGTCCAGCAGCAGCGCTTCGATCGTGTCGCGGCCGAGTTGCTGGAGCGAGGCGATGCGTTTATGACCGTCGATCACCAGATAGCGCCTGCCCGAACGACAACCACGATGGTTCACGGGAGCGCGATCCCATCGCCGTGAGCCAGTCTTGAGAGTTCAGCGGATGCTGCATGGACGCGAGCCTCCGGGCGACTTTGATCCTCCAGGTACCGGTTGCCAGGTGGCGAGTACCCCTTGCGCGAATGTGCCGCTACCTGTATAAATATACATGGGCGAACAAAAGGCGAAACTATGAGCGCTGTACCCCTTCCAAAACGGCTGGAATCTCTCCTCGAAAATTCTCAAAACTGGCAGGCCCCGCCGCCGGTCGAGACGATTCCCAGCGGCATCCCGGAAATCGATATCGCAGCCGGTGGATTGCCAAGGGGCTGCCTCACCGAAATCTTCGGCCCTCTGTCCTCCGGGCGCATGAGCCTGCTTCTTTCCATTCTGGCCGAAGCTACGGCGCGGGCTGAAGTCTGCGCGTTGGTGGATGCGGAGGACGCCTTCGATCCCTGCTCCGCCGCCGCCGCCGGTGTGCGGCTCGAACGGCTGCTCTGGGTGCGTTGCCCTCACAGCGCCGAGCAGGCGCTCAAGGCGGCCGATCTGCTGGTGCAGGGCGGCGGTTTTGGCCTCGTGGCGATGGATCTGGGCGACACATCGCTACAGTCAGCGTGGCGCATCTCGCTCGCCTCC
>SHUI01000186.1 GCA_009697455.1 Bryobacterales bacterium
AGAACGAGTCGTGTCGAGCCGCGGCCGGCGGATCCCACGGGGTGTCAAGCGCAAGATGAGCAACTTCCCGCTTCGCCCGCGCAACGCTTCAGCCACGGGTCCAGCCAACTATGCCGGCTGCGTCAAAGTGATTAAGTGAACAGTATTGCTTCTAGCCAACGATAACGGCGCGTATTCGGTTAATGCCGCGGCGAAGCTTGATGCCGTCCCCCAAGCCCCTACTAGCGGGGGCGATGCGCGTGAGTGGAACCCTGCGGAGTATATTCAGCGGACAGTTAGCGCTGTGATCCAGGCCAAGCACATCGCGCACCAGCAAGGTTTGCATATCTGCGGAATTTGCGCGACCGGCACGACTTCAAGCATCGCACCGATGCGTCAATTGAACCTGCAACAGCAGCCGCCGCCAATCCGTTGGGATGATCGCCGTGCTCAGGCTGAGGCGGCCTGTGTCGAAGAACTTCGAAAAAACACCCATACGGCTCCTTGGATGACGGTAACGGCCGATTCGGCTCTGGCGCGTGCCCTGTATCTCTCCTCGCGGTTTGAGAAGGAATTGGCAGATGATATTCGCATGATCGAGCAACTTTCGCTGTTCGCCCTCTTCTGGACCGGGATAGAGGCGATCCCGGAAACAATAGCGTGCCGTAAATGGGGATTTACCCGAAATAGACCTTGGCCAAAGGAATTTCGGGACGGACTCATCAGGCTCTACCCTCCTTCATCGTCCCCGTACGGCGCGCCCTCGAGCTCGTTCCCTGGAAGGTTCTTGCCGACGAAGATCGTCGGCGCAGGCGAGGTTGTTGGGACCATCCTTCCGGAGTTGGCATCGCTATATCGGTTGCCGTGGACCGTTCGGATCGTCTCTGCGCCTTTCGATACTCTTTGTCAGGTAATTGGTCTAGGCCTTCTGCATCAGCAAAGGGCGGCCGGAGTCTCGCTGGGAACTTCGATGGGAGTCTGCGCCCTCGCTCCCTCTGACAAGTCCACGTACTATCCACCATATGGCCCACTGCCTTCGGTGCCGACGCCTGACCACGGGCTTCTATTTGACGGGCTTGCAGCGTGCGGGAGCGCCGAGCGCTTGATTTGCGAGATGCTTGGGGCAATGAAGGGCAAGGAGCCCGACTATGAATTTATTGAAAAGTCCATCACCGAAACCAAGCCCGGATCGAACCGTGTATCCATCGTGCCATACTTCGGCGGCGGGCGCCGCGCCGTGAAATGCGGTGATCCGATCATTCAGGGTTATCAGCCTGGGCGTAAGCACGATCTGATAAGGGCACTCTACGAATCCTTGGCTTACCACATCCGGATCTTCATTGAGGAATTCGAGAAAGTACTTGGATTCCGCCTGGATCCTATCCTGGTCGGCGGTGGCCCGGTTCGGAATAAGGGGTTCATGCAGATGCTCGCCGACATCACCGGTCGTAACGTCGTCGTTAGCTCATTCCCTGACAGCGGATTGATTGGGTGCGGTATTTGCGGAGCCGTAGGCCTGAAATGGGCTGAGACCTTTGCAGCCGCAAGCGCTAGCATTACGCGTTTGGAACCTGCAATCAGCCCCAACCCACAGTTCGCTAAACAGTACAGTGACCTGTATCTGAAATACTGCGACCAATTCAGAGACGTAATCGGTATCAAATCCATTCGAGAACAGGAAAACGGGGCGTAATCCGATGAAGACCAAACTATCCAACGAACTTCACGCGCAGGTCCCAGCCAATAGCAGCCAACCCAGTCATCTCGCTCACTTAGGATACGTCCTCGAGAGTATCAAGGCGGCCCCTGAAGGACAACGCGTCGATGAAACGACCCTGCCAGCATTAATCTTGGCGAAGCATCACGTCGAAGTCGATCCGTCGACAGTTAAGCTAGCTCTCAAAGAGCTAGAGGGAGTTGTGTGTCGTTGCCCTTGCGGGTTCCGATTGTCGCCTGTAGCGATCCATGACCAGCGCGGTAGTTTTTTCGACACCCGGTCGCAGCGAGCACAGGAGGCCAAACGGGCAGTTGCGATCCATGCCTACGATCACATGCTCGACGAACTGGAGGCGATATTTTTGGACGCTGGAAGTGCAAACTATGCCGTAGCCGAGGAACTTGCCTGGGGTAGTAAACGCAATCTAACAGTTCTGACCAATAACGCAAGGGCGGTACGCATACTGCTTGCCAATCCAACGATACGGATCTTTGTCACGGGTGGTGTTTATGATGTACAGGACGAGGCACTCGTTGGCAAGAAGGCGCGTTTCGATAACGATTGGTTCAGTTGCAAAGCGGCATTCGTCGGCGCATCCGCAATATCCGCACATCACGTCTACAACCACGCGATCACCGGCGAGGAAGACATCAAGAGAGACTACTGGCAGATTCCTGCTGACGAGTTGATTGTACCGGCAACCCTGGGTAAGTTTCGGTGCAAAGACGTCTCGTGTTTCGGTGGCCTCTACCGGCATCATCCTGGTAACGAGGAGAAGGACGCGCGCGGTGATATTCACCACATCGGCGAACAGGAGCTCGTGCGCCAGCTTGAGATGTGGAAGCGTCAGGTGTTAGCCAATGGATATCACAAGGACGTGTCTGGTTTTTGCGCAGAGAAGTGCACGATCATTGTCGAGCCCGAATGGATGATCGAACGGGACTATGCAGGAAAAGCCGAGTTGAAGGACAAGCTCCTCGGAAAAGTTGCCATGATCAACAGGAATACGGCGATAACGGAGGTAAACGTCGTGCACGCCAACGTGAGCGCGTCTGTGCTAAGAGCGCGGTATTTTTGATTGCATCCGCGAACCGATGCACGCTGGCGTGCTCCAGCAGCGCCAACGTACTTCAGCGACCGAGCGTAGACTACTCGTTGGCACGGACATTCCAGCCAGCCCTACCGCTTGAAATACCAAAGCCAGAAATATTGCCCGCCGGCTCCGTGCCTGTACCGCGGTTCGAAGCCGCACCGCTCAGCCATGGCGACCGCATCGGCATCCGAGAATGCCACGCCTAGCCAGGTATCGTCCGGCGCGGTCGTCATCGTCGCGTCGCCCTGAACCTGGAATTTGAATAGTGCTCCCGGCCGCAGCAGCCGGTGCACCTCCCGCACGTAGTTCTCGATCACTTCGCGGCTCGGAATGTGCTGGAACACGATGGTCGAGAAAGCGAAGTCGAAGTCGGCGGCGGGAATCGCCGTCAGGTCCGTCCCGTTGTTCTGATAAACGTGAGCGTTCGGCCTGTCCGCCAGCGCCGCGCGAGCCTGGCGCACCATTTCGCCGCTCACGTCTACGGCGTGAACTTCGCCGAACAGGTTTGCGAGCGCTCTCGTGATCCGCCCGGCGCCCGACCCGATTTCGAGGACCTTCATCCGTCCAGGTTCCCTGCCCTGACATACGTTGATCATGTCGGTCAGGATTTCCTCGGCCACCGTGCGTTCGCCGGATGCGAAGAACTCTTCGTCGGTCCAGTCCGTCTTACCCGTCGCGACGTAATACCGCGCATTCTCGCGGGCCCTTTCGTCCCAATCCCGCCTCATTTTCTCCAGTTGCTGCGATAGTTCCACGCCTTCGGCCATGATATATTATAAGTGTCAGTCGCGTGGGCGACTAGCTCAGTTGGGAGAGCACCGCGTTCGCAATGCGGGGGTCGGGGGTTCGAGCCCCCCGTCGTCCACCACTCACTTCCCCGGAGACCCCAGCCAGCCTCTTGTTGCGATATCTCCCATCGTAAGCCCCAGCAGGAGCAACAGCCAGAAAACGCCTGCGGCGGCCACCAGTTTCGTCAACTTCGTGCTCTGTCTTACGTGCATGAAGTAAAGCACCACAAGCATCGCCTTCGTCCAAGCGATACTCAACGCCACCGGCGTGTTGAACCACCCCAGGTCGAGAAACGCGACCCAGGTCGTCAACGCCGTTCCCGCCATCAGGGCGAGAAAAACCAGGTAGTAGCTTTTCGTGGATATGGTGTGTTCGGACATGCGTATCACTTCGCGTGGCGGTCGATCAGATAAAGCAGCGGGAACAGGAAGATCCAGATCAAATCCACAAAATGCCAGTAGAGCCCGCACATATCGACAGGCGTATTGTATTCGGGCGTGAACTTCCCGCGTTTCGCCTGCACGGTCAACACGGTGAGCAGTCCGATTCCGATCACCATATGCAGAGCGTGCAGGCCGGTCATCACGAAATAGAGCGAGAAGAAAAGCTGGGCTTGTCTCGCATCCGGTCCCTCGAAAAGGAACGACGGACCTGGAACATGATGGTCAACGAACTTGTGATGCCACTCGACCGCTTTCACGCCGAGGAACACTCCGCCAAGGAGAATCGTAAGAATCAGAAATGCAATCAGCGCGCCGCGTTTGCCGTGCTGTGAAGCGTTTACGGCCAGCACCATGGTCAGGCTGCTGCAGATCAGCGCGGCGGTGTTGAAGCCGCCGAGAGCGACGTCCAGGTGGTGGCTGGCTGCCGCGAACGCGGCTGGATAGAGCCAACGGTAGACGAGGTAGCAGCAGAAAAGGCCGCCGAAAAACATGATCTCGGTGACGAGGAAGATCCACATTCCAAGCGTGGATGCGTCCTTCTGCTGTTCGGCCGTATCGAACTGGTGGCCGCGTGGGGCGTGGAAAACCGCGCCGTGGGCTTCAGCGGACATGCGCCTCCTTTTTGGGGGTGACCGAACCATTCGGCAAGGAAACGTAATCGTAGGCTTCGTGCGTCACGGTCGGAATTTCGTCGAAATTCTCAACCGGTGGCGGCGAGAGCGTCTGCCATTCGAGTCCGACCGCGCCCCAAGGATTGTCCGCAGCGACCTTACCATAACGCAAGGACCAGATGAAATAGCACATGGGCAGCAGATAGCCCACGGCCAGGACCGACGCCCCAGCCGTCGACATCACGTTCAGCACCTGGAACTCCTCCGGATAGGCGTGGTAGCGCCGTGGCATTCCCAGATACCCCAGAATGAATTGCGGGAAAAATGTAAGGTTGAACCCGATGAAGACCGTCAGAGCCGCGAGCTTCGCGAGGATCTCCGGATACATGCGGCCCGTCATCTTCGGCCACCAGTAGTGCAGGCCGCCCAAGTAAGCCATGATCGTACCGCCCACCATGACGTAATGGAAATGAGCGACGACAAAATAGGTGTCGTGCACGTGTACGTCGAGTCCCAGCGCGGCGAGGAACAGGCCCGTCATCCCGCCGATGGTGAACAGGCCGATGAATCCGAATGTGTAGAGCATCGGCGTCTCAAGCGCGATTGAGCCTTTGTGGAGAGTCGCGGTCCAGTTGAACACCTTCACGGCGGAAGGAACGGCCACCAGGTAACTGAGCACCGAAAAGACGAGGCCGGCGTACACAGACTGGCCACTGACGAACATGTGGTGGCCCCACACAAGGAATCCGAACACCGCGATGGCCACGCTTGCGTAGGCCACGAACTCATACCCGTAGACCCGCTTCCGGGCAGAGGCGGCGACCAGCTCGCTGATCACAGCCATCGCGGGCAGAATCATGATGTAGACGGCCGGATGCGAATAGAACCAGAACAGGTGTTGGAACAGCACGGGGTCGCCCCCAAGCGCCGGGTCGAAGATGCCGATATGGAACGCCCGCTCGGCCGCGAGAAGGAGAATCGTGACGGCGATCACGGGCGTACCCAGCACCATAATGAGACTGGCCGCGTAGTGCGACCAGATGAAGAGCGGCAGCCGGAACCAGGTAAGTCCCGGTGCGCGCATTCGATGAATGGTTACGATGAAATTGAGGCCGGTAAGGATCGACGAGAATCCGGCGATGAAGATGCCGACCGCGGTTGCGATGACGAACGAGTTCGAATACGTAGTGCTGTAAGGCGTGTAGAAGGTCCAGCCCGTGTCAACGCCGCCGCTCAGTAAAGCGTACAGCGTGAACAGGCCGCCAATGGTGAAAATGTACCAACTCGCGAGATTCAACTTAGGAAACGCGAGGTCGCGCGCGCCAATCATGAGGGGCACGAGAAAGTTTCCCAACACTGCCGGGATGGCTGGGAGGAGAAAGAAGAACACCATGTTCACGCCGTGCATGGTGAAAAGCTTGTTGTAAGTCTCGGACTGGACCATGTCACCTTCGGGCGTCAACAATTCGAGGCGGATCATGACGGCGAACAGACCGCCCAGGAAGAAGAAGAACGTGATGGTCGCGAGGTACAGCAGCGCGATGCGCTTGTGGTCCTTCGTGAGCAGCCAGGATTTCAGCCCATAGCTCGCGTTCAAGTAATGTTCGCGCTCCGGAACAGAGATAGGTGCGGTAATCATTTTTGGCTCTTGGCGTCGCTTGGCTTCCTAGGGCCGATCGACTTGATGTATTCGATCAGGCTGAGCAAGCCCTCTTCGGTCATGAGACCTTGAAACGTAGGCATCACCGGCTGGTAGCCGAGCGCTACCTTCGCGGTCGGGTTGAGGGCCGATTCGCGGATGTATTCCTCGTCCACCAGAACCTTCGCGCCTCCCTCAAGCTGAATTCGCGTGCCGAAGATTCCCGCGAGCGCGGGACCGCGTCCCGTGCCCTCCGCCTTGTGGCAGTTCGTGCAAGCCAGATCCTGGAACAGCTTTTCTCCGCGCTGGGCGAGCGTACCCTCCGCTGTCCCTCCGACGAGCCAATTCTGGTAGTCGTTCGGCTCCATTGCGTACACGTAACCGATCATGCCGGAGTGCTTGGTTCCGCAGTATTCGGCGCAGAACAAATGATATGCGCCTGCCTTTTCCGGCTTGAACCAAACCGTGGTGTAGCGGCCCGGCAGCACGTCGGCCTTGGTCCGGAAGGCAGGCACGAAGAAGCTGTGGATGACATCCTCGGACGTCATCTTCAACTTTACGGCCCTGCCCACGGGGACGTGCAGCTCGTTAATTTCGCGGCGGCCCTCCATGTGCTGGATCTTCCACATCCATTGCTTGCCGACGGCGTAGACTTCGGCTGCGTCGTCCGGCGGACGCGAACCTTTAAAGTACAGGCTCGCGCCCCACACGAAAATGAACAGGGAAATGATTAGAGGTATGATGCTCCAGGTCAGTTCGAGCGCTATGCCTTCGGCCTCAATCACGGCCGGCGGCGAATTCTTGCGGCGGCGGTATTTGATCGCGAAGAACACCACGAGACCGCCGATGAGCACCGAGAAGAAAGCCGTCAGCGCAACCAGGAAAAAATATAGCGCGTCCACTTCGCTCGCGAAGGAGGAGGCTTGCTCCGGGAATAAGGGCAGGCTTGGTCGCATAGCTATACGGGCCGAGTTCCAGGCCGGCGGTTCATCAGGAAGAAGCCCGCGAGCGCGAGAAGCGTTGTGACGCCAGCAATTCGTAGAAGCGCGATGGCTGCGGTGGTGTACTTACCGGTAGTTGGATCGTAGTGAAAGCAGAACAGCATGGCCTGATCCACCACCGTGCCGATCCTGTTTTGCGATGCCTCGATCAACCCAAAGCGAAGGTCCCGCGGCGCGTAGTCCACGCCATAGAAATACCGTGCCACGCGACCCTGCGGCGTCACGGTGATGACCGCGCTCGCGTGCGCGAACTGCCTTGTACTTTCATCGTATTTGTAGCGGAAGCCCAACGCGCTTGTAATGGCCTTGATCGAAGCCTCGTCGCCCGTGAGGAAGTGCCAGCCCTTCTCGGTGCCCGCGCGTTTGTAACGCTTGGTGGAACTGTCCTTCTTCCCGGCCGCCTGCGACGGGCCTTCACTGGGGTCGAAGCTGAAGGCTACGACCTCGAAATCCTTGCCGGGATCGAACGTTACAGCCTTCAGGGCACTAGCCAGGCCGCTGAGCACCTGAGAGCAAAGCATGGAGCACTCGTAGTAGACCGGGGCGAGGATAACAGGCCGTGTGCCGAAGTAGTCACCGAGTCTTACGGAACGGCCGGCTTCATCCTTGAAGACGAGGTCGAGCGGAAGTTGGGTGTCGAGGTGCTGATCGATGCCGACCTCGCGTAGCGGGGCTGGCAGCGTGTTTGAAGATGCGCGCGATGGAATAGCTGGACGGCCTTGCGCGAAAAGGACGGCCGTTAGGAGGAACAGGGAGATCCTTGTCATTTCGGCGGCCTCTGTGCCATTAGCTTGATGGCCTCGCTCACTGGAATTCGAACGATCCCTTTTTCCGGATCAACCCATCCGTAACTGGTCAATACCGCTTCCTCCTCCGTTCGAATCGCCTTCAAGTCCTCCACCGGGTTCCTTTGCAAGCGCGGTTCAGGAGGCAGCGCGTTCGGATCGGTGACTGCAAGGGGTGCAGGTTTCGGACTGCGACTCGCCTCGCGCTTCGCGAGGGTATCGAACAGGATCCACATCAGTCCCATCACGACGAGGATCGCAAGGCCCAGAAACCCGGCGAATCGGCCGGCACCACCGGCGTCCGCGTCGCTCCGTTCGTGTCCGTTCGGGTTAATGTGCCGGCTCATGTTCGAGCGCCTCCTCTAAGTTGGGATCATGAACCGGCATCAACGCCCGCCTCTTGAGTTGCGTGAGGAAGTAGCTGAGCCAGATGCCTCCGAGTCCGATGGGAGCCATGGGATCGAGCCAATGGAACGCGAAACTGTCTTTGCTGAACTCGGGCGCGACCAGGAAAAACAAGTCGGTTAGACGCATGATCAGCAGCCAGATCGCGATCCCCGTCAGCTGCCGGTTGTCGCGCTTGATGTCGCGCGAGAGCAGCAGAACGAACGGCAGGGCAAAGTGGAAGACAATCAGCGTCAGACCCACCCACTGCCATCCGTGATTGAACCGTCGTAGATACCAGGGAATCTCTTCCGGCAGATTCGCCGACCAGATAATCAGCAGTTGCGAAAAGGAGAAATACGCCCACAGCATGACGAAGGCGAACATCAGCTTCCCCAAATCGTGCAGGTGAGCGGGCGTAATGACGTCGCACATCGGCTTCCGCCGCGCCAGAAATACCGTGATGGCGATCACGAAAGCGAGAGCCGAAACGCATTGTCCGCCCATGACGAGAATGCCGAGCATCGTGGAGGACCAGTGCGGATCGAGCGACATGATCCAATCGATTGCCGCGAAGGTGATAGTGCCGCCGTAGACGAGCAACCCCGGTCCGGCGAGCTTTTGCAGCTTATCGGACGCTGGATGCGCGCCCACCGCGTCCTGTTCCGCCGAGAACTTGTTCATCAGGTAGGCGAGCAGCGACCACGCACCGAAATACAGGACGGCGCGGCCCATGAAAAACGGTACGTTGAGATAGGCGCTCTTGATCTGGAGCAGGTGGTCGGCGGAAACGACGGCCCGGTCCGCCCACTTGTAGAGCCTTCCCACGCCGAGAGCGAGCGGCAGAAACAACACCGCCATCAGGGGCACGGTGCGAGTTGCGGCTTCGAGAACGCGGCGGATCACCAAACCCCAGGAGCCTCCGGTCAACTGATGCAGCATCAGGATCGCGAGCGACCCAAGCACCACACCGAGCACGAGCAGGTAGCCCACGAGGTAGGAGCGCAGGAACTGGTCCGGACTCACGAATGCGCCCACCGCGCACAACGCCAGCGCCGCGCCACCGGCAATCCGAGCCCGGTTCGAAAGGACGGCGATGTCTTGAGCGAGTTCGGCAGAAACGTCGAAGTTGCGGCTCACTTCGTTCCACCTCTTTTCGCCGCCGCTGGAATCGAGGCACGGAGCCCGGCTGGCAAATCGGACAATTTCGCGTACTGGCTCAATTGGAGCGCCCGAATGTAGGCCGCTATCGCCCAGCGGTCCTTCGGTTCGACTTGCGCCGAATAATCCTGCATCGCACCGAAACCGTTCGTCACCACATCGTAGAAATGTCCCACGGGCAACGCGCGCACGCGGTCGCTATGGAACGTAGGCGGCCTGCGAAAGCCGCGCCTC
>SHUI01000187.1 GCA_009697455.1 Bryobacterales bacterium
GCTGCAGGGAAACCGACGGATTCATCGTCAGCGGCAGGAAGCAGGCAGCCGCGCTGACGCGGTCCTTTTGCAAAATCACGGCCCCGTCGTGGAGCGCCTGGCCTTTCTGGAAAATCGACAGAAGCAGATCGCGTGAAACGCGGGCGTCGAGCGGAACACCGGATTCAATGAATGTCCGAAGGCCTATATTGCGTTCCATCACGATGAGCGCGCCCGTCTTCGTTTCCGATAGCTTGGCCACCGCGAGCATGATCTCCTCGGTTGACTCCCGCCTTCGTGCGCTTCGGCCGAATCGCCTCCGTCCTACTCTGGCTAGCGCCCGGCGGATTTCCGGATGAAAAAGGACCACTACGGCAATTGCCGTATATGGCATCAACCCGGATAGGATGGACTGCAGCACTTCGAGGCGTGCCCAGATAGCGGCGTTGTAGACGAGCCCGATGACAATGATGCCAATCAGTATATGCGCTGCCCGTGTTCCTCGAATCAGAATCGCGACCTGGTAGATCAGAAAAGCGACAACAAGGATGTCGATGACCGCGGTCAACGAGAGTTCAGGCAGCCGGGTTGCGATCCACGAATCCACATACCATCGTAACACCGCACCGCGCGGTTAAGTACCGGTACTGCCTTGACTTTTGGTCCGAATGGCATTAGCTTCAATAAGTCACCTAGTATTCAGGAGGGACTATGATACGAAAACCGTTGGCAGTTGCCACATTGTGCATCGCGGCACTCAGTTCGTCGGCTGCTATTGGCGCCGCCGTCGATTCACTAAGCTCGAGCTTGCCGCCAGTTGGCGGGCAGTATGTCGCTGACCATCTGTGCTACTTTGGTGGCGCATTTTGCGCCAGCGATCTCGTTTTTACCGGTTTCGCAAACGCAGCTAGCTCCTTCGGCGGACTTGGTCAGCATGTGACATTCGACACCCATATGTACGCCAACGTTGCGATTCCAGGGTACTCGGGGCCCGTGGTATTTTCGGGTTCGATGGGTCTGTTGATTTTCGGACGAACTTCCGATAGCCATACGGGAGTCTTTGCAGCGGAAATGCTTTCCCTGCACCTCACCGATCCGTTCGGCGCGATCGTTAGGGAGTCTCCCACACTAACTTCATCCGGCGTGACGAGTATTACGACGATTCCGGGCGGCTTCCATATCAGCAGCTTCTTCGACATCTTTCCGGTACTGAGTATTGATGGCGAACAGAGCTGGATTCCGGAAGACGGTGGTCCAGGCGGCCCTGTTCACCTGACGCTAACGCCCACTCCCGAACCGTCGGGTTTGATGCTGCTGATATCAGGCGCGGGCGTGCTTGCCATCGTTCGCCGGAAGAGGCGCGCGATCCGGTAACTCTTGCGCGGGCCGCGAGGCCGCAATGCTAGCATGAAGAACGGAACATGAGTGAGAATCCGTTCATGCGGCAGGTTATCGGACTCGCGGTCGAAAACGTCCGTTCGGGCAGAGGCGGGCCATTTGGCGCGCTGATTGTCCGGGACGGTGTTCCTATCGCTTCCGGTACAAACCTCGTAACAGCTTTGAACGATCCAACCGCTCACGCGGAAGTGGTGGCCATCCGCAATGCCTGCGCTGCCCTGGGCACGTTTCAGCTTGCCGGTTGCGAGATATTCTCAAGCTGCGAGCCTTGCCCGATGTGCCTGGGAGCTATCTACTGGGCGCGTCTTTCGCGTGTCACTTTCGGATGTACACACAACGACGCAGCCAAAGCCGGGTTTGACGACTCGCTCATATACTCCCAGTTCAAGATTCCTCTCGCCGAAAGAAGCATTCCTATCTCCGGGCTGATGCGCGAAGAGGCGCTTGCGTGCTTCCGTGAGTGGGAGCGCAAGACAGACAGGATCGCCTACTAATCGATGCAAACGTCTCTGACCCCGGAAGCGAGGGAGCGGATCGGCAAGTGCCTGAAGGCCGCGAATGTGGAGTTCGAGGCGAAGTACCCTGGGGAATCGAGCGCACGCCAGCCCGTGCACACCGTCTACGGCGGCGCGCATTTGTTCCGGTCGGGAACGGCTCGCAAGTTGGGAGATCTGGCGCTGCGGTCGATTGAGGAGCACGCCCCGGAACCAGCGGCATTTGCGAGCGCTATGGGACTCGACCGGACGCTCGCGGAACACGTGCATGAACGGGTGCTGGCAAAGCTCCGGTCCGAGCCTGTGGAAGACTATCGGATCGATTTTGAAGACGGCTACGGTCATCGCAGCGGCGCGGAAGAGGATCGCGACGCGGAACGTACCGCGCTCGAAACGGCTGAGGGACTGGCGGTTGGTAGCTTGGCTCCCTTTCTGGGGATTCGCATCAAGGCGCTTACTGAGGAACTTCGCGATCGGGCCATCCGGACTCTGGACATTTTCCTGACCACATTCGCGGCGCGAAGCGGGACGATGTTGCCGCCGAACTTCGTGGTCACGCTGCCGAAGGTGACGATTCCAGAGCAGGTGTCGGCGCTGGCCGGTGCTCTCGACGCGTTCGAACAGCATCTTGGTTTCGCTTCCGGTTCACTCGGCCTCCAGATTATGGTCGAGACTCCGCGAGGCGTTTCGCGGCTCTCCGAGATGGCGGAATCCAGTCGAGGACGCTGCCGCGGGGTGGATTTTGGCGCTTACGATTACACGGCTGCTTGCGGAGTCGCGTCCCCCTACCAGCACCTGCTGCATCCGGCATGTGACTACGCGCGGAACGCGATGCAGGTTGCGTTGAGCGGAACGGGAATCCGTCTCAGCGATGGCGGCACGAATCTGATGCCGGTACCACCTCATGTCCATTCGGCATGGAAGTTGCACTACACTCACATTCGGCACTCACTGATGAGCGGATTCTACTCGGGTTGGGACCTCCATCCGGCCCAACTCCCCGTGCGGTATGCGGCGGTATACGCATTCTTTCTCGAGGGCTTGGAAGAGGCCTCGCAGCGGTTGCGCGGTTTCATGGAAAAGGCCGCGCGCGCGACAGTGACAGGCGGCATATTCGATGACGCCGCAACCGGACAAGGACTGCTCAATTTCTTCCTGCGTGGGATCGCTTGCGGCGCATTGAGCGAGGCGGAGGCAGAACCGCTGACGGGATTAACGATGGTGGAGTTGCGGTCGGCGTCGTTCGCGAAGATCCTCGACGGAAGGCGAAACCAGTGAGTGTCAACGAGGCGATTCCCGGAGCGTGGAGGATCGAACTGCCGTTGCCCTGGCTTCTCGGGACAATCAACGTTTACCTGGTGCGCATGGACGGTGGCTATCTCCTGATCGACTGCGGCATGGACACCGAAGCGTGCATCGAGGCGCTCGACGCAGCCATTCTGGGCCTGGGCGTGGCATGGACTGACGTGCGCCGGATACTGCTCACGCACGTGCATCCTGACCACATTGGAATGGCCCCGCGGCTGTTGAAACTGACGGGCGCGGAACTGCTGCTGCATGCCGACGATCTGGAATTTCTGCACGAGATGTCGGACAGCGGACGCCGCGGCGCGCGCGTGCAACGGACGCTGTCGCTCGCCGGAGTCCCCGTCGAAATGCGGCACGACGACATGTCAGCCGTCGAGATCGAGCGCAACTTTCACCGCCTGTCAGCCGACCGGCTGCTGGAGTGTGGGGAGGTTCTCAACACCGCCTGCGGGCCCCTTGAAGTGATCTGCACGCCGGGTCATTCGCCGGGACACGTGTGCCTTTATGCTTCGCGCCACAAGGCGTTATTCTCAGGTGATCACATGCTGGAACGGATCACGCCGAACATCAATTGGCAGCCGGGGAAAGACGCCCTGGGCGATTTTCTCGATTCGCTGGAGAAGGTTGCCGAGATCGATATAAACCTGGTTTTGCCTTCGCACGGATCGCCCTTCCCCGGACACAGGGAGTGGATCGCCAGGACCGCGGGGCATCACGAAGACCGGTTGGGAAGAATTGTCGAAGCACTGGGAGATCGTCCCAAGACCGCACATGAGCTGGTGGCCGATCTGTGGACGCGCAAGCTGCCGCCGTTCCACTACCGGTTCGCCGTGTATGAGGTGCTCGCACATCTGGAGCACCTCCGGTTGCGCGGGCAGGTGGGGAATGTAGCGGATAGGGAAGGGGCACTGTGGTGGACGCGGGTGGCGGCGGGCGAGTAACAGGCGTCGACAAATTGATCCCGGGATTGCTCGGCGACGTAGACTCGATCAACGCGGACCCAGGTAATCGCGATGCCCACATGGACTGCGCTGGCCGCCGTCGTCCGCCCATCGGCGCGTCAGCAGTGGTTGGCCACGCGTGCAAGGCAAGCGGGTCCAAGCGGGCAGCACGTGCCGCGCATGGCCCTGCGTGCCGAGGTTATCTGAGTCAAGCACGTGCTAATCGAAGGTAAGGTAATTTGGGGAGAATTCGGCACACGTTCTGTCACTTTGAGCTTTGCCGAATCTGCCAGTTTCAGGCGCGTCAGGCAGGGACCAGAGCCCTCACGCGAACACTTGGCGGCGTCACCAATCGAGACCCCAAAGCCCCGGCGTGGCCAGTTCGAGCAGGTGGCCGTCAGGATCCCGAAAATAGAGGCTGCGCGCTCCTCCTTCCCAAACGACCTCACTCAGCACCTCGACCCCGTGACTCTCTAAGTGAGCCCGCCACCGGTCGAGATCGGCTTCGGACACGGCGAACGCCATATGTCCCGCCCCCAAGGTCCCTCCCGCACCGCTGACGCACGGAGGGACCTCACCTCCCGGAGTCCTGCTAGGTACTCTGGCTTTTTGATCGCTAATTAGGAGGAGTAGCTGCCCCTTTGCCACAATGAACACACAACCAGCCTCGCTCTCCTTGAGTTTTTCCAGGCCGATAATCCGTTCGTAGAAGTCGCGCGCCCTGGACAAGTTCCCGACAAACAGCCCTGCTTCGAGCAAACCGTTAAGGTTGGGCATCCTCTATCTCGCTTGTTTACAGTCTTACACGCTGCACCGTTTCGCGCCTCTCACGCCATGTCCGCCCCGCGCCGGAGAAGTTCCGCATCAACCGGGCATTCCAGTTCGACTCTGAAGCATTTTGTTCTGGATCACCGGAGAACTGGGCTTGCGCGTTCATCGTTGGACGTGCGACATCGCCGAGCGATTCGAGCCGTACTTTTCCATCCTTGTTGCTGTCGGCAGGATGTCAAGAGTAAGGTGCAAGACGAAACCGGGCAGGACCGTGCTTCCCACGTGGCGAGTCACGAATCGCTGCGATCCGGCTGGCCGTCATCAAGATCGGCTGCAAACAGGACTAATTGGTTTGGTCCTTTACGTCGTGAAAAGGGCGGCTGGGCAGTTCGTGCGCATGGCGGCCTCAGAGCACTTGCCGCCCGTCTTCTCGCAAAAGGCCCAGGGCCACATGTATGTCGGCCACGCGTTCACGGAGCGGGGAATCCGCCCAAAGGAATATACTCTTGAAATGCACGTTTTTAATCGCCGTGAATTTCTCGCCACCGCCGCCTCGGGTCTGGCGGCCGCTCAGGTTTCGGACAAGAAGAGGCGCGTGGGCCTCATCGGCTGCGGCTGGTATGGCAAGGCGGATCTTTTCCGTCTGATTCAGGTTGCGCCCGTCGAAGTCGTCTCCTTGTGCGACGTGGATTCGCGCATGCTGGCCGCAGCCGCTGAAATGACGGCCACGCGCCAGGCGTCGAAGAAGAAACCGCGCACCTATGCCGACTATCGCGAGATGTTGAAGGAGAAAGATCTCGACGTTTGCCTTATCGCCACGCCGGATCACTGGCATGCGCTCACCATGATCGAAGCTGTGAAGT
Organism: Bryobacterales bacterium; assembly: GCA_009697455.1. Lineage (GTDB taxonomy): Bacteria > Acidobacteriota > Terriglobia > Bryobacterales > Bryobacteraceae > SYKU01. Next base: position 5,755 of record SHUI01000187.1, read on the forward strand.
CCGGTGCCGACGTTTACTGCCAGAAGCCGATCAGCGTCGATATCGCGGAAGGACAGGCAATGCTCGCCGCGGCCCGCAAGTATCAACGCGTCGTTCAGATTGGAACGCAGCGGCGCAGCACGCCGCACCTGATCGAAGCGCGGGAGAGCATCGTCAAGGCCGGCAAGTTGGGGAGGATCGCGCACGCCGAAGTTTACTGCTACTACCACATGCGCGCGAAGGAAAATCCGCCGGACACCGCGCCGCCCTCGAATCTCGATTACGAAATGTGGACGGGCCCCGCGCCCATGCGTCCCTACAATATGCTGGCGCACCCACGACGCTGGCGCGCGTTTACCGAATATGGAAACGGCATCATGGGTGACATGTGCGTCCATATGCTCGACATGGTGCGCTGGATGCTCGACTTGGGGTGGCCGAGCCGCGTCTCGTCCTCGGGCGGGATCCTGGTGGATAAGGCGAGTAAGGCCAATATTCCGGACACTCAGACCGCGACGTTCGAGTACGACAATTTGAAAGTGGTATGGCAGCACCGCTCGTGGGGGCATCCGGTCGATCCGCAATACCCTTGGGGCGCGACTATTTACGGGGACAAGGGCACGCTGCGGGCGGGCGTGATGGGTTACGATTTCACGCCGCTCGACAAGAGCGACAAGGCCATCCACAAGGATGTGAAGTACGAACTCGAAGAGTATCCGGAGGACAAGACTGAAGAAGCGCTCGAGAGGCACGTCGCGCCGGCCATTCGCGGACACATGAAGGATCTCCTCGCGGCCATCGACAAGCGAGGCAGGCCCGTGGCCGACATCGAACAGGGTCACATTTCTACGGCAAGCTGCCTGCTTGCGAACCTCGCCTTGAAGACCGGGCGCACGCTCGCGTGGGATGCGGCCAAGGGGGCCATCGTCGGCGACCCCGAGGCCAACAAGCTTTTGGTGCGGCCCTACCGCGCCCCGTGGCAGCACCCCAATGCGAGGACCGTTTGACTCTCGTACCAGATGAATAGAGGTCCATCAGCCTCGCGCGCCGGCTCAACGAGAGAGAGAACACGCTTCCGGTGGGAGTTTGTTCTTCTCCTGTCCGGTTTGCAGGCGTGTTCGCCGCGACCGCCTCAGCCGCCCGATCTCGTCGCGGCCGGCCGGACCGATCCCGTTTCACACGACGCGGACGATCCGGCAATTTGGGTGCATCCCTCGGACCCTGCCGCGAGCCTCATCATCGGGACGAATAAGGTAAAGGCCCCTGACGGTGCGCTCGTAGTGTTCGGAATCGACGGCAGCGTTCGCCAGACCGTCGCGGGCTTGGACCGGCCGAACAACGTGGACGTCGAGTACGGCCTCGTGTTGGCGGGACGAAGTGTCGACGTCGCCGTTGCCACCGAACGCGTGAAGAACCAATTGCGCGTTTTTCGGATCTTGCCGGACGGAAGCGGCATCGCGGACGTGACGTCGCCGGGAAACACGCGCGTCTTTTCGGATCGCACCGGGGACGAGACTGCGCCGATGGGCATCTCGCTCTACCGGCGTCCGCGGGATGGAGCCGTTTTCGCGATCGTTGCACCTAAGAGCGGTCCGCGTCAGGGCTACCTGGGCCAATACCGGCTTGAGGACGATGGCCAGGGGCGCGTGAAAGCGGCTTTCGTCCGCTACTTCGGGACCTTCAGTGGCGTGGCCGAGATTGAAGCGGTGGCGGTCGACGACGCTCTCGGCTACGTCTACTACGCCGACGAAGGCGATGGCATCCACAAATACCATGCCGACCCGGACCACGCCGACGCCGCGCGAGAGCTCGCGCACTTCGGGCGCAATGGCTTCCGGGCCGACCGGGAAGGGATTGCGATCTACGTGCGCGATGACGGCACCGGTTACATCGTGTGCACGGACCAACTCGAAGGGAACAGCGAATACCACGTTTACCGGCGCGAAGGCGAGCCGGGCAGGCCCCACGATCATGAAAAACTGCTGAAGGTGGTGCGCGGGGGCGCGGATTCGACGGATGGTCTCGAGATCACCTCGCGTCCGCTCGGGCCGAAGTTCCCCTCGGGGATGATGGTGGCCATGAACAGCGTGGGCCGGAACTTCTTCCTCTACCGCTGGGAAGACGTAGCAGGCGCCGGCTCGGAAAAATTGGCGACGGGACGGTAGCAGTCAGAACCAGAGCCGCAAGGAGAACCGGAAGACCCGCCCGTCATTCAGCGTGTTGGTGATCTTTGCGAAACTCGGCGACGAAAGTTCTCGTGAAGGCTCCGCGAACTGAGGCGTGTTGAATAAATTCACGGACTCGACGCGAAGCGCAACCGTCACTCCCGCCGCGGGCTTCCACGCTCGCGAGAGCGACGCGTTCCAGTTCGCGATGCCGCCTTTGCGGAACGTGTTGCGGCCGAGGTTGCCGCGCACATCCGTGGGACGGATGAACGCGAAGCCCGCGCGGGGCAATAGCCGCGCGGAATCGGCTGGGTTTCCGATGGTGCGTCCGAGCAGCGCTGTATCGACGAGGTTCACGCGGTCCCCGCCTTGTCCATCGACGTTTCCGAAGCCGGGGGCATCGGAACCGGATTCAACCGAAAACGGCGTTCCGGTCTTTAGCAGGACAACCGCGCCGAGCGTCCAGCTTCCCAGGAGGCGGCCGAATTTCGGCGTGTCGTATGCTCCGCGCGCGAGAAAGGCGTGAGGCTGATCGAAATTGCTTCGCGCCTTGAGGTCCGAGTGCACTCCCGCTTCGGACTGGCTGCGCCCCTGCCGCGCGTCCACGCCGGAGAGCGTGCTTGTGTAGTCGTTACCAAGATCGATGCTCTTGCTGAACCAATACGAGAGGTCCACGTTGAATCCGCGCGATCGAGGCACGATCAGCGTCACTCGCCCGGCGTCGAAGTAGGCGCGGGAGGCGTTCACCAGACGGAAGACCTCAAGCCTGGTCGAGTCCGGACGCCGGTCGTTGATGGTAGACGTGACTTGGTCAACGCCCGCGACGGGGCGGGCGCGGTTGTCGAACCACATCTGGAAGAGCTTCAGGGCACGGCTGCCGACGTATCCAACCTGTAGTTTCCAGCCGCGCAGTCCCGTCTCCCAACTGAAATTGTACTGATGGGCGTAGGGCGTCGTCATGTCGGGTGAGACGAGAAAATAGCCTGTGCGGAAGTTAGGGTCGGCGGGAAGACGCCGCGGTCCAAACAGCGCCTCCGCAAGATTTGGCTGTTGCTGCACAATACGGTAGCTATCCGGCGGGCTCATGCGGATCTGACCATAGGTCGTGGCGAAGATTTCGCCGTATTGAACGCCGTAGGCGCCGCGAAGCACTCCGCTCCCGGCGGGGAGACGGTATGCGAAGCCCGCGCGCGGGGCGAGATTGTTGCAGTCGCATCCGAAGGGTAACTGGTCGAGACCGTTCACTTCCGAGGGCCGCGTGACAGGCTCGTAACGCAGACCATAGGTGAGCGTAAGCCTGGAGCCTGCCTTCCAGGAGTCACCCGCATGAAAGACTGGGGTGAAGTTTCGCCAGCCCCGGTGTGTGTTGCCAAACGCGAAGACGAAGCTGTTCGGCGTGCCGAAACGGAAGTTCGCGATCGCGTTGCGGCCAAAATCGTTCGCGAATGTGAGGATGCCGCGCTCGCCGTCCTGCTCGCGTCCGTTAACCTGGGCGCGGTTGAGCTCGGCCCCGGCGGCGAAAGCGTGTCCCCCGGACGTGCGGCGAAACTGCGCCGCGTAGCGAAAGCGGTTCTGCGCGCGCACGATCGGCGTGGGTGGGGAAGGTCCCAACCCGAAGATAAAGTTCGATGCGCCGACAGTCGGCCCCACGGCGTTCGGCTCAGGACGGATGTTCGTGGTTACGCGTTCGAAGCCCAGCGAAAAATCGGCGACCGTGGAGGCCGAAACCGTCCGGGTCCATGTCATAGCGCCCGTGTGCGAATGCGTATCGGTGTCCGGATTTTGCCCCGCGACGAGTTGAAACGCGTCCACCTGCTGGGATGTGAACTGGTAGCGCCAGAGCAGGCGGTCGTGCGCGGTGAGATCGCGGTCGAGACGCAGGCCCAAGCTGTTCGTGTTGATCC
>SHUI01000188.1 GCA_009697455.1 Bryobacterales bacterium
TCTCGCGGATGAACTGGGTGCGCATCGAATCGGAAGTGCTCCGGGACTCCATCCTGGCGCTGAGTGGAGGCCTCAATCGCGAGGCCGGCGGGCCGGGCATGTTCTTCCGCGTGAAGGACGAAGTGGCTCAGGGTTTCCAAATGTTCAAGTGGTATCCGTCGGATGAAAAGGCGCAACTCCGGCGTTCGATTTATTCCTTCCAACGGCGTTCGTTATCAATGCCTCTGATGGAAGTATTCGACGCGGCGAACATGAGCGAGAGTTGCTCCCGCCGGAGCGTGACCACCGTGGCGCCGCAAGCGCTCACTTTGCTCAACGGAGAATTGACGGCCGTGGAATCCAAGCGATTCGCCGCGCGAGTGGTGGAGTTGGCCGGCGCGGACCCGGTACGGCAGATCGGCAAGGCCTTCTCCCTGGCGCTGTTGCGGGAACCGGCGAACGGAGAACTACAGGCCGCGCGCGCACTCTATGAAGGCCGCAGTCCCGAGGAAGCGCTCACACGGCTCGGGACCGTGCTCTTCAATCTGAACGAGTTTCTATATTTGGAGTAACCTCATGAACCCTGAATGGAATCGCCGGCACTTCCTCTATCGCAGCCTGGTGGGCGCGGGAGGATTAGCGCTGATGGACTTGCTGAATTCGGATTTGCGGGCAGCGGCCTCGACGAATCCGCTCGCGCCCAAGGCGCCCCATCATGCGGCGAAGGCCAAGTCCTGTATTTTTCTGACAATGCTCGGCGGCGTGGCGCAAATGGATACGTTCGACCCGAAGCCGGCACTCGAGAAGTTCGACAACACCGTCCTCGACTGGAGCAACGACAAGCGTACGGATCAGCCGGATCTCTACGCCAAACCGCGCTTGATACTCAAAAGCCCCTGGAAGTTCGCCAAGTACGGCAAGTGCGGCATGGACGTCTCGGAGCTCTTCCCGAACCTGGCTACGTGCGTCGACGACATGACATTCGTGAAGACCATTACAGGCGAGAATGGGAACCACCCGGCGGCGACATTTCTGATGAACACCGGCCTGGTGTTGCCGGGCCGTCCTTCGGTTGGCGCGTGGGTGGCCTACGGGTTGGGCACCGAGAATCAGAATCTGCCCGGATTTGTCGTACTGCCCGATTACCGTGCGCTTCCCTTCAGCGGTTCGCAACAGTGGGGAGCCGGATTTCTGCCGGCCAGCTACCAGGGGACGATGATGCAATGGAAGGGCGATCCGATCAACGATCTGCTCCCCTCGGGCGGGCTGAATCGCAAGGACATGCAGGATCAGATGTCGCTGCTTCGTGAGTACAACCACGCCTATCTAGACGGCAACTTCACGAATCCGGATTTGCAGGGCCGTATTGACGCCTATGAACTCGCCTTTCGCATGCAAACCGAGGTGCCCGGCGTGTTGAATCTCGCGGGAGAAAGTGAAACTACGCGAAAAATGTACGGGATCGACGACGAGGCGACGAGATCGTTTGGTACGCGCTGCCTCATGGCCCGGCAACTCGTGGAGAAGGGCACCCGTTTTGTACAGCTCTATACGCCGAGCCAGTCTTGGGACAGCCACACGGACATTCTGAAGGGACACGCCAAGAACGCGAAAGAAGTGGACCTGCCGATCGCCGGTTTGATCAAGGACTTGCGGCAGCGCAATCTGCTCGACTCGACGCTGATCGTTTGGATGGGCGAGTTCGGCCGGACGCCGGATCATCCGGCAGACCTGCGCGACAAAGCGGGGCGGGATCACAATACGAAGGCCATGACGATGTTCTTTGCCGGAGGCGGGGCGAAGCCCGGAGTGACCGTGGGCGCAACCGATGAACTCGGATGGAAAGCCGTCGACAAGGTTTTCCGAATGCGGGACGTGCATGCCACGATCTTGCACTTGATGGGGCTGAACGATATGCGCCTGATGCACTATCATGCGGGCCGCAATATGCGCCTGACCGATACGGGTGGTGAAGTGATTCGCGACGCGGTGGCGTGAAGAAGTAACACCGCGCGCGGTATACTGCCGTTGCGGCCATGCACCGACTACTGCTTCCACTTCTTGCCAACGCGCTTCTCAGCGCCCAGACCCCAGACCGTCCCGTGCGCTCCGTTACGGACCCGGGCGTAGTCACCACCCGCCAGTCGATTGCGCCCGCCGGCGTGCCCGCGATCTTCCAAGGTAAGGTCTACGGCCTGAGCTTCGGATCGAGTGCGTCCGATCTCTGGGTGCTCGGAGCCACCCATGTCTACCACGTCGACTGGCGCGAGAACCGGGCGATTCACAGCGTACCCCATGGAGGGACGCCGGGACTCCTCGGGATCGCCTTCGCGCAATCGCCGCTCGTGGCCGCGGTTCCGCGCGGAGGGAAGGCCGGATTGTTTCAGTTCATCGATGGCGCGCTGAAGCCCCTTGTTACCGGACTGGGAGCGAACAATGCGGGCGGCGTCGCGGCCGGCGGCGGGATCGCGCTAGTACCGCTGATCTTCGAGAACAAGGCGGCAGTCATCGACGTGGAGAAGGGCAAGTTGTTAGGCATGGTCGAGACTGGCATCGCGCCATTCGCGGCCGCCGTGAACGCCGCCGGAACCATCGGATATGTTTCGAACTGGGGCGGAAGGCGTCCCCGGCCGAAGGATCTGACCGCACCAGCGGGCGTCGGAAAAGATGCCGATCAGGTAGTGGTCGACGCGCGCGGGATCGCCTCCACGGGCTCGGTGACGCGCATAGACCTCAAGGCCTTGCGCACAACCCACACCATCGCCGTTGGACTGCACCCGAACGGGCTTGCGTGGGACGAAGCCCGCCGCCGGCTGTATACGGCAAACAACAACCAGGACTCCGTCACCGTGATCGACACGCAGTCGAACACGGTGCTGCGAACCATCAAGATTCAACCATTCCAGCGTGAAGTGACGGGCGTCGCTCCCACGGCTGTGGCGGTCTCCAAGGACGGTGCGCGGCTGTTCGTAACTTGCGGAGGCATCAACGCGGTCGCGGTTCTCGATCCGGCGCTCGGCAGGTTGGAGGGATTGATCCCTACCGGTTGGTATCCCAATGCGATCGCCGTGAGTCCCGACGGCAAACAGTTAGCCGTTGGTTCCATGCTGGGCGCCGGTTCGGGATGGAGGGATGAGCCGAAGAAGCGTTTCGTGCACGCCTACCGTGGTTCGGTGAACGTAGTCGAAATTCCCAGCCCATCGCAACTTGCGAGCTACACGACAGCCGTTTCCGAAAACAACCATCTGCCGCTGGCGGGAACGCCGGTGAAGCCGGCCGTGGCGGCCGGAGGCGCGCTCGCCGTGCCGGTTCGGGCAGGCGACCCCTCCCTGATCGAACACGTGGTTTACGTCGTCAAGGAAAACCGCACGTACGATCAGCTTTTCGGAGACCTCGCCAAGGGAAACGGCGAACCGGACTTTGTCCTCTTCGGCGAAAGCGTCACGCCAAACCAGCGCAAGCTCGCCCGTGACTTCGTGCTGCTCGACAACTTCTACGCGACGGGCGGCAACTCGGCCGACGGACATCAATGGGTCACCCAGGCGAACGAAGTCGCCTACACGCTCTGGCCCGGATATCAGGGCCGCAGTTATCCCTTCGACGGAACCGATCCGATTGGCATCGCTCGCGGCGGAACCATCTGGGATGCCGCGGTGAAACTCGGAAAGACGGTGCGGATCTACGGCGAGTACGCCGGCCGCCTCTCTTTGCCGGTGGCTCAGCGGCTCGGTTTTCTGCGCCGCTGGCGCGACGGTGAAGACTTCTCCAAGATCTTCAACACCACGGCGCCCATCGCCTCGATGAACAAGTATCTGGCTCGCAATTTCCCCGCCTACGCGACATCGGTTCCGGACGTGGTCCGCGCGCAGATCTTCCTCAAGGATCTTAAAGGCTGGGAGGCGGAGGGCAAAATGCCGAACATGACGGTCGTCCAGTTACCGTCCGACCACACCTTCGGGGCATCGCCAGGCGTGTCATCGGCGAAGGCGATGGTCGCCGATAATGACCTCGCCGTCGGCCTTGTGGTCGAAGCGCTGACGAAATCGAAGTTCTGGCCGAAGATGGCAATCTACATTGTTGAGGATGACGCCCAGAATGGCGTCGATCATGTGGATGGGCACCGTACCGTAGCGCTCGCGGTCAGCCCCTACATCAAGCGCGGGCACGTGGATTCGACGTTCTACTCGCACCAGAGCATGCTGAAGACGATGGAACTTCAACTGGGCCTGCCGACCTTGTCCTTGTTCGATCTGATTGCGCACGACATGCGCGCCAGTTTTTCGGCGGCGCCCGACCTGACTCCCTATTCTCACGTGACGCCTGAACAGGACCTGTTCGAGTTGAATCCGCCGGCAAGCGCGCTGCGCGGCCCCGCAAGGAAAGCCGCTCTGGCGTCGGCGAAAATGCGTTGGGATGTTCCGGACGCGGCCCCTTCCGGCGCGCTGAACAAGATCCTGTGGCATAGCGTAAAAGGCTGGAGGACTCCTTACCCGGCCCCCCGGAATGCGGTTTTCTCGCCCTACTCACTCGACGTGGATGATGACGATCGATGAGCTACTTCCGCTGCAATTCCACCGGCGCCCGCTGGCTGTCATGCGGCTCCAGCCGTATTGTCCACTTCAGCGGCACGTTCTCCGGCGGATAGCACACTTTGTCGTCGCAGGCCTGATACCGGAACGTGCCCATGATTTCGAGGTCGCGCGCAGGGCCGCGAATCTGACCGATAGTTACGTCTCGAATCAGCCGGAACTTTCCCTCATAAACCGGCACCGTTTCGCCAATCGCCGGCAGATGTAGTTTTTTCGAGCCGGGAGGGGTCACAGGTTGGGCGAACCACTCCTTCGTCTCATCCATCCTCCAATCGATCGGGATGTAACCGCCCTCCACGCCCGGTGCGTACACGTGCATGCCGAGCGGAAGCTCAGCATCGATGGAGAGAACCAGCCGGTTTCCCGCACGTACAACCGCGTCGCTCAAGGACAGCCCCAGCTTGATATGCTTCGCCATGATCTCGCTTTGTCCGCTGGCCGGCTCGCCCAACGTCCGCACGAGAATGCTCGACACGGTAAAACGATCAACATGGTCGTCCTCGAAGTACTTCGCCCGCACCACTCCCTGTTCGTCAACCACAAATGTGCCAGGGAACGGAATGCCGTAAGTCGCGTGGTCCTTCGCCACGTTCGTGTTGAGAATTCCAAAGGCGTCGATGGTTTTCGAATCCGCGTCGGAAAGAAGCGGATAGTGGATTCCCTTACGCTCGGCGAAGTTCTTCAGCAGCGGCGCGCGGTCGAAGCTTATTGCCGCAACGCCGTAACCTCTTCGTTCGAAGTCCGCCCTCTTTTGTTCCAACTCCACGAGTTGGCCTTTGCAGTAAGGTCACCAGTCCGCGGACCTGTAGAAAAGCAGGATCGCGCCCTTCGGCCCTCGAACGTTTTCGAACGTCCGGCGCTTTCCCTCCTGATCCGGAAGGTCGAACGCCGGGATCTTCGCGCCCGTTGCCGGGCCTGTCTTCATGTTTTCGTCCAGCTTAGGTATGGGTCTCAGCCTCGCTTGTCCAAACAGCGCTGGAACCAACGCGGCCGCAAGGGAGAGGGCGGCGAAACTGGCATGCATCTTCATCTCCTCCTTCTGTTGCCTGATCGGGACGCAAACTTCCCCAACGGTCGATCTCAGGCTCTTTGTTATCATAAGAAAATTCGATGGTGATTCATTCAAGCTCCGTGCGCCTCGATTCCTTTACGCTCGAAAGCGGCGCGACCCTCACCGCCGTTGACGTCGCCTATCAGACCTACGGCGTCCTCAACGGAGCGCGGTCGAACGCGATCCTGATCCTTCACGCCTTCTCCGGCGACGCGCACGCCGCGGGCATCAGCGAGGAAACCGGCAAGCCTGGCTGGTGGGATAACATGATCGGCCCGGGTAAGGCCTTCAATACGGATCTGTATTACGTCATTTGCACGAATGTCCTCGGCGGATGCCGGGGTACCACCGGCCCTTCGTCTCTTGATCCGGCGACAGGCAAACCCTACGCCATGTCGTTTCCGGTCATCACCATCAGGGACATGGTCCGGCTCCAAAAACGCGTCACCGATTCATTCGGGATCGAGCGGCTCCTCGCGGCCGCCGGCGGCTCAATGGGCGGAATGCAGGCCCTCGAGTGGGCCGTATCCTTCCCGCAGGGCGTAGCGGCCGCCATCCCCATCGCAACCACCGCCCGCCATACCGCGCAGCAGATCGCTTTCAACGAAGTCGGCCGCCAGGCCGTCCTCGCCGACCCCGACTGGAACAACGGCGACTACTACGGCGGCACGCCACCCGCCCGCGGCTTGGCCGTAGCTCGCATGGTGGGGCATATCACCTACATGAGCGACGAATCCATGCGCGAGAAATTTGGCCGCAAGCTCCGCAGCCGCGAGAAAAAGGGGTATGATTTTTCCGGCGATTTCGAGGTGGAGAACTATCTGCGCTACAGGGGAAGCGAATTCGTCAACCGCTTCGACGCCAACTCGTACCTCTACATCACTAAGGCCATGGACCTGTTTGATCTCAGCAACGGAAGTCTGACCCTCGCTTCCGTTTTCGAAAAGGTGACCGCGCGCTTTCTCGTCATCAGTTTCACATCGGACTGGCTCTACCCCAGCTACCAGTCTCAGGAAATCGTACGCGCCCTGCGGGGACGCAACTGCGACGTCGCGTATTGCGAGCTGCCGTCGAACCACGGCCACGACGCCTTTCTCGTCGATGTCGCCGAGCAGAGCGATCTTGTCCGCGGATTTCTCGCCAGCACGTTCTCGAGGGAGACCCGGTGAGTGCTACCCACGAACCGCGCCGTGGTCCCTTCGTGCGCGAACTTCTCGGACGCAGCGACTACGCCATCATCGGCGACATCGTTGAGCCCGGAACCCGCGTGCTCGACCTCGGGTGCGGGGAAGGCGAACTTCTTCAGTGGCTCGCCGAAAACAAGAATGTGGACGCCCGCGGAATCGAGATTGCCGCCGCGAAGGTTCGGGGAGCGATCTCCCGCGGCGTCTCCGCTTACCAGGGAGACATCGAAGACGGGCTCGAAGATTATCCCGATCAGGCCTTCGACTATATTATTCTGAGCCAGACGCTTCAGGAGACCCGCCGGCCTCTGAAACTGCTCAGGGAAATGCTGCGCGTCGGCCGCCGTGCGATTGTGGCGTTTCCGAACTTCGGCCACTGGTCCGTACGGGCCTCAATGCTCCTCTCCGGCGGTGCGCCCAGGAACAAGTTGTTCCCGCACGACTGGTACGATTCGCCGAACATCCATTTCCTGACCGTGCACGATTTCGAGAGCCTTGCCCTGAAAGAGGACCTAACAATTGAAAAGCGCTACTTTTTGGCAGGCCATCGGCGCGTGGCGTTGTTTCCCAATCTGACAGCGGAGGTGGCAGTGTTCCTCGTCCGCCGCTAATCCGACCAAACAACGGGGTTGAAACTCTGATATTGTTACCCGTAATGACCCGGAATCGCTTTGCCCTCACCCTGTGCGCCGCGTGCCTTTCCGCCGCGGTCTTGCCCGCCGCCATGCGGCCCGTCGCGCGCGGCCGCAACCACGCCGTTTCCTCCATGCAACCCGAGGCCACCATGGTCGCGGAGCGAGTGCTTCGCGCGGGTGGTAACGCATTCGACGCCATCGTGGCCGGGCAGGCCGTTCTGGGCTTGGTGTCGCCGGCGGCAAACGGCATCGGCGGCGACGCGGTTCTTCTCGTCTACGACGCCAAGTCGAAGCAGGTCCTCTCGATCAACGCCGAGGGCACGTCCCCGCGACTTGCCACCATCGACTGGTACAAGAAGAACGCGAAAGGCAAGATTCCCGTCAACGACACGTTGCTTTCCGGCACAGTCCCCGGCGTGATCGACGCATGGTACATCATGCTCGACCGCTTCGGCACCATGACCTTCGCCGAGACGCTTGCACCCGCGATCGAGATGGCCCGCGAAGGCTTCCCCGTTTCCGAGTCGTTCTCGAAGGCCATCACGAGTTCGAAAGCACTGCACAAATACCCCACCAGCGAAAAGACATATTTCCCTGGCGGCAAGGCTCCAAAGGCGGGCGAAATCTGGAAGAATCCCGGCCTCGCCGCGACCTTGCAGAAGCTGGTGGACGCGGAAAGCGAAGCCGCGCCGAAAGGGCGCCACGCAGCGCTACAGGCCGCGCGCGACCGCTTCTACAAAGGCGACATCGCTCGCGCGATGGCCTCGTTCTCCGAAGAGAACGGCGGCCTGTTCCGGTACGAGGATTTCGCTTCCTACACTGCGAAGGTCGAACCCACCATAACGTACACCTACCGGGGCTATCAGGTTCACAAGAACCCGTCCGCGAACCAGGGACCGGCCGAGCTTTTCGTCCTCGGCCTGCTTGAAGGCTACGACATCAAAGCGCTGAAACACAATTCGCCCGAATACATTCACACGGGCGTCGAGGCCGTGAAGCTGGCCTTCGCGGATCGCGACAAGTACCTCGGCGACATGGATTTCATCAGCATTCCGTACGACCGCCTCCTTTCGCGCGAGTATGCGGCGGAGCGCCGCAAATTGATCGACCCCGTACGGGCCTCGATGGAATTGCGTCCCGGCACGGTCGCGAAGGACGAGACGCCACGGCCCATCGACGTCGATTACGCAGGAGCGGCCGACCACGAGGGCGACACCAGCTACATCGTGGTCGTCGATAAGGACCGCAACGCTATTTCCTTCACGCCGAGCCTGCACAGCGGTTTCGGAACGAAAGTCGTGATGGGAGATCTCGGCTTCCCGTTCAACTGCCGCGGCGACTACTATTCGCTGGTGGCCGGGCATGCGAACGCCCTTGAGCCAGGCAAGCGCCCGCGCAGCACGCTCCAGGGAACGCTGGTGACGAAGGATGGAAAACCGTTTTTCCTGCTGGGCAGCCCCGGCGGCGACGACCAGTGCATGCGCACGATGCAGACGTTCCTCAACGTGGTGGAGTTCGGGATGAACGTGCAGGACGCGATCGAAGCGCCGCGCTGGTCGACGCGGGCATTCCCCTCATCTCCCTTCCCGCACACGATGTACAGGGGCGACTTGGCGATCGAGTCGCGAATACCTGTTGCGACGAAGGACGCGCTGGCAAAGAAGGGACACAAAGTGATTATGAAGGGACCGTGGTCGATGAATTCGACCGCGGGAATTCTCATCGACCCGGAAACGAACATCCTAAGCGCGGGTGCGGACCCGAGGGTGGATGCCACGGCGCTCGCGTGGTAGGCTGATGCCGCCTGCCTGACCGCTTCGTTCGTGGCGCAACCGCAGCGGCCCGCCCTGCTATCCTCGGGAAACATGGGCCCTGAATCGCCGTACGCGCCGGACGGCGTGGACCTGACACTGATCCGCTGGATGTTGGCCAGGACTCCGGCCGAGCGGCTGGAGGCGGCAACGACTGGCCAGATCCTTATTGCGGTCGCCACCTCCTTCCACGTAGACCTTTTCTTGAAATCTATTTCCGAGACACTCCTCGGATGGCATCGATATTCTTCAGATTCTGAACATTCTGAAAGTGCCCGTGTCACCGCAAAGTGATAATGTCCCCTTAGCGCAAAGTAGAAATGTCCCCTTGACAACTCCAAACTTGGAGGATGAAAGAGGGACAACTACTAATGACGCAGGCCGATAGAGACCGGCTGGTTGCCTTGAAGAAGGCC
>SHUI01000189.1 GCA_009697455.1 Bryobacterales bacterium
TTACGCAGGGCGAGGCGAAGGGCATCAAGCTTCAAGGCGGTCTGCTCGAGATCATCACGCGTGAAGTCGAGATCGAGTGCCTGCCGGACGATATTCCGGAGCATTTCGTGGTGGACGTGACGGAATTGATGATCGGGCAGAGCAAGCGGGCGGGGGACATTCCGCTCTCCGGGTCGACTAAACTGATGAGCGCGCCGGATTCGGTGATCGCTCACGTGGTGGCTCTCCGTGCAGAAGTGGTTGCCACTCCCGACGCGGTTGAACCCGTCGCGGCCGCCGGAGCCGAACCGGAAGTAATCAAGAAGGGCAAGAAGGAAGAAGAGCCGGCCCCGGACACAAAAGCCAAGAAGAAGTAAGGCGGTATGTATTTGGTGGTGGGGCTTGGTAACCCGGGTGAAGAGTATTCCCGCACGCCGCATAACCTGGGATTCATGGTTGTGGACCGGTTGGCGGAAAGAAACGGAATCCGGGTGGGCCGGAAGGATTCGAAGGCGCTCATGGGTGTGGGGGAAATTGCAGGAAAGCCTGTGATGCTGGCGAAGCCCCAAACGTTCATGAACTTGAGCGGCCTGTCGGTGGGGCCGCTGATGGAAAAGCATGGGATCGGGATTTCGGACCTGGTTGCCGTGTTCGACGAGTTGAATCTCCCCTGGGGGAGTTTGCGGGTCCGGCCGGGCGGTTCGGCAGGTGGGCATAACGGCGTCATTTCGCTGATCGGCTCGCTTGGGACCCAGGAGTTTTGCCGCGTCAGGCTGGGAGTTCATCCCGGAAGGCCGGTGAATGATGGTGCGCAGTACTTGCTGGCGCCTGTAAAGCGCTCGCTTGAGAAGGAAATGGATGAGATGGCAGGCCTTGCCGCCGAAGCGGTCGAATCCATAATTGCTGAAGGCGTCGAAAAGTCCATGACGAAATACAATCGTCGCGCCCAAGGCTTAAAAAACGAGGATGCATGAGGATTTACGAAGAGTTGTTTATCGTGAAACCCGACGCCACCGAAGAGGAAGTCGACGCTCTCATCGAACAGATGAAAGCGGCGATCACGACGGCCGGCGGTACGGTTGACAAAGTCGACAAGTGGGGAAAGCGTAAGCTAGCTTACCGGGTGGACAAGTACAAGGAAGGATACTATGTACTGTTCACGTTCACCACGGAAGGAGCCGCGGTCAAGGAATTCGAACGGCGTCTGCGAGTTGCGGATTCCGTGATCAAGTTCTTGACGGTGCGCATCGATCTGACGCTGAAGCGTCTCGACAAGCGTAAGAAACAGCGCGACAAGCGCGCTGCAAGGAAGGCGACGGCTGCGCCGGCGGTCTCACCCGCGTTGCCATCGGTGGCGCAGCAGATGTTGGGCGAGCCTGTGCCGGAGAAGGAGATCTAACATGGCGGAATCCAAAGGAAGACCGGGAAGCGCGGGGCAGCGTCCCACCGGCGGCGATAAGGCCGTCGCCACACAAAAGAAGCAGTATTTCCGGCGCAAGAAGGTGTGCCGTTTCTGCGTCGAGAAGATGGACGATATCAACTACAAAGACGTCAAGACGCTCAACGCATTCATCGCGGAGCGCGGCAAGATCGTCCCTCGGCGCATCTCCGGCGTGTGCAATCCGCATCAGCGAAGGCTGAGCGACGCGATCAAGAAGGCGCGGAACATCGCGCTGCTGCCGTTTGCGGCGCCGTTCTAGAGGAAAAGAAAATGGAAGTCATTCTCAAAGAAGATATCGCGAACTTAGGGCAGCGCGGCGACATGGTGAAAGTCGCCGCCGGGTACGCCCGCAATTTCCTGCTGCCGAAACGGTTCGCCGTGGCGGCGACCGAATCCAACAAGAAGATCATCGAGCAGGAGCGTCAGGCCCATCTGCGGCGCGACGCGAAGCAGCAGAACGAAGCTGAAGACCTGTCGAAGCTGCTCGGGGGCGTCACGGTGACGATCTCCCAGAAAGCCGGCGAAAACGACCAGCTATTCGGTTCGGTCACGGCCAAGGACATTGCGGACGCGCTCGAAGCAAAGAGCTTCACGATCGACCGCCGGAAGATCGAACTCGGCGAACCGATCAAGATGCTGGGCGAGCACAAGGTGAGTGTGAAACTGCACCGCTCCGTGACAACTGAAATCACGGTTGTCGTCACCAAAGAAGAGTAGCGGCGGCCGCGCATGTTCGAACTCGAAGGGCAAACCGCCATAGTTACGGGAGCGGCCACGGGCATCGGCGAGGCCATAGCACGCCGTCTGGCGCGAGCCGGGGCCACCGTAGCCGTGGCCGATCTTGATCTGTTAGGCGCGTCGGAGGTAGCCGGCTCGATTGGCGGCATGGCTTTTGGCCTGAAACTCGACATCACGAGTTCCGCCTCGGCGAATCAGGCGGTGGCGGAGGTAATCGCGCGCACGGGGCGGGTTGACATTCTGGTGAACAACGCTGGAATCGCCGGCAAGGCCGCCCCGCTCTGGGAGCAGACCGACGATGACTGGCAGAAGGTGATCGCGGTCAATCTTACGGGCGTCTTCAACTGCTGCCGGGCCGTGATCCCGCACATGCGGGAGCGGAAGTACGGCCGCATCGTCAACATCGCCTCGATTGCGGGAAAAGAAGGAAACCCGAACATGACGGGTTATTCCGCAACCAAGGCTGGCGTCATCGGCTTTACCAAGTCGATGGCGAAGGAAGTGGCCACCGAAGGCATCTGCGTAAACAGCGTGACGCCGGCGGTGATTCGCACGAAGATACTCGAGCAGTTGACCGAAGCGCAGATCAGTTACATGACCGACAAGATTCCCATGAGGCGGACCGGAACGCCGGAGGAAATCGCGGCCATCGTGCATTTTCTATCCAGCCCCGACTGTTCGTTCGTTACGGCGCAATGCTACGACGCCTCCGGCGGCCGGGCGACGTACTAAAACTAAACGGTTTGCCGTTCTCATTCCCGCCGCAAAACGCTCGCCGGATTGGTCAGCGTCGCGCGTAAAGCCGGACCCGCGGCCGCGAGAATCGAAACTGCCATCAGCGTGAGGCCGGCTGCCACGGTAATTGCCGGATCGCCCGTACTGACGCCGAAGAGCAGAGATTCGAGAAGGCGCGTGAGCCATGCCGCGGACCCGGCCCCTATAGCCAAGCCAATAGCCGATTGCAGCAGGATGCGCCGGTACATAAGCCAGGCGATATCGCCGCCGGTGGCGCCTAACGCCATCCGGATACCGATCTCACGCCCGCGCTGCGCCGCGAGGTACGACGACACGCTAAAGATGCCGGCGGCTGCGAGCAGGAGCGCGAGCCCCGCGAATACTCCTAACAGCCACATGAAGCGCCTGGGTCCGTCCGTGAGGTAAGCCGTTCGTTCTTCCAGGGTCTGGAAATCGTCCAGCGGAATGGACGGGGCTTCGAGTGATACCGCGTGCCGCACCGCCCTCTCCGAGGCCTTCGGATCGCCCGCGGTTCGTACCAGCAGGTTCTCCATGCGCAACGCGTTCTGCGCTTCCGGGAGATAGATGTGCTCGGCCTCGCAATCCTCCACTGAGTTCACGCAGACATTTCCCACGACGCCCGTGATCTCGGCGGCCACATTCTTGCCGGCATCGATATTGAATAACAGTTCCGGAAGGATGATGCGTTTGCCGATGGCCTTTCCGGCGAAATAGCGATTCACGATCGACTCGCTCACGATGGCGACACGAGTGCCTCCGTCGCGGTCGCTGGGCATGAAGAATCTCCCTCCTCGCAGCGGAATTCGCAGGACGCGAAAATAGCCGTCGCTGATCACGCTCATGGATGCAACGTGTTCTTGACGTCGCTCAGGCTGGCCTTCGGGATGAACGTCCATCGACAGTGATACGCCGAACATGGGCAAACTGCTGGCCGTTGCAACCGCTTGAACGCCGGGCAGCGCAACGACCCGCTCCCGAATGCGAGCGAACAAAGCGGCGCCGGCCGCGCGGCCGCCGTCCTCCGCCGGGGGCAGCGCCAGGAAATTCGTCAGGACGTTTCGAGGATTGTAGCCGAGATCCGCCGCCCTTATGGCTGCGAATGTCCGGAGCAGGAGTCCCGCGCCCATCAGCAACACAAAGGCGAGCGCCACTTCAGCCGCGACCAGCGTTCCCTGCGATCTGGAAGTAGCCCGCGAACGCATTCCGGCAACACGGGACGTTTCTGAAGAATGAAGGGCGGGAAAGACCCCAAATAGGAGTGCCGCGACGATGGCGAGAAGCAGCGCGAATAGCAGGACGCGTCCATCAACGACGATCTCGCCGGAGCGGGGAAGGCTCGCGGTTAGCGGCTTCAGAGCCCGGATTCCTCCGTAGGCGAATGCCAGCGCGGCCACGCTGGCGGCGGCGGAAAGGGTAAGCGCTTCCGCCAGCAGAAACCGGACGATGTGGCCGCGGCTGGCCCCGAGCGCGATGCGGATATCGATCTCGTTCCGCCGCGCAGCGGAACGCGCGAGCAACAGGTTCGCCACGTTCACGCACGCAATCAGCAGAACGAAAGAAACGGCTCCAAGCAGCAGGAGCAGCAAGGGCCGCTGGGGGCCGGTCATTTGCTCCAACACCGGCGTCCCGGAAAGCTTTAGAGCCTTCCAATCGGGGTTCGAGCGTGAAAGCCGGCTGGAGAGAACGTTCAGTTCCGCTTGGGCCGCTTCGAGCGAGACGCCCGGTTTGAGGCGTGCCGTTACATTCAGACCATGCGGGTTGTCGGCAACCACGTACGGCGTGTAGACGGGAGAACCGGGTAAACCGGCCGGCGTGAAACCGGGAGGCATGACACCGGCGACTACCCACGGCTCCCGGTCGAACGTGAGGGTCTTGCCAACGATTTTCGGATCGCCGCCAAACCGCCGCTGCCAATAGGCGTGATCGAGTACAGCCACTTTGTTGCGGCCGCGCTGATCTTCGTCCGGCAGGAAAGTGCGGCCGAGCATCGCCTGGGCATGCTGCATCTCGAACCAGTTTGCCGTCGTGCACGCCGCCGTTACCTGTTCCACGTCGCCCGCGCCAATCAGATTCATTCGGCAAAACTGATTCGCTGCGACTGGCTCGAAAGAACGGATCTGCTTCCGAAGTTCGAGATAGACGTCCGGCGCGAGGTATGTGCAGGCGCCCCGGCCGGTGTCGCAGATCTGCACGAGGCGATCTGTCTGATACCCCGGCAAAGGACGCAGAAGCACCGCGTTCACAACGGAAAACATGGTCGTGTTAGCGCCAATGCCAAGCGCGAGCGTGAATATTACGGCCAGTGTGAAGCCGGGACTACGGCGCAGGCCGCGGGCTGCGACAACAAAGCTGAACATCATGGGATGACCTGCTCCATTGTTGCAATTCTACGCCCAGGAACCGCTCGCCGCTAAGAACCCGGCGCGTCCGCATCGCGCGAAGGTGTTACGATAAAGCGGCGAGAGGTAGACCATGCCAGACGAACCGAAATCAGCGCCCGATCAATCCGCCGAGACCACCGCTCCGGAACCACCGAAGGCCGAGACCGCCGAAGACACGGTTGCCGATTTCATTACGCGGAACGTCCTCGAGAAGGACGCCGTATTCTTCGAAGGTTAGTTACGCCCACAGTTCGTTGATCGGCCCGTACACGTCCTCTTTCGAATCCGGCACGTACTCGAAGCCGCGGCCGAACGGATCGTCGTATCGTACCGTTGTCCAGTTAATGCCGAGCGCCGAATAGATAGTGGCCTCCACATCTTCCGGCTTGACGTCGCGTTGACGCGACCATCCGTATTCCGTCGTGGCGCTCCCAGTGGCGTTGGTCGAACCGATCGATCTTCCGCCCTTGATTCCAGCGCCTGCGAACATCGCGAACTGTTGCAGGAAGTGGTCGCGCCCCTGTGCCCCCGAAAGCGCGCCCACGGTGCGGCCGAACTCACCGGCGGCAACGACGAGCGTTTCGTTCAGGAGTCCGTTCGCTTTCAAGTCGGAGAGCAGCGCCCCCAATCCGTCGTCAAGAATTTTCGCCCTCGCCGGCAACTGGTTTGCCGCGTAGATGTTCTGGTGCATGTCCCACCCGCCGAGCGTGATCTGAATAAAGCGCGTGCCCTGATTCGCCGCCAGCACCTGCTTCGCCACCAGACATGCGTTACCGAATGCGTTGTTTCCGTACCTCTGGCTCTCGGCCGCGGTGAACTTAAACGACGAATCCACAACCGGGTTGTACATCATACCCTTCGCAGCGCGGTAGAAATTCTCGTAGTCCTGCGGCGGACGGCCGAGCGGCGAGTTGATGCGCAGCGGGTCGTCAAGCGAGTGTAGAAGGCTCCAGCGGTCTTCAAGGCGCGCCACACCGTCCACATTGGTGGTGTTGCTGATGCCCGTGCCCTGGCCGGTACGGTCCGTGGCGGGGTTCACTTTGAACGGGGCATAGCCGGCTGGAAGGTAGCCGGGCCCCGAAGCTCCGTTAGAATTCAACGCGAGAAACGTAGGGAACACCTGATTCGCTTTGCGTTCCGCGTCCTTTTCGATCGCGACAATACTGCCCATGTTTGGCGCGATGCCGCCGAGCGCCGCCGCGGGATTGCGGCCGATCTGCGTCCAGGTTTGAGCGAGCGAATGCACGAGCGCCCACGATCGCATGGACCGGACGATGGCCATGTTCGGAATCTGATCCGCCAGCTTCGGCAGGATGCCTGCGGGCCACCTTATTCCGCTAATTGTCGCCGGCTTCATGACGTCCGTTGGCGTCACGCCGATCACCTCTTTGTAGTCGAAGGTATCGGTGTGACTCGGCGCGCCCGCCAGCAAGAGAAAAATCACGTTCTTCGCTCTATTCTGCGTAGTGACGGCCGCGGCCGTTACGGATTCGGCCGCGCGCGCCCGCCCGGCAAGGAATGCGCCCGTTACGCCCGCAACCGGCAGATGGAAGAACTCGCGCCGCGTCCAGTGCGGCCGGTCGAAGAAGGTCTTGTGAGGCCGCGGATTCCGCGCCGTGAAGCGATCGAAGTGTTCCTGTCCGTTCATCGTGCGGCTCCTTAGTAATTGAAAAGAAAATCGACCTTGTTATAGAGCGACCAGAGAAGATTCTCTGCCTTCTGCGCGCGGGTGCCCGATTTGAGACTCGCCAGCGCCGTGGCTTTCTCCGCGTCGTTCGGGTAGCGCGAAAGCACGGCCAGAAACAGGTTGTTCACCAGTTGATCGTCGGGAAGGTTGATGTTCTGCGAGAGCAGACTCACTCCCGCCGGGGTCGCACGAATGCGGCTCATCACGAAGTTGTCGTTCATCATGTCGAGCGCCTGCAAGAGCGAGCCATCCTGGCGCCGCTCGTCCTCATCGCGGTTTCCGCGAAGGAAGCTGTCCAGAAATTGGCTGATCGAGCCGCCGCCGTCCGGCATGTTGATAGTCTCGGGGAATTGCATCGCGAAGGAAACCGGAGCGAAGCCGGGCTGGTCCGTAAAACCCCGAATGTTGTAGTTCGGCTTTACGTTGCTCGATTGGACCATCGCGTCGTGAATCTCCTCTGCCCATAGGCGCCGGACAAGCTTTCTTGCGAACAGCTTCTCCCAGGCCGGGTTCCATTGTCCGTTGTAGCGGGACGAAAGCTGGTAGGATTGCGAGTTTGCGATTTGGCGCATCAGGGCCTTAAGGTCATAGCCGGTGTTAACAAAATCCTTCGCGAGCGCGTTCAATAACCTGGCGTTCGAAGGCTGCAGCGTCCAGGGTTCTTGCGGCGGATTGTCCGGGTCGAGCCGCGCCGGATCAAACTGATTTACGGGATCGACAATGCCGCGGCCGAAATACTCTTTCCAGATATAATTCACCGTCGCGCGCGCGAACTGAAAATCTGAAGTAACAGCCTTGGAGAAGGCGGCCCTGTAGGTCTCGCCAGCGTCGGGCTTGGCGCCACTAAAGAGATAGACGGGCGGCACCGTGCGCTGCGTGCCGATTGGCGCGCGCGTGGGGCGGTTGCCGGTTGTTGTGTTGAGCGCGTAATCGGTGCGATAGCGCGTGTCGTCCTCGACGGAATAGCGCGGATTGTTCACATTCGCCTCGCGCACCGGGACCACGGCGGCATGAGACATGAACGATGCGAGGCCCCAAGCCTGGGCGCGTGTCGCGCTCTTTCCCCAAAGGCTCAGCGAGTCGAGATGGCCGCGGCCATTGTGGCAAAGCAGGCAGTTCACATGGCCCAATCCGAGGAAGGTTTCCATCGCCGCTACGGTCTGTGCATCCCAGATATCTTGCTGCGGTCCCCCGGTCACCACGCCGCCCACCATCCAGTTGAGCTCGCCCTGCGCATAACTGTTCGATCCCTTGGCGGATATCAACTCCACTGCTATTTGGTTGTAAGGTTTGTTTCCTCCCACCGCGGCTCGGATCCACGAGTAGAAAGCATTCCGCCCTTCGTTAAAGCGCTGGATCCCAACCGATCCCGGACCTGCGCGGTTACTGTAGAGATCGCCGAAATACATGGCCCATTTGTCCGTGTACTCCGGTGAGGCGAGCAGCTCATCGATCAGCTTCGCGCGTTTTCCGGGAGAGGCGTCGGATGTGAAGCTGATGACGCGCCCCGGAGTGGGAATTCGGCCGGTAATATCCAGAGTGGCGCGGCGGATGAACTCGAAATCGTTCGTAATATCGGCCGGTGTTGCACCGTTGGCTTGCATATCGGCGAACAGGTAGCGGTCGATCGTGGACAGTGCATCGTATTTCTGGCTCGTGTCCGTCCGGCTGCCGCCGGGCACGAAAGCGAGACGTGTGGCGACGCCTTCCGTCAAACTGCTTAGCACGAAGACCTCCGTCTCCTTCTCGCCAACGCCTGTTTTGAGCAGGCGCTCACGCCGCGGCCCGAACAACAGGCACTCCGCGTGGTCGGCGAGTACCGGCGCTTGGTCATCCCCCAACGCTTCCGGAGCATCGGACGTCTGCGAAAAGCCGCATGCCAGAACGGCGAACATCGCGCCGGTCAGGCGGAAACAGTTATCTCTCATTCGGCTCACCCCCTATTGCGAACCAGTCATCCGTCATTACTCGTCAACCCCGCATGGCGTCGTGAGTTTCTAATCTACATTAGCAATCGATGAATGTACCTTTTGTACCGTTACCGCCGTACCACGGTTGCACGGGGAGGATCGGTTAGAATTACGGCATGAAACACTGGTGTCGTACGGGACTCTTGCTGCTGTCGTTGGCGGCGGCGGCGCGGACGCAAACGCTGGACAACCGGTCGTTAAGCGGCAAGTATTTCTTTCGACACATACAGCTATCTCCGGATTCGAGCGGATCCGCCACCGACGCTCGCAGCATGACCGGAGCCATCACCTTCGATGGCGCGGGAGGGCTTTCCTTTGCGGGACAGCAGACCGTTGCCACCGCTGCGTCCGTTTCGGTAAGCGGTTCGGGCATTTACTCCGTATCCCCGGCTGGCCTGCTGACAATGACGAATCCGCAACTGCTGGGCGGCACGATCAACGGCCGCCTTGGGGACGGCGCGATTGTAGGTTCAACTACTGAAACCACAGCCAACGCCTACGACCTTCTGTTCGCGATCGCCGCTCCTTCCACAACGGTTGGAAACACGGCGCTCAATTCAAGTTATTGGGTGGGCACCCTGGAGTTTCCGCTTGGTGTTACTTCCGCGATCAGGAGTGCGTTTTTCAGTCTCCCT
>SHUI01000190.1 GCA_009697455.1 Bryobacterales bacterium
GGAACTTCCGTAATGACATGCGCGTGAAGTCGACCAGTGACAATCGGGAGTTCCACGTGTTCATCAGGCGCAACCAGGATTTCCCGGAGAATTTTTCCGCCGGCCTGGCGTTCCTGCCGAAGCACGGGTCCGGAGAAGTGGTCCTGCTCCGTTGCAACGGGCCGCACGGCGAATACAACGCCGCGTTCGATCCGGACCACCCGCATTCTGACTTCCACGTCCATCGCGCTACTGCCGGGATGGTAGAGGCCGGACGGCGGCCGGAAAGCGTCAATCACCGGGGATTTCGGGTCCTTTGAAGAAGCGGTACAGTATTTCATGAGGGTGGCGAACATCACGGACGCAAGCAAATATTTCGAGGATCCCGCGCAAGGTAAATTGCCTTTCCTCGACGAGGAACCAACGCAGTGACCGGCTTGGATTTACTGAAACGGCAGTTCAATGGCCACGTGGCGTTCCGGGAGCGTCGTCCCGGCGTGCTCCAGGTCATGGCCCCGTTATTTCACGAAGACGGCGACATGGTGGACATCTTCCTCGATGAACCTGTGAACGGTTCCGGCAAGATCCGCATCGGCGATCATGGGATGACCCTGATGCGTCTCACGTACACATACGACTTGGACACCGTGAACAAGCAACGCATCTTCAGTCGCATCCTGTCGGAAAACCGGATTCAGGAACAGGATGGGCGGCTGTTTATCGATGCCGAACCCGAGCGGTTGTACCCGGTGCTGCTTCAATTCGCGCAGACGGTCGCCAAGGTTTCCAGTATGCAGTACTATAAGCGCGAGGTCATCCAGAGTCTTTTCTACGAGCAACTGGACGAGTTCGTCGAGGAGAAACTGGCCGCGTACAACCCGCGGCGGAAAACGCTGCCGATTCCGGATCACGACGAGTACGAGGTGGATTATCAGTTCGACGTCGGCGCGCGTCCGCTCTTCCTGTTCGGCGTGAAAGACAGCGACAAGGCGCGGCTGGCTGCAATTTCATGCCAGCAGTTTCAGTTGCAACAGATCCCGTTCAAGGGCGTGATGGTACACCAGGATTTCGAAGGCGGGATTACGAAGAAGGATCGCATGCGGATCACCAGCGCGAGCGACAAGCAGTTTCCGTCGCTCGACGACTTCCGGGAAAACGGTCTGCGGTTCTTCGAACGCGAACGCGCCGCGTAAGCGACTGATCGGCGCATTACCCTGAAACTACGCCGGTGACCTGAAACTCGGCCTTGGCTTGTACTTTCTGCGCCAAGCCGGTCACAAGGCATAACCATATGAAACAACAATACTTAACAAGTAGACGCTTGACTTCATGGTGTACCCTGCTCTCAGGACGGTATTACCGTGACTTCTCAACGTAGACTTGTTGCTTCCCGTGCCAACGGCGCGCTTGCCCGAGGCCGCAAAACTCCGGCCGGAATCGCGCGTTCGGCTCAGAATGCCATTCGCCACGGCCTGTTCTCCCGGCGCGCCCTGCTACCGGGCGAATCCTCTTGCTCGCTTAACGAACTACAAGACCAATTCGCTTCCCGCTTCGGGCCCGCCGATAGCGTCGAGAAGGGTCTCGTAGAAGAAATGACGTCATCCTTGTGGCGTATTCGGCGTGCCCTGGCTATCGAACACCGCATCATGCAGTCGGGAATTGAGCGCTTGGCAATGGCGTCTCAAGCGGCCACGGATCCGGTTTCCCGCATCGCCGCTGCTTTCGACTCGTCGGCCGACACACCACAACTCGACCTCGTGCACCGATACGAGGCTCGTTTCCACCGCAGGTTCCACGGAGCGTTGAACAACCTTCTGACTCTGCGAAACCAAAAACAGCGAAACGACCCTAACCTTGTTTCCGGCCACTCCACCCGGCAAATACCGCCCGCCAGCCTTGCCCCAGACTACGCCGAAGTCACGGACGAGATCACCGCCGCCCTTGCCACCTTCGGCTGCTCGCATCAAGCCTCGAACCCCCTCCTGTTCCCGCGCAATCAAAAACGGCGAAACGACCCTAGTCCAATTCCGAACACTCCACCGAACCACACATACCGAAGGGCGGCCCGCACCCGGTCATCGCAACAACCGGCGCCTCAACCGCCCTTGCGGCTTTCGGGCTGCCCCACCAATCCCCGAACATCATTCCGTTCCCGCGCGACAAAAACCGGCGGCGCGTTTTGAGCCCGCGCTAAAATGAAACTGACGATGCCCTCACGCGTGAAAGCTCTCTATCGGAGCTTCGGCCTCATGGAGAAAGTCTTCGCCGTCCTCCTCCTCACGTGGGCCGCGTCCCCGTGGATTCCATTCCCCCCCGGCGTCGCTATCGCCGTTACTTTCGCACTCTACGGGATGGCTCTGCTTCTTGCCATCCGGCGGTCGCGGCGAGCCGTCGAAAAGGCGATGTGGAGGTTGCGCAACCGGCTCATCGTCACTTACTTGTTCATCGGCGTCGTGCCGATCGTGTTGATCCTCGCGCTCGCCGTCACCGGCGGTTACGTCATCACGGGTCAGATGGCCGTGTACCTGGTGAGTTCGGAACTGGAGCGCCGCACGCGCGGCCTGTCCCAATCGGCGCGGGCCCTCGCCGCGATGAGCGAGGAGATGCAGCCCGCGACGCTCAGACGGATGACGGCCTTCATCCAAGGCCGTTTCCCCAGCGTCGAGGTGCTGGTGCGAGGTTCGAAGGACCTTCGGTTCCCGGAGACTTCGGCCCTTGAGGCGCCTCCGAAGGGCTGGAAGGATTCTCACGGCATCCTGTTGCGCGGGGGCGGAATCTACGCTTGGGCGCATGAAGTGGACTCGGACACGGAAGTCACCGTAATTGCCCTTGTCACCCGTGAGTTTCTGACGCAACTCTCCCCAAAACTGGGCGATGTCTCCTTCTTGGGTCTGCCGCTGACGGCGCAGGATCTGCGCGCCCCGCGCCGCGACCTCATCCCGCAACAGCAGAACTTCTTTGACGAGGATCTGACATGGCTTACTCCGGTCAGCGTCGATGTCTGGGAAAGGCCAGGCAATCCCGAACTCGGCGCGTTGATCGTCCATTCGCGGCCCTCGGCTGTTCTCAGCGCGGTTTTCGGACAAACCGTGCAGTGGACGCAGGGCGTGCTCGTGGCGTTCGTCCTGCTGTCGCTCTCCTTTCTTGCCGTCGAGCTGTTGGCGCTGGAACGGGGCGTCCGCATGGCCAGGACCATCACCGGCGCGGTGCATGAGCTCTACGAAGGAACGCTGAAGATCCAGGGCGGGGATTTTTCGCACCGCATCCCCGTGCGGGGAAAGGATCAGATCGCCGAACTCAGCGCGTCTTTCAACAGCATGACGGAAAACCTTCAGAGGCTCTTCGTGGTCGAGAAGGAGAAGGAGCGCCTGCAATCCGAACTGGTGATTGCCCGCGAGGTGCAGAACCAGCTTTTCCCGCGCACCGCCCCGGTCCTCCGGACGCTCCAACTGACAGGTGTCTGCCACCCCGCCCGCATGGTTTCGGGCGACTACTACGACTTCATGAACGTGCACGATTCCGCGGCCGCGATCGCGATCGGGGACGTCGCGGGGAAGGGAATCTCGGCCGCGCTGCTCATGGCATCCATCCAGTCCACCATGCGTTCGCAATTATCCTCGGGCCAATGTTCCAGCGTCGCGGAGTTAGTGGAACATCTCAATCAGCAGCTTTACGCCAGCACATCCGCCGAGAAATACGCTACGTTTTGTTTCGGTATCTACGACGACCATACCGGGCGATTCACCTACACGAACGCCGGCCATCTTCAGCCAATCCTCTTGCGCCGAGGCCAGCCGCAATTGCTTGAAGTCACGGGCACGGTGGTCGGCGCGTTTCCGTCCTGCAGGTACGAAGAACGTTACGTTGACCTTGAACCGGGAGACCTGCTGGTTTTCTATACCGATGGCATCGCGGAGCCGGAAAACGCCTACGAAGAAATGTTCGGCGAGCAACGCCTCATCGATCTGGTAGTGAAGCATTCGCACCGCGACGGTCCTGAGATCGTCGCCAAAGTCATGGAAGCGGTCGAGCATTGGACGGGCACGCCCGAGCTTCAGGACGACATGACGATCGTGATCGCGAGGAGAATCTGACGCCATGAAGGTCCTGACCGCTGCGCAGATGCGAGAAGTGGACCGCCGCACGATCGACGCGGGTATTCCCGGAATCGTCCTGATGGAGAACGCGGGATGCCGCGTCGTCGATTTCCTGGTTGAAACTTTTCCGCGGCTTTCCGAAGAGCGCATCGTGATTTTCTGCGGAAAGGGGAACAACGGCGGCGACGGGCTGGTGATCGCCCGGCAACTGTTTACGAGGTTTCACCCGCGTTCAATGAAAGTCGTTCTGTCGGATCTTCCATCGGAGGATACGGACGCCGGGAAGAATTTCCGGATGCTTTTGGCGAGCGGAATTCCGCTTTCAGATTACTGGCAGGAGGGGGAGAGCCCCGCAACGATTGTGATCGATGCGCTTCTCGGCACGGGGCTTCGCGGGCCCGCGGAAGGGCGGCAGCTCGACGTGATACGCCAGATCAACACGCTGTTTCCGCTGGCGAAAATCGTCTCGGTCGATCTCCCGTCTGGGATGCCCGGCGACACCGGCGCTCGCGCCGGTGAATACGTCCGCGCGGACTATACGGTGACCTTCACGGCGCCGAAAATCAGCCACGTCATGCCGCCCAACTGCGACGCTGTAGGCGAACTGCGCGTCTGTGCGATTGGCAGCCCACCCGGTCTTTATGAGAATGACCCTGCAATTTTCCTGAATCTTTCGGTGCCTCGCCAATTTCGCCGCCTCCTCGGCGGGAGGGCGAAAGGAGCGCACAAGGGCGACTTCGGGCATGTGCTGGTGGTCGGCGGAACGAGAGGAAAATCGGGCGCGGCGTCGATGGCCGGGATCGCGGCGCTGCGCGCGGGGGCAGGTTTGGTGACGGTGTGTTCGGATGACCCGCCGGGCTACCCCGAACTGATGACGCAGCCGCTGGGAGACGATGTCACAGCCATGGCCAAGGGCCGGGACGTGGTCGCGATCGGCCCCGGATTGGGAACGGAGCCAAAGACAGCCAGGCTTGTCACGGAGGCCTTCGCCGTGTGTACGCAGCCCATGGTCCTCGACGCGGATGCGCTCAACGTGCTGACGGGAAAGCTGCCCGCCGCGCGCGCGCTTCGCGTCTTAACGCCGCACCCGGGCGAGATGTCGCGATTGACGGAGAAGAGCACTGCGGAGATTCAGGCCGATCGCCTGGGAGTTGCCCGTTCCTTCGCTATGGAGCGCGGAGTCGTGCTCGTGCTCAAAGGCCAGCGCACGCTCGTTGCGTTTCCGAGTGGTCAGGTTTGGGTCAACCCGACTGGAACGCCGGCGATGGCGACGGGCGGATCGGGTGACATTCTTACCGGCCTGATCGCCGGCTTGATCGCTCAGCATCCCGGCGACTCTGAAGACGCGATTCTCGCGGCGGTTTGGCTGCATGGGCGCGCCGGCGAACTGGGAGCGGCCGAACTCGGCGAGCAGTGCCTGATCGCCACGGACCTGCTTCATTATCTGCCTGGGGCCATGAAGCTGTGAACGGTATTTTCCGGACCGCGTCCGGTGAAGAGACCGTCGCCCTTGGCCGGCGGATCGCGGCGGAACTGCCGAAGAAGGGCGTCGTGCTGCTCATTGGAGATCTTGGCGCCGGCAAGACGACGCTCGCGAAAGGGATTGTCGAAGGCCTCGGCGCCGCGGAATCAAACGACGTTTCAAGCCCGACGTTTACGCTGATACACGAATATGGCCGCGTTTATCACATCGACCTCTATCGTCTGGATCTCGCCTCCGAAGTTGCGACACTCGGTCTCGATGAGCTATTCGATCGCGACGCGGTTATCCTGATTGAGTGGGGCGAACGGTTTCCGGAATTAATGCCGCCCGAACGAGTGGAGATCCGGCTTCGCAGCCTCGATGGTGATGCGCGGGAAATTTGCATGGAGAAAAAAACCAAGTGACGGGAAAACCAGATTGGGCTCTCGTGCTGGGATCGAGCAGTGGTTTCGGAGCGGCGGTATCAATTGAACTGGCACGAAATGGAATGAGCATTTTCGGTGTCCATTGGGACCGCCGGGAGACCATGCCGCAAGTTCAGAACGTGATGGAGCGGATACGCGACGCGGGCGGCGAGGCCGTGTTCTTCAACCGCAATGCGGGCGATGCGGCTTGCCGCGCGGAGGTGGTCGCGGCCATCGCGGAGCGGGGCGCGCGGCTTCGAGTGCTCATGCATTCGCTCGCTTTTGGATCGCTGAAGCCGCTTGTGGGCCCCGACCGGTTGAACCAGCGTCAAGTGGAGATGACTTCGGATTTGATGGGTCACAGTCTCGTCTACTGGGTGCAGGACCTCGTCGCCGCGGATTTGCTGGGAGCGGGAAGCCGGATCTATGCGATGACCAGCGAGGGCGGCGGGAAGGCGGTTCCTCATTATGGCGCGGTGTCGGCGGCCAAAGCCGCTCTGGAGGCGCATATCCGGCAATTGGCGCTTGAGCTTGCGCCGCTCGGAATTACCGCCAACGCGATTTTGGCCGGCGTTACCGATACTCCGGCATTGCGAAAAATTCCCGGCAGCGGCGTTTTGATGGCGCACGCGATCGCGCGCAACCCGCACAAGAGGTTGACTACGCCCGAGGACGTCGCGAAATGCGTTGCCGTGTTGTGCCACGAGAATACATACTGGATGACGGGCAATACAATTCACGTGGATGGAGGCGAAAATTCCATAGGCTGAGGACGGAGGTAGCGCGGGCTGATAAGCTTGCGAAGGACCGGTGGGGCAGACGATCGTTTCCTGTCGTCTGCCGGTTTTCGCCGCCCGTTGGAGACGGCCAGCGGGAGGGTTTTCGATCCTGCCATGCCGTGCCGTGCGGAGCGCGGCCGAAAGAGGGCCAATGGCCGGCGCCGCTCTGCGGCTTCGAAGTGGGAATTCGATAATAATGAACGCGGTTGCCTACAAAGAATACGAGCGGCGCGCCTACGACGCGGTTGCGGCTGCATGGACTGAGAACGTTGCCGCCAACACGGCGCCGTACGGACGCAAGCTCCTCGACTGGCTCCAGCTGACCCGGCACTCTCCGATGCTGGACCTCGCTTGCGGATCTGGCGACCTCGGAATCTACGCGGCCACGCGCTTCGAGTTGAACGTGACGGGCGTGGATATCTCCGAAGGCCTGCTCGAGAAAGCGCGGCAGCGCGCGGAGGGTATCCCCAACATTAGGTTCTATCATGGCGACGCCGAGAAGCTGCCCTTTAAGGAGAAGCAATTCGACTACGCGGCATGCTCCCTCGGCGTCATGTTTTTTCCAAACACGCTGAAGGCTCTGGCCGAGATCCGGCGCGTGCTGAGGCCGGGCGGGGAGGCCTCGTTTGTCGTCTGGGCCCGTCCGCGGCGGGCCTCTTGTATTGGCGTCGCCGCCACGTCGCTTGCTCAAACCATGGCCCCCTGGTACCGGCGTCTTCTTTTCCGCGTGCCCCGGTTTGGGACGCGAATGCTTTACCGCTACGTGGAGCGAACCATACCTGGACGTGGACCTTCGCCGATGCGCTTTGGCAGGCCGAGCGCGCTGCCGGAACTTCTCGATCGCGCCGGTTTCGCCGGTCGGTCCGTGATAGAGCACACTGAAACCTGGCGCTACCGCGATTTCGACGATTTCTGGGAACGCTTCATTCTCTCCACTCCTGGCCGGGCCCAGCATGAAAAGTTTTCGCGATCGCAAATTGACGAAATTCGCGCGCGCATGCAAAAGAAATGCCGCGCCTATACGACGGCGGATGGATTGGCGTTTCCCATGACCGCCCTGCTGATCCGCGCGGAGCGCAGTTCACATGACCGCTGAAACGAAACTTCCGGGCCTCGAACAACTGGAGCAGACCTGCGAAACACTGCGCGCGCTGCTGTCGATCCTGACTGGAGACGATGCGCTGTGGAAGCCGGCTCCGGATCGATTCTCGATCGCCGAGATCCTGGAGCACCTCTCTCACGTGGAAGGGCACTGTTTCCGGCTGCGCGTGGAACGGATGGTTAACGAGGAGAATCCTGTGATCGAAGAGTACGACCAGGATGCGCTCGCCGCCGCCGGGCAGTACTCGGGACGCGATCCCGAAGATTCGTTCGACCACTTCGAAGAGCAGCGCGAGTTAAACATCGACTATCTGAAGGAACTGCCGGCGAGCGCGCTCAAGCGGGAAGCGCGCCATCCGGTATTCGGAACTGTGACCGTCGGAGAGCTGCTGGCCGAGTGGGCGTTCCATGATCTGGGACACGTCCGCCAGATTGCGGAGATTGTGAGGTCGAGGAAATATTACCCGCTGATGGGGCCATTGCGTGGGCAGTACAAGATCAACCCGTAAGCCGGCATGTCAATGCCGGAGAGCTGCTGCCGCTACCCCAGCAACGCCAATTGCTGCTTCAGAAACCCGAGTATCTCCGCCGGAGAGGCCGCGCTTTCCACCGGAATCCGCAGCACTCCGGCCGGCGTAAATTGCGTACCGGGCGTCCCCTTTACCAGCTCCATCAGCTTCGAAGGGTCGACCCGGCTCTCCTGATGGAACTTGATGTTCAACATCAGGCCGCGCCGGTCGATAATCTCGACGCCAATCTTTTCGGAGGCCGTCTTCAGCGCCGAATACTCCAGCAGATTCCGCACCGCATCGGGCACCGGCCCGTAACGGTCGGCCAATTCTTTCTCGACTGTCTCCCGCCCGGCGTCGTCCGCCGCTCCGGCGATCCTCTTGTACGCGCGCAGCCGCTGGTTTTCGTCGGTGACGTACGCGGGGGGAATGCGCAGATCGAGGCCCAGGTTCAGCGTCGAATGAATCTCCGGCGTCACCTCCTCGCCCTTGAGTTCGCGCACGGTTTCCTCCAGCATCCGCACATAGGTGTCGAAGCCGATGGCGTTGATGTGCCCGTGCTGTTCGCCCCCGAGCAGGTTGCCCGCTCCGCGCAGCTCCAGGTCGAGCGCGGCGATCTTGAAGCCAGCGCCCAAGTCGCTGAATTCCTTGAGCGCGGCCAGCCGTTTGCGCGCGATTTCGGTTAGCTCCGTATCCGGCGGAATCAGCAGGTAAGCATACGCGCGCCGGTTCGAGCGGCCCACGCGCCCGCGAAGCTGATACAACTCCGACAGCCCGTATTTCTCCGCGTTCTCGATGATGATGGTGTTCGCGAGCGGGATGTCGAGGCCGTTCTCGATGATCGTGGTGCAGACGAAAATATCGCACTCGTGCGTCACGAATCGCAACATGGCTTTTTCGAGGTCCGCTTCTCCCATCTGCCCGTGGCCCACGCCGATGCGCGCGTGCGGCGCCAGTTCCTGCAACATGGCCGCGCGGCTCCAGATGGAATCCACGCGGTTGTGGAGGAAGTAGACCTGCCCGCGGCGTCCGATCTCCAGTTCGATCGCGGCTTTGATCAGGTCCGGATGGAAGTGGCCAACCGTGGTCTGAATCGCAAGGCGATCCTTCGGCGGCGTCTCGATGACCGACATGTCACGAAGCCCGAGCAGCGACATGTGAAGCGTGCGCGGGATGGGAGTCGCCGACATCGAGACCACGTCGACGTTGTGACGGAAGT
>SHUI01000191.1 GCA_009697455.1 Bryobacterales bacterium
TTCCTATTCCCAATCCCCAAGGCGCCTGCGTTCGATGAACGATCCCTTACTTGACGGAAACCGATGAGGCATGTTGAAATCATGGCGATCCGAAATTTTGGTCGTGGCGCCCGCGTGGCGCGGCCCTGGAAACCGCTTACCGGTACGATTGTTTTGCGCCCGGCGGCGCGCCTGCTTGGAGCGGACAGCGCGCAAGTGTCGCGATGGACGGCTCGAACGGAACCCGTGGGAGCCGAGATGGGGCGCCGCATCGTCGATCTGCACGATGTCCTCACGCGAATCCTTCGCATATTCAACCGCGACACGGCCGCGCTGTGGCTCGTCGGTTCAGAGCCGTTGCTGGGGGGAGCGCGGCCCATCGACGTGTTGGCGATGGAGGGCGCGGCGCGCTTGATCCGAGCCATTGACGGGATTGCGGAAGGGGCATTCGCCTAACCCAGCGTGCCAGTCTTCTACCGAGCTGATCGCGGGATTCTGGCTAGGGCAAGTCTGATCCGAAAATTGAGATCCGGCCGGTGTTCGAGGCCGAGGATTTCGGCTCGGAGTTTACCCGGAGCTCAGGGAACAGGAAGCGCATTTGCGTGCGAAGCTTTGACGCGCGTCTTGCCTTACGGACCGAAGAATGGTGTGATCGGTTG
This sequence comes from Bryobacterales bacterium, assembly GCA_009697455.1. GTDB lineage: Bacteria > Acidobacteriota > Terriglobia > Bryobacterales > Bryobacteraceae > SYKU01. Next base: position 639 of record SHUI01000191.1, read on the forward strand.
GAGTGAAGTGTCCCGATACACATCGCGCGATAGGGACGGTCTGGAGGATGGAATCCGCCCGTCTCATCGCGGGTTTCGCACGGATCGTGCGCGACATAGGTTTGGCCGAGCAGCTTGCACCATCCGCGGTTGCCGGACTGAATCGTGCGGTCGCGGTGTCCATGGCGTTCGGTCCGCGGGCGGGTCTTGAACTCGTCAACGCGTTGGCCTCCGAGCGGTCGCTTCAACGCTACCACCTCTTGCCAAGCGCCCGCGGCGGCCTGCTTGCGAAGCTCGGCCGTTCCGAAGAAGCGGGTAGGACGTTTCAGCTTGCGACGTCGCTTGCCAGCAACGCCCGAGAGCGCGACTTTCTCCCCGGGAGCGCCCGGGACCTGTGAGCGCGCGCCCATGAAACGTCTCAGCCTGGTCTACATCGATTCCGGAGGTGGTCATCGCGCCGCGGCACACGCGCTGAGGGATGTGATCGGCGAGCAGAGTTGTCCGTGGGAGCCGCGGCTGGTTTCCATCCAAGACATCTTCAATCCCATCGACTTCATCAAGAAGCTCACCGGCATCCCGTTCCAGGAGGTGTACAACATCATGTTGAGGCGCGGCTGGACTCGCGGAACGGCGCGGACGATTCCGGTGATGCACGCGCTGATGCGCGCCTCGCACAGGTCGCAGGTCAGGGTGCTCGAGGCCTATTGGAAAAGCGAGCGTCCGGACCTGGTCGTGTCGTTGATCCCGCACTTCAACCGCGCGATGAAGGAGGCCCTTGAGCGGGTCTTGCCCGGAACTCCGTACGTGACGCTGCTTACCGATATCGCGGACTACCCACCGCACTTTTGGATCGAGAGGATAGACCAGTGGGTGATATGCGGGTCCCGACGCGCCGTGGAGCAGGCCCGCGAAATCGGCCTTCCGGAGAACCGAATCCTGCAAGTTTCGGGGATGATCCTGAACCCAAGGTTTTACGTGCCGTCCGGTGTCGACCGTGCGGCCGAGCGCGTGCGGCGCGGCCTGAGGCCGGATGTTCGCACCGGTTTGGTGATGTTCGGCGGAGAAGGCTCTCCCGAGATGCCAAGGATCGCGCGAGCGCTCAACGGCGCGGACAGCGGCATCCAATTGATTCTGATCTGCGGCAGGAACGAAGCGGTTGCGGCCGAGTTGCGCGCCATGGAATGGCACATTCCGACGCTCGTAGAAGGCTTCACCCGCGAGGTCCCGCTCTATCTGGAGATGTCCGACTTCCTCATCGGGAAGCCAGGCCCGGGAAGCATCAGCGAAGCGCTTGCCAAGCGCGTGCCCGTCATCGTGCAGCGTAATGCGTGGACGATGGCGCACGAACTCTACAATACCCAATGGATCGAGGAACTGGGTGCAGGAATCGTTGTCGAGAACTTCGCTCGGGACATCGGCGCGGCGGTGCGAACGCTGCTCGACACCCGGAATTACGAGGCTTACCGCGAAGGCGCGGGGGCTGGGCAGAACAGGGCGGTTTACGAGATCCCCGAGTTACTGAGCCGAATCCTCGGCGAAGGCCTTCGCTAATCGCGGTTTCGTGTATACTACCGGCACGTCCTCGGATTCTCCAAAAACTTGAAGGAGCTTGAATGGTTTTCACACTGGACCGGTGCAGCACCTGCATTATTGGATTGGCTTCGTTCCTGATACTCGCCGCGCTTCCCGCTCCCGCGCAATTAACCTCCGCGGGCACCGTCTCGGGTCTGGTCACCGACCAGCAAGGGGCAGCAGTCGAAGGCGCTCCCGTCTTCCTCACTGACACAACCACCGACGCCAAGAGGCGCGCCGTCACGAACGACGCCGGACGCTACATCTTCCTTAACGTCGCTCCCGGAAAGTACGACTTTTCCGTCAGGGCCACCGGCTTCAGCGAGGCGAAACTGCCCGGTCAGCGCGTGCTTGTCGGCGATGTTCTCACACTCGATATCAAGCTCCAGGTTGGCGCCGTCTCGACCAGCGTCGAAGTGCAGGCGGCCGCGGGCGCCGAGTTGCAGACCACCACCGCCGCGCCCGGCACCACAATCGCAGGCCCGTCTCTACTCGCGCTTCCGAATCTCGGCCGCGACGCCAACGCGTTCGTCACCTTGCAGCCCGGCGTGACTCCGGGCGGTGAGATGGCGGGAAAGGCAAACGACCAGAACGTCTTCACCATCGACGGCGGCAACGTCTCGAGCGATCAGGACGGGAACTACCGGAACTACACGATCTCGAGCGGATCAATGGCCCGCACCTCGGGCGGCAATCCCTCCGGTATTGTATCCACCCCCGTCGAAAGCGTTGAAGAGTTCAAAGTCGCCGTGAACAATCAGACCGCCGATTTCAACGCCGCTGCGGGCGGCCAAGTCCAGATTGTCACCAAGCGCGGAACGAACCAATTCCACGGCGCGGCCTACGAATACTACTTCGGTTCCCGCCTCGGCGCAAACACCTGGTCGAACAACCGGCAGGGAGCCCGTCTTGCGAAGACACACGAGAACCGTTTTGGCGCCTCGCTGGGCGGCCCGCTGACGCCTGCTCTGGGAGGCGCCAAGACCTACTTTTTCTTCAACTATGAAGGCCGCCGCTTCCCGCAGGTAGTCACCTACGAAACACCCGTGCCGACCGCGCTGCTGCGCGCGGGCGTTATCCAGGTGCCCGATAGCACCGGGACCTGGAGACCCTACAACCTGAATCCCCGGCCCGTCACAGTCGGCGGCGTTACGTATCAGCCGGCCCAGTGCGGAGCCTCCACCTGCGATCCGCGCGGCATTGGTTTGAGCCCCGTCGTCTCGCAGGTCTGGGACAAGTACATGCCGCTCCCTAACAATCCGCTGGGCGGCGACCGCTACAACTCTCAGGGCTACACCTCGCAACTGCCCCTGCCGGTGAAATCGAACTTCGCCGTGGGCCGCATCGATCGCGATCTCCATCCCAATCACCGGCTGATGCTCAGCTATCGCTACTTCCACCTTTACCAATTCACGACCAGTCAGGTGGATATCGGCGGCTTCTTCCCGGGCGACAAACTGGGCGAGCCGAAGGCTCTCACGGACCGTCCGCAAACACCCTCCTTCTACGTTGCCGGCCTCACCAGCGTGCTCACGCCGCGTCTCATCAACGATTTCCGCTTCAGCTACGCACGCAACTCGTGGGAGTGGGGATCGGCGGGCGCTCCGCCGCAATTGCCGGGACTCGGCGCCGCCATCGACCTGCCGTTTCTCCCCTATCAGGTGAATCGGAACAACTCGCTGTCGCGCTATTGGAACGGCCAGGACAAAGTGGTTCGCGACGACCTCAGCCTGGTCCATGGAAACCACCTGTTTCAGTTCGGCGGAAACTACACGCGCCTGTTCCTCCAGCACCAGCGCAATGACAACGGCTCCAACATGACCACCACGCCCACCTATCTATTGGGCGCTGGCGCGGGGATCCTGACGCCAACCACCTACATCCCGTCCACCGTTCCGGCGAGCGAGTACGGCAACTGGAATTCGCTCTACGCGCAAACGCTCGGCATGGTGGCGGAGTCGCGCCAATTCTACCCGCGCAAGGGCGGCGTGCTGCAAGCGTCCGGAACATCGATCAAGTCCTCAAGCGTGGTGCCGAACTACAACGTCTATTTCAACGACACCCGGCCGCAAGTATCCGTACGATCCTGTCTACTCCGTGTTCAGCCCGCGCGTTTCGGCCGCGTGGAATCCATCGTTCAGCGAAGGCGTTCTCGGAAAGCTCTTCGGTTCGGGTAAGACCGTGCTCCGTGGCGGTTACGCCAGAATCTATGGGCGGGTCAACGGTATCAACATCGTTCAGGTTCCGTTGCAGGGAACGGGCATCGGGCAAGCGATCGCATGTGTCGGCGGCTCCCGCGACGGTGTGTGCCGCGGCGCGGGGGGCGTGGATGCGACCAACGCCTTCCGCATCGGCGCCGACGGTCTCTCCGCGCCCTTGCCCGGCGTCGACCGCGTTTTCCAACAGCCGTTCTTCCCTGGCGTCGGCGCCAACGCGGCCCTGGGCACCTCGACGGTGCTCGATACGCACATCGTTCCGCCGCGCACCGAACAGTTCACGTTCTCAATACAACGCCAGGCCAGTTCGCACGTCAAAGTTGAACTCGGATATATCGGAATGATCAGCCGCAACGAAATGTGGATGTCCGAAATGAACTCGGTGCCGTACATGACCACGCTTAACAACCAGAGCTTCGGCCAGGCGTTCTCGAATCTCTACGACATGGTCAGCGGAGTCAGTCCGGTGCAGGCCCAGCCGTTCTTCGAGTCGGCTCTCGGCGGCGCGTCCGGCGCCTACTGCACGGGATTTGCGAACTGCACGGCCGCGATCGCGAGCAAGCAGCGGGCCGACATCCTCAACACCAACGTCCGCCGCCTATGGTCCGCCCTCGATAACGCGCCCGGCTGGACTCTTGGACGCACCCTGATCAGTTCTCGTCCGCTGCAGGCCACAAGCATTCCGAGCAACGTCAGCGGCGCATCTTCGAACTACAACGGCGGCTATGCCTCCGTCACGCTCAAGGACTGGCACGGGCTGACGGCTCTTTCGAATCTAACTTTCAGCCGCACGCTGGGCGACGGCGGCACGACGCAGAACGGAATCACGAGCATCGACTCCTACCATCGCGATACGGACTACCGGACACCGAGCCAGGACATTCCGTGGGTGTTCAACGTTTATGCGCTCTATCAGGTTCCTTTCATGGCGGCGCAGCGTGGCGTTGCGGGACGCGTGCTCGGCGGTTGGTCCGTCGCCCCGCTGTTCCGGGCGCAGAGCGGCGCGCCCATGTGCGTGGGTACCGGCGGCGAGTCCTACGGGGGGTTCGCCGGCGGCTGCGCGGTCCGAGTCAAGGAGTATACCGGAGGGAATACCGCGCACATGAACGTCGTCGCGAACGGATCGGCGGGCAGCACAGGAAACGCGTCGCGGGGCGGATCTGGCATCAATATGTTCACCAACCCGCAAGCCGCGTACGAGAGTTTCCGCCCGATGATCGTCGGCCGCGATGGCCGCCCCGGCAACCCGCTCCGCGGCTTCCCTGTCTGGAACCTCGACATGGCGGTGAGGAAAACGGTGCAGATCCGCGAGGGCATCGGCGCGCAGTTGAACTTCGAGTTCATCAACGTACTGAACCATTTCAGCCCCGGCAACCCCTCGCTGAATGTCTTCAGCCCGACGAACTTTGGAGTTGTGACCGGTCAAGGGAACGAGCCGCGAAGGATCGAGATCGGGATGCGGCTGTATTTCTAGAACTCGAACTTCAGCGCCACCTGCATCACTCGCGGGCCGCCGCGTCCGCGGTCCGTCACGGCAGTGATCAGCCCGCCGCCGAGCGCGTTGAACTCGCGGTCGGGCAGGCTGAAGTTGGCGTGGTTGAGGATGTTGAACAGCTCGTACCGGAATTGAAAGTTCCTCTTCTCACCCATGCGAAAATTCTTCAGCAAGGCCATGTTAATGAAGTGCTGCCTGGGGCCGTCGAGGATATTCCGTCCGGAGTTGCCGAACGTGAAGGCAGAAAAGCCGTATTGGCTGATTTCGCAGGTGTCCCGCGCGGGGCACCGCGGCACCTTTTCGAAATCGGTCAACTTGTACCAGGGGTAATCGACGCCGCGGCGGCCCGCGCCCGGTATCTCTCCCTGAAGCCCCGATCCGATCCGGTTCGGCCGGGAGGACTCTCCAAGGTTCGCATCAATGCCGGCGGAGGTAATCGTGAAGGCCTGCCCACTGTAATAGGTGCCGCTGCCGGAGAGTTGCCAGCCGCTGACTAAGCCGTTACTCCATCCTCGCGCTCCGGAAAAGAACTTGCGGCCGCGCCCAAACGGCATCGGGAGGGAGAAGACGGCCGTTACAACATGGCGGCGGTCAAAGTCCGACCGGCCCCGCTCACTCTTCAGGTCTTGCGAATTCTGAGCGTTGGCGAATCCACCGGTCGAACTTCCGCTGATCTGTGACGCGTCGTCAATCGACTTCGTGAACGAGTAGTTCACGCGATAGAACATGCCGCGAATGCGCTTCCGCAATGAAATCTGCCCGGCATTGTAGTTGGAGTTCGATCCGAAGGAATAGTAGTTGATCGTATTGATGCCCGCGATAGGCCGCGGAAAAGCGATGTTGGCCTGATAGCTCGCAAGCGAGCGGATGGGCTGATTGAGATCGTACCGGCGTCCGAGATGGGTGCCTTTCGAACCGACATAGCCCGCTTCGATCGCCATGCCGGCGCCAAGTTCGCGCTCTACCGTCAGGTTGTAACTCTGCAAATAGCCAAGTGGCGGATGCGGATCGTACCCGTTCGAATTTGTGGTGTTACCTTCCGTGGTGCGGCTGTCGGGAAACGGATTCGACAGCGTGACCAGACTCGTATCGGATGCCAGCCGTGAGAAGGTCTGGTTCACGGAGAACGGGAATCCGGTCATCAGGCTGTCGCGGATGGGATTGAGCAGGTGGCCGGTGTAGAAGATCCCGTAGCCGCCGCGAAGAACCGTGGTGCGGCGGGCCGGCGTGCGCCACGCGAACCCCATACGCGGAGCGAAGTTCAGGTAGTCCGGAAAGACTAACGATCGCGGGTGCCCGACATCCTTGGCGAGGACGACCTTGTCGAGCAGATTGTACTTCGCCAGGCGATCCTGAAGTCCGGGCAGATTACGGTCATCGGCGATTACGATCTTGCCCAATCCGGCGTTGAAGTTCGAGGCGCGATCGTAACGATCCGACGGAGGCAGGTCCAGTTCGTAGCGCATGCCGAGGTTGAGAGTGAAGGATCTCGAAAGCTTGAAGTCGTCGTTGAAATACGCGCCCAAGCTGGTGGAACGCAGGTAATTCCGCGTGGTCTCGGCCGTGCGCGTAGTGCTTTGCAGCATGCCGAGCAGCAGGTCGGCTACGGAATGGTTGGTCCAGTTGCGCTGGAAATTGAAGGTGCCGCGCGAGTTGTTCAGAAATGGCTGATTGAAACGGACGCGCTCCACGTCGAATCCCCATTTCAGGACGTGTTTGGATTTGACCCAGGTGTACTTGTTGCTCGCGAGAATAGTGGTGACGTGATAACTGGTGGGCTGCGCCGCAGCCGCGCCGATGGGAAGGTAATCCTGAACGGTAAAGAGCGGAAAGCCCCGCAGCGAAGGATCGTTTGTGGTGCCTGTGATTCCGAGTTGACCGGCGATGTCCTGCCCCTGAAACTTCTCGTGTTCGTCGGTGGCGTTCCGGCTATAGCCCCCGCGCACTTCGGTGAGAAGCGTAGGGCTGAACATGTGCGTATAGTCGACGCCCAACAGGGAACGGGTGTCTTTCGAATACGTGGGCCATTGGCCGAGTCCACTGCCGGCGAAGGGAACCGTGTTAGCCGCGGCGCGGATCTGATACCTGAAGGACATGCTGTCGTTCGAATTGAAGCGTTGGTCGAGCTTCCAGATGAAGCTGTTCCAGACGTCGAAGTCCCTGCCGGTGTTGATATAGTTGTTCACGGTGTCCGCGCGGTTGGGCAGCGGATAGTATTCCATCAGTCTCAGCGCGATCGGGTGGAAGCGGCTGGCGGGCATCCGGTTTCCCGGAAAGCAGGACGCGGAGGCGGTGGCAGAACAACTTCCCGTGGCGGACGGGTCCCTGAGATAAAGTTTCGCTCCCGTAACCGGCACCACGGACTGTGAAAAATCGCCGGCCCGCTCAAGAACGGTGGGAACCCGTCCGATGACGCTCTGGCCGAGAACTTCGCGCGACGATTCCCAACTGAACATGAAAAAGGTGCGATCGCGGCCGTTGTAGACGCGGGGCAGCAAGACAGGCCCGTGGAGGGTCGAGCCGAACTGGTTGCGGCGGAGGGGGAGCTTTCCGGTGTCGAAGAAGGACCGGGCGTCGAAGATGTCGTTCCGGACGTACTCGAAGAACTCGCCATGGAACTGGTTGGTGCCCGAGCGGAGCACCATGTTGATGACTCCGCCAGCCATGCGCCCGGATTCGGCGGAGAAGCCCGAGACCTCCATCTTGAATTCCTGCATTGCGCCGACGTTTGGCCGGACCTGGGCGGCGGCGCCGCGGGGATTGCGATCGTTAAATCCGTCGACGGAGTAATTCGTCGAGTCCGACCGCGCGCCGTTCACGTTGAGTCCGGAACCCTGGCCGCCTTGAGCCATTGGAACCACACCGGGAACCATGAAGGCGAGGTCGGTAAAGTCGCGGCCGTCGAGCGGCATCTCGCTGATTTCCTGCTGGATGATGACGTCGCCCTTGATGGCTCCGGTTTCCGTGTTGATCAGAGCGGCTTCGGCGCTTACGGTGACGGATTCGCTCACCGAGCCAACCTGCAAAGCGATGTCTTCGCGCAGGACCTGTCCCAGTTCGAGGACGATGCCGGTCTTGTGATACGCGCGAAAACCGGTCTTTTCCGCGGTCAACTCGTAGTTTCCCGGCGGGAGATTGGTTAGCGTGAACTCGCCCTGATGATTGGTAGCAATCTCGCGGGTGGCGTTTGTTTCAACGTGCCGGATACGAATCGCTGCTTCGGAGATCGCAGCGTCGGCCGAGTCACGGACCGCTCCGTCGACGGTTGCCGTCCCGCTTTGAGCCCAGAGGCACGCGGAGGAATAGAGAACGATTGTGAGAAGCCCAACAACCCGCGAAGATACCCCGTAAGACCTGTTCCAGTGGCCCATTTGCAGCCTGGTTTTCTTAGGACGATGACCGGGGTCCCCCGCTTATCCGGACCGCCGGTTTTTTCGATTATACATCCAATCTGCGGTAAACTGAAGCGCAGAATTATCCAATACAAGATGATCCTGAAAGGAGAATGGATTCCAATACAAGATGATCCTGAAAACGGAGAGGCAAGGCGGTCTGCGGCCGGGTGCAAATACAAATGCGGAACGCCGAAGGGCTAAACGAGAAGCAGATCCAGGAATT
>SHUI01000192.1 GCA_009697455.1 Bryobacterales bacterium
TCAGGACCTGGGCCATCAGGTTATCTTTCTCATTGGCGACATGACCGGGCTCATCGGCGACCCCACCGGGCGCAACATCACGCGCCCGCCCATGACGCGCGAGGACATTGCGCGTAACGCCGAAACCTACAAGACTCAGGTATTCAAGATTCTCGACCCGGAGAAAACGGAGATCCGATTCAACAGCGAATGGCTCGAACCGATGGGCTTCGTGGACATTGTCCGCCTCTGCTCCCGCTACACTGTAGCGCGTATTCTCGAGCGCGACGACTTCTCGAAGCGGTACAAAGAGGGTCAGCCGATTTCGCTCCACGAGCTCCTGTACCCGGTCTCGCAGGGCTACGATTCGGTGGCGCTGCGCTGTGATGTTGAGGTGGGCGGCACCGATCAGAAGTTCAACCTCCTGGTAGGCCGCGAATTACAGAAGGATTTCGGGCAGGCCCCCCAGATTGTCGCCACCACGCCTCTGCTCGAAGGCCTCGACGGAATTAACAAGATGTCGAAGTCCCTCGGTAATTACGTCGGCATCACCGAGCCGCCCGAAGTCATGTTCCGCAAGATCATGCAGGTGAGCGACGATCTGATGTACCGCTATTACCTGCTGCTGACCGACCACAGCGAAGCTTCCATCAACGAAATGAAGAGTAAGCTTCATCCGATGGAGATGAAGATGGCTCTTGGAAAGCTGCTGGTAACGCAGTTCCATTCCGCCGCCGATGCCGAGGCCGCGGAGCAACGCTTCGACCGCGAGGTGCGCCGCAGGGAGATCCCGCAAGACATCCCCGCGGTTCCACTGCCGGATGGCGTGCGCGCGGCGGGAGGCCTCCGCGTGGATAAGTTGCTTGCGCGCATCGGCCTCGCGGAGTCCGTGAGCGATGGCGTACGTAAGATCAAGGCAGGCTCGGTTGAGATCGATGGCGTGAAGGTACGCGATCTGTTGCATCTTCACGAGGGCGGAGACATGCTGATCCAGACGGGAAAGAACTGGCGTCGCATTCGAGGGTGACCCGTGCTCGGCCTTCGAGACAACCTCTTTCTCTCGGCCGGCGCTCTGCGCGTCAACAGGCTGCGTGCAAGCCTGACGATTCTGGGCCTGACAATGGGCGTCGCCACGCTCATTACAGTGATGACACTCGTGCAAGGCGCCAATCTCTACGTCGAGCAGAAAATCGCCAACCTCGGGACCAACGTTTTCGAAATTGCCCGCACTCCGTTCGTCGCGATCGATTTTGCCCTCATCGTCAAGGCCCTGCGCCACAAGCACCTGACGATGGACGACGTCCGCGCCGTCGAGGGTGGCTGCCAGCATTGCGAACTTGTTGGCGCGAAGGCCAAGAGCACACTCAGCGCCCGCTACAGAAACCGCGAAGTGCAGGATACGAGTTTCGCCGGACACACTCCTAACATGAGCGAGATCGACACCCGCACCGTGGTCCTCGGCCGCTACTTCACGGAAATGGAGGATCAGCACCGCATCCCCGTTTGCCTGCTCGGCGACACCCTTGTGCGCGAGTTCTTCCCGGGCGAGAATCCCATCGGGAAGAGCGTGCGTTTGGGCAACGAAGAATTCACGGTGGTGGGCACGTTTGAGAAGGTGGGGTCCGTTCTTGGGCAGGATCAGGACAATCTTGCCGTAGTGCCGTTAAGCAGTTTCTTCCGCTTTCGTGGCTCGCGGACAAGCCTCACGCTCCAGGTGAAGGCATCGGGGGGGAAGGGCGTTTTTGAAGCGGCGCAGGACCAAGCGCGTGTCGTCCTGAGGGCCAGACGGCACCTCACCGGGGATCGCGAAGACGATTTTTTCATCGCCACTCCGCAGAGCTACATCGCTCTCTGGAACAGCATCAGCGGAGCGTTTTTCGCGGTGTTCGTAATGGTGAGCTCTATCTCGGCCGTTGTTGGCGGTATCGTGATCATGAACGTTATGCTGGTTAGCGTGACGGAGCGAACCAAGGAGATCGGCGTGCGCCGCGCCGTCGGCGCCACCGAACGCGACATCCTGCGCCAGTTCCTCGCCGAGAGTGTCATTCAGTGCCTGATAGGAGGTTCGATCGGTGTCACCATGGGCTTCGCCTGCGCTCTCGCGCTGAGGACGTACACGTCGTTTCCTGCTTCCGTGCAGACGTGGGTCGCAATACTTGGGTTGGTTCTGAGCTCAATCATCGGTCTTTTCTTCGGAATCTATCCCGCGACGAAAGCGGCACACCTCGACCCCGTCGCCGCTCTGAGGGCGGAATGAGACAGAGGATCTTCACCCGGGCGTTTGTGTGGGGAGGGTGCCCTCTCCGGCGCGGAGGCTCCCCGGAACCGCGTCCGGCGGCAGGACGGTGGCGTCCCGGGCGGTCCTTGAGGACCCGTCCACCAAGCCCGAGGGATACCCCGCTGGGACGAAAGCAATGAGCCGCGCCGAGATCGTCGAAAACTTCCGCGTCGCGCTCGACACCCTGCGGGCGCGCAAAATCCGCTCCGGCCTTACCGTGCTCGGCATCGTCATCGGCGTCACTTCGGTAATCTCGATCGCATCCATCATCAGCGGGCTCAACGGCTACATCCGCACGCGCGTCGAATCCATGGGGTCCCGAACCTTTTTCGTGTCCCGCATCCCGTTTGGTATGGGACCGGGGCGAATGCCGGAGAGAATCCGCGTTCGCAAATATCTCACGGATGCGGACGCGACTTTCCTACGCGAGTCCTGCCCCTCCCTCGCTTTCGCCACCGCCTTCGCCAGCCGCATCGATTTTACCCAGATGAATGACAATGTCCGCTACGGCAATGAGCATGTCGAAAGGCTGATCCTGCGCGGCGCCGAGCCGGACTATTCGCGCGCCATACCGCTCTTCTCCGTCGAGTACGGGCGGTTCCTCTCTCCGAACGACCTGGATCACAGCCGCGCGGTTGCCGTGATCGGCTCGGCTATTTCCGAGGCGCTGTTTCCGCATACCGATCCCCTGGGGAAGGTGATGCGCCTCAACGGCCGCCCCTACGAAGTGATTGGCGTCTTTGAGCACGACCCTGGCATGTTTGGCGGATTGGGCGTGGATCAGTTCGTTTTGATTCCCTTGACGAACTTCCGCAAAAATTATCCCGCCATCCGCGAGCGCTTCATTGCCGTTTCGGTTCGCGAGGACGCCGAGATGAACGTCGCTCGCAACGAAGTGATCGAAGCCATGCGCCGCAGGCGGCGGGTAACGCACAACGGCGACAACGATTTTGAAATCGCCGACCCGGATTTTCTCAGCAATCTCTGGGACCAGCTCACCGGCGCGATGGTGCTGCTGACCGGCATCATCAGTTCGATCGGTCTGCTCGTGGGCGGAATCGGCGTCATGAACATAATGTTGATCTCCGTTACCGAGCGCACGCAGGAGATAGGAATTCGCAAGGCGATCGGCGCGCGAAAATCGGATATCCGCGTCCAGTTTCTGCTCGAAGCCGTCACGCTTTCCGGGCTCGGAGGCGTACTCGGCGTTCTTTTCGGAGGGGCCATCGCTTTCGCTGTTCGAACGCTCGCGCCGTCCATCCCGGCGACGCTTTCCGTGTTGTGGGTTTCGCTTGGAGTCGGGATCTCGGTAAGTGTCGGCCTGTTCTTCGGCTACTATCCCGCCAACCGGGCCGCGAACCTCGATCCCATCGTCTGCCTGAGATACGAATGAGTTTAAGTCACGAAATTCCGCGGCTCCTTACGTCCCGGGACGTCGAGGCGGCCATGAAGCTCAGCCTTGCGGCCGGATGGAATCAGACACCTGAGGATTGGCTGCGCGTCATGCGTGTCGCGCCCGGCGGATGTTTCGGCATCGATGCCGGGGGCCGCCTCGCTGCGACCGCGACGGTCGTTTGCTACGGCCACGACCTGGCCTGGATTGGCATGGTGCTGACGGACCCGGCCGCGCGCGGCCGCGGCTTCGCGACCCGTTTGATGGAGCACGCGATCGGACTTGCTCCGGTTTCGTGGATCAAACTCGATGCCACCGATATGGGCCGCCCGCTCTACCTGAAGCTTGGGTTCGTGGACGAATGCCCCATCGAGCGTTGGGAATTGAAAGCGGCGCCCGCTTGCCGCGAGGAACAACAACACGGCCTGGTGTCCGATCAGGCTGCCATGGGCGCGGACCGCTCCGCGTTATTCGCTATCCTTGAAGAGGAAGGTCATTTGCTGGGGCGTCCGGGAACCAGGGCTGCTTATTTTGGCCCATGCGCGAGCGTCACGGTTGAGGCTGCACGGAATGAGTTATGCCGGTTCCTGAATCGGAACCCGGACAAGCCCGTATTTTGGGACCTGCTTCCGGCCAACGGGAGCGCCGTTGGTCTCGCGGTGGAGTTCGGGTTTAGGCCGGTCCGCCGCTTGGCAAGGATGGCGAGGCCGGGCGCCGGAGACCCGAAACCTCTGGCGGGCGACAGCTCGCTGATATACGCAATCGCGGGCTTTGAATATGGTTAGACTCGACTGGGTACAGATTCCGCTTTACGAACCGTTCCGCATCTCAAACGGCGCCATCGCCGTGAAGGATGCGATCGTCGTCTCCTATCGCAACGGCGGCGTAACGGGCTATGGCGAAGCGTCTCCGATGGCTGGCAATTTCTATTCCGCGGAAACGCCGGAGTCTACCTGGACCGCGCTCGAAAAACTGGTTCCGGCGATCCTGCGCGATGCTGACGCCGATCTCGACGTCGTTGTCGAAGGCGAGCAGTTCGCAAAAGCCGGCTTGCGCGGAGCGTTGCTTGACCGCGAACTGCGTGCGTCGGGCACGCCGCTTTGGAAGTGGCTTGGCGGCGAAGATCGCCCCGTTCCTTCAGGAGTCGCCCTGGGCATCTTCGACACCATCGATGAACTCCTCGAACGGGTCGAACGGTTCGTCAAGGAAGGCTACCGGCGAGTGAAGGTGAAGATCCAGCCGGGCTGGGACGTCGAGCCGGTCTCGCGTATCCGCGAACGATTCCCCACGCTCCCGCTGATGACGGATGCGAACGCCGCGTACACAATCCGCGACGCGGCCGTTTTCAAGGAGCTCGACCGTTTCCATCTGATGATGTACGAACAGCCGCTTGGGCGAAACGCGCTGGAAGAGATGGCGGAACTGGCGCGGTCCGTACGGACGCCGGTCTGCGCGGATGAATCCGCTGAGTCTCTCTCCATGCTCGAACGGCTCATCGAACTTCGCGCCGCGAGCATCATCAACGTCAAGATTCAGCGTGTGGGCGGCATCCATAACGCAAAGCGCATGCACGACCGCGCGAGTGAAGCTGGCCTGCCCTGCTGGATGGGCACCATGCCCGAACTTGGTATAGCCTCGGCCGAAGCTGTGCATCTCGCGACGCTTCCCAATTTCACGTTCCCTACCGACGTGGAGGCTTCTTCCCGCTGGTATTTGGACGACATTGTCGAACCTCCCATCGAAATTGACGGCGAGGGATTTCTCCATCCGCGGCCCGTACGCGTTTCGGAGGAAAAACTGGAGCGCTACGGCGTTCGCAGACTGGAGTTTTCTTGAACGCGCATCGCCGCCTTTGTTACTGGAAACTGAAGAACCGCGAGTTGCAACTTGGCAACCGGACGTTGATTGCGGGCGTCCTGAACGTCACACCCGATTCGTTTTCGGACGCCGGGCGGCACCTTGACCCCGACCGTGCTTTCGCGCGCGCGATCGAGATGGAGGAGCAAGGAGCGGACATCATCGATATCGGTGCGGAGTCGACTCGCCCTGGTTCGAAGCCCATCGAAGCGGCCGAGGAACTGCGGCGTCTTGTGCCCGTGCTGAAGCGGCTGAAAAACAGCCTGGGCATTCCGATTTCCGTCGACACTTACAAAGCGGAAGTCGCGGAGAAGGCGCTCGAACACGGCGCGGAAATCATCAACGATCCGAGCGGGCTGACGCTCGATCCGCAACTTGCGCGCACGGTTGCAAATCACGGCGCGGGGCTGATCCTGAATCACATGCGTGGGAGGCCGGAGACATGGGCGAAGCAGCCGCCGCTGCCGGACGTGATGAATACGATCGTGCGGGATCTCGACGCGACGGCGCACCGGGCGCGCGGAGCAGGTGTGGAGCGTGGGCGAATCGTGGTCGATCCCGGCATTGGATTCGGCAAGCGCAAAGAGCAGAACTCCGAGATTCTCGCCCGGCTTGACCAACTGGCGAAACTGGATCTGCCGATTTTCGTGGGCGTTTCGCGGAAGAGCTTTCTGGCGCAAAAAACACCGCTTGAAACACTATATGCGACGGCAGCCGCGGTAACGGCGTCGATCCTCGGCGGCGCTCACATTGTTCGCGTTCATGATGTGGTGGAAATGCGGGCCGCGGCGGCGATGGCGGACGAGATTCTTCGCGGCGTAGCGCGAGTGGAGCCGGAAGAAGAGGAAGAGAAGAAGCCGAAGGCCCCGCCACCGCGCGAGCAGAGAGCAGGGGGCCCGCTGCAACGTCCGCGGCCGAAGGTGGGGCCGCCGGGGTAGGCGTCCTTGGATTGCCGTTCATCGCATCCGGGTAGCAACATTCCCGGTTGGAACTGAGGGAAACTGTCACTGTCGGAACACTGACCTGGAGAGAAACGATTATGGAGTTCATCGATTACCCAATTCGTCCGCTCGACAATTGTCTTAGGTTCGTACGTTACGCCTTCGGCCAGCCGGCGCGCTTCCCGTCTCGCCGTTGCCAGCATTAGCGGTCCGAGCGACCACTCCGGCAGAATGGAAACAAGCCCGAACTCGCGGCGAACCTCGTCGCGCAACCTCCGTATCAGATCCGCCACCCGTTCATTCGTGGGCCTGAGGACCCGTTCAATCGCCCACAGCAGTCCGCTGTAACTCCACTTCAACGCTTTCGCCTCTTTACGAAACCTCCGGCGAATCCGCGCGTCCGGATGATTCTTGTACCCCATCCAGCCCTGAAGCGTGGTCTTGCAGACCCGGAACAAGCTTGGCCCGTTATGTTCGAAATCGCGCTGGAACGCCCGGTCCAAAAACTCCTTCGACTGCTCCCGCGAGGTCGCGGCATACCGGAAAGTGAACTTGAGCTGTCCGTGGATATCGGCCAGATCGCCGTCGACCAGCCGCCCCTCCCTCTGCATCTGATCGTGCAGCGGCGTGCCTGGCACGGGTGTGTACAACATGAACTGGTGAAGATCCGTTCCGTGCGCAACCGCGTGCTCGATCTCCGTGCCGCCGCAATTCCCGCGTCATTGTAAGCGTATCGGCGCCAGCGAGCTTAAGGTAACCCGATTTGGGCGACTCAAGCCCCGTCCACACCCAGGAGACTCCTAGTTCTACCAGCTCATCCATCGTGTATCTGTCAATGGCATTCGCCGAGGAGAATACGTAGAATCCCCATGATTTTCCGTGCCTCTTCATGTGCGAGAGCAGTCCATCGCACGGCGTTTGTTCAACAGAAAAGTCTCGTCCATAATGAAGAAGGAAGTCACGCCGAGCGAGCTTTCCATCGCGGCCATCACTCCGTACAGTTCCTCACCTGGTGCTGTAGAAGTTCAGGATTTTGCCCTTTCCTCCAAAGAACGCGGACGTCGTACAGAAGTTGCAGCCCATGGGGCATCCCACCGATGGCACAATGGTCGCGGCCGTGGAGCCGATCCTGACCGGCAACTTCAGCCCCATCACGCGATGACCGAAGCCGGAAACAATTGGGGGATGCGCGATCGGAACCTTGGCATCGAGGCCGAGAAATCGCCGCATCCATGAAATCCCTTCGCCGCGCACGATAAAATCCGCGTCCACGCTCTTTTCGATCGAAGGAATGGCTGTTACGTGGCCGCTCACAACGATCGTCGACCCGGGCGAGATTTCCCGCACGATGCGACACATTTCGCGCACCCTACGTACGTTTACGATAATAGATATGATCCCGACAATGTCGTATTCGTGCTCCCGCAGTTCTCTTTCGAAGGCTTCGAGCGTGGGAAAATCGAGAACGGTGGTTGGGGCTGGAATGTTCGCCGGATCATCATGATGCCCCAGATTCGGCAGCCGCTCGATCAATCCGATGGAGATCTACCACACACGCGCGCGAGCGCCTTTGGAATGAGTCTGCATCTGTTCGCGCCCTGGTAACACGTTGACACACTTGTCGCGAATTAAGATGGAAGTGTTTTGTCATTCTTCGCGCGTGGCGACCGTCGCGATCGAGTGTTTCCGGCTTGCACGCCAGGTCCCTGAACCATGTGCCGGGTCAAGCCTCCTGGATGGGACCGGCCTTCAGCAGTTCGGCGTCCCGCGCGCGCGGCCAATCGTTGGATTTCGCCTCCTCCAAGTGCGACGCGCCGCCCATCTTCGCGAGAACGCCAAGAGAGCCGCCGGAGGAGTTGCTGAGTTCGGTCGCTTGGTTCGGTAGCGCTTTTGTCGGGCGATCAAAAAATAGATACCTGTCGCGGGAAGAGAGTCTCGGGGCAGACCGACCAATCAGTCTCACCAATCAGCGCGTCGCGGTTTGTTCAGAGGAGCGGGCAAACGGCCGTCATGACGGGGCGGCGCAGTCCAACAACGACGTCACGCGACCAAAGATCGTCTGACCGGGAGTGCCCTGCTTGCCTTGGCGATTTCCGCCTCCATGTCCTCAGCCCCGACGGGAGTCTCCAAAATGACGGAACATCTTCCGGGATCAGATCTGCCGGCGGGAGCCAGTCGCGGCGCCCGCCCCATTCACCTTCGGCAATCGCGCGCTGAAGAATGGGTAATGTTTGGGAGTCGCGAGATGGGTGTGCCAATCGCCGTCTGCTCAACATCAGCGGAGGAAACGCGAATTTCGGACGGATTCCCGATTTGATGGCCGGGAACGCGGGTTGTCTTGTCCACTTCGGACGGCACTACACTTTTTGAATTCAAGACCCTCACCGTTTGCCGGAAAACTCCCACTCAAGAAAAGCGCTCGTACACAAAGCCAGCTGCTACGACATCCTCAATTGCCAGCCCATGCGACTTAAACAGGGTGATGCACTCCTGATCCGTGCGCTTCGGCGCCTCTTTCAGTTCGATAACCCTGCTCCAGTCCGATTCCTCTAATCCCATCAGGAGGTCTCCCGATTCCATGCGAGCGGTGTCGATTGAATCAACCGCGATCAGATTGCAGCGCCGAACTAGTTCAGAGGGCAGTTCACGCCTAACCGCCTGGTTCGACCCCATCGCGTTGATGTGCGTTCCAGGTCCGATCCAGGCGTCTTCCACGACCGGATCTTTCGCGTTCGTGGCAGTGATCACGATTCCGGCGTCTCGCACGGACTCCTCCGCGGTCGCGGTGGCCCGAACTTCGATGCCAAACACTTCCCTGCATTCGCGGGCAAACGCCTCGCGGCGCTCCGAAGAGCGGCTCCAAACGCGCACGGTTCGCGGAGAGCGCACGGCGAGCACCGCTTCCACCTGCGTGCGAGCCTGAAAACCGCTTCCGATGACCGCGACGACGTCCACGTCGTGACGCGCCATCAGATATGTCGCGTATCCACTCGCAGCTCCGGTGCGAATCTGTCCCAGAGCGTTCGCTTCGAAGATCGCCAGGGGCTTCGCGTCCGCCGACCGG
>SHUI01000193.1 GCA_009697455.1 Bryobacterales bacterium
CGGATCGACGATCGATCGATTCAACGCCTCTTCGGCAATTTCAATGTAGGATTCGAGCAGCAAAGGCGACAGTTGCAGCGTCTCCTTGTTGTTGACGAAGCCATCCTTGGAGATGGCGTCCGGAGGAAGCGCCTCTGTCACATCGTCTTCCAACAGCAGCAACTCGCGGAGAGTATTACGGTATTGGGCGACCGTCAAGCGCCGCACCAGACCATTCTTCGGTGATGGACGGGAGCGTGCCACATCCAGGGCTTGCGTAATCCAATCGACCATCCGCTCGCTCTCGGCGCTGGTTGGCTGCGGTTGGCCCTTCGGGGGCATGGTTCCCTCGCTGATCCGATGCCGGACAGCTTCCCACAGTTTCAGGTGCCGATCCTCGAGCGCGGCATCGAGCTGGTCCAAACGGATGCCCGACATCGCCGTATTGACGTTGTGGCATCGCACGCAATTCTGCTTCAGAAACGGTTTGACGTGCAGATCGAAAAGAGGTTCGAGCGGCGTTCGAGTGGCAGCCGCCTGAGCGAGCCAGGAACGGCCGATCGACGCAATCCCGATGAACAAAAGTAGTGCGAAAGTACAAACAGCGGGCGGTCGAAGCCCGCGATTCTTTGAGATCATAGAATTCGGCCCGTGTTACTCCAGCCAGACGTCATGCACACCTGCTTTCGCCAACTTTCCATTGTCGCTCAGATCGCGGTCAGCGCGATGTAAGCCTTGTCCAGGGGCCGGCTCGGATTCCTATGCCGAAACTGGCGCGATGGAACGGCCGGTTCCCTTCCGAATGGACCCGTCCACGCCCGCACGCAGCAGCGCGGCAAACTATTCGGCGTGCGCTACAACGGACGGCACGTACGCCCACACCTGGGCCAGAACTTCTTCGGTTGGACTCGACCCGGGTCCCGCGACCTCGCAGGCGAACCGCTTGAGGGCGCGAATGGCGATGGGACGGTCCGTGGCGATGAAGTGTCAGTCATCGTCGATGCTCGGAACCTTCCCCCGCCGGCATGCGGCCTCGCACGGAGCGCCGCAGATACGCCCGCAAATCGAGGCGAACGGATGTGGGACCCTGGCAATCAGGTACGCTTCCTCGAAGCGCCCCTCCGCAATCGCCCTAACGTAACCCCGCGCGTCCGTCCGCACCGGGCAGGCCATCTGGCAGGAAATCAGTCCCGCGTGATAACTCTCGCCTGGAACCTCAACCTTCAGCGGCTGCATGTAGTATTCATCCTTCGGGCCCCCTGTTCTCCCGCGCGACGGGGAAAACTCCCGGAGAAATTCTGCCGGAGTCACTCAAAGCACTTCCGAGAGCACTTTTGTTGCCGAGACAAAAAAGGGGGAAATCCGAGGATTCGAAGTCTGGCAAGCGCGTACATTTGGTATCGCGCGCGTAATCAGGCCACTCGAAGTGAGTGAAAATACGACACGTGTGCAATCCCACGCAACAAGGCATACTTGTCGCTCAGCAGTTCGGTCCGGCTGCGGCTTGGCGGGTCGGTCTCCCAGCACCGCGCGGGATGCCACCTTCCCGCTATCAGGCGCGAAGGCAAGGACCTCCGATCAGGTGCCCACCAAGCCTGTCAGGAGCACGACCCGTCGCGCCTCAAGGTGACATGAAACCGCGCCACGCACGGCCTTCCGTTGCCCAACATTGCGCGGCAACAAAACGGTCCGTAGGGGCGTACGCCCCCGATTAGCTCACCGTGGACATCGACTGTCCCTGGAGATAACCAATCTCGCGGAATCAGCGCTTCTTCGAAGCCTTCGGCGCTGCAACTTTCTTAGTGGGGTTCTTTTTCACTGCCGTTTTCGGCGAGGCCTTCCTGGACGGTTTGGGCGCGCTCTTACGTACGGGCTTCTTTTCGGCTGGCTTTTTCACGGCCGTCTTAGCCGTCTCCTTTACAGCGGGCCTTACGGCCGGCTTCGGGGAAGGCTCTCGGCCCACCGGTTTCCGACTGAGGGGAGCGGAGGCGGGAACGACGATTCTCGAACTGGCGATGGACGATATGACGGAAGCAGTGCTAACCGGGACGATCTCGAACTCCGATTCCTCGTCGTCTTCGTCATCGTCCTCGTCGTATGAATCCAGACGCAGGCCCAGGTCAGCGTGTTCGTCCTCGAAATCGTGAAAATCGTCAAACTCTTCATCTTTGAAAGGCGAGTTCTTCCACTCGTAAATCCGCATGTTCCGGCCTCCCCGTTTTGAACCGAATCAGAACCAGAATACAGCTTTTCGCGACAAAGGCAAGCGGCTCGTGGAATCTGCCCGGCGCGGTATCCGCCCGGAGCCCCTTCCAGATGTCAAAACAGTTACAATAGGCCCGTGGTATCCACTGCGGTTGCGCATGACAGGCCCCTTGTTTTGGAGTATCCGGCCGTCACCGACATCTCGAAAACATGCGCCTTTGCCGGCTTCTTCGTCGCCGGACTCCTGTTCGGCTTGCTGGGAGCCGTCCTGCCAGCGTGGCGGCACCATATCGACTACGACTTTGTCGTAGTCGGCAACTACTTCCTCAGTTTGGGCGTAGGCGTGCTCGCGTCGGCCGAGATCGCCCGCCGCCTACTGCCTCAGAAAGGCGCTTCATATGTGCTGGGTGTGGCGTGTGTCACGGCCTGCGCCGGGCTCCTGATCCTGGCGCTGGCATCACCGCCCGCTCATTGGATTTGGCGGGCCCTGGGACTTTTGATACTCGGCTGTGGAGCCGGGACACTTCGGACCGCTTCCTTCCAGGCAATTGCGCCTTTGTACCGCCAGGATCCGGCGGCTACTGTCAATCTTGCAGGCCTGGTTTTCGGATTCGGCAGTCTGCTCGTCACGTTTCTGATCTCGGGCACATTCTACGCGTATTCGGTCTCGACCGTGCTGGTTTTCCTCGCAGTCGTTCCCGCCGCGTGGGCATGGATCTACGTCAGGCGAACCCATTCTCCCCCTGCTGCCCTCGACAACCAGCCGGATCTTCACGAGACGCTCCGGGATTTTCGCCGCACGGGCCCGGTGCTTCTGGCGCTACTTCTGTTTTTCCAACTCGGAAATGAATGGTCCGTCGCGGGATGGCTCCCGGTTTTTTTGGTCCGCCGTTTGGGCATCAGCCCGGAGACTTCTCTCCAGCTACTCGGCCTCTTCTGGTTCGCGACCCTCGCTGGGCGCGTCGCTTCGGTGTGGGTGCTGCGGCGGATCTCGTACGCCAAGCTCCTCTTTTTCAGCGCGGTGTCCTCCCTATTTGGCTGCACCATGCTTCTGCTGACTGATAAGGCTTCCGGCGCGGCTATGGGCCTTTTGCTCGTGGGCTTGGGGTTTGCCGCCATTTATCCACTTGTCGCCGAGAAGATTGGCCGCCGCTTCCCCTACTACCGTCCCGGATTTTTCAATGGCATTTTTTCCGTGGCGATCACAGGCGCGATGATCGTGCCCTGCCTGATCGGATACGCCGCGGCGGTTTGGGACTGCTCCGTCGCGATGGTCTGGCCGCTCCTTGGCACTTGCCTGGTTTTTCTGCTTGTGCCCCTGATCTGGCTCGAATCGAAACTGAACGGAACCTGACGCGTGCGCAAACTGCTTTGCCTGGCGCTTTCTTGTGTATTGTGGTGCGCCCCGGCCACCGCGGCCAGCCTCGCCGCTCGCGTACGGGAACTGCTTGACTCACCCACCGCGAGCCGCGCGTTTTTTGGCGTCTACGCCCTCGACCTCAAGACCGGAGCCACCCTCGTCGACTACCAGTCCGGCCGCTACTTCGTCCCAGCGTCGAACACCAAGCTGTTCACGACCGCCCTAGGACTGATGCGCCTCGGCCCCGAATACCGGTTCCACACGACGGTAGTCGCGGAGGAACCGCTCGATTCCGAAGGCCGATTGAACGGTGTCTTGTCGCTCGTCGGCGGCGGCGATCCGAACCTTTCGCCCCGGCCCATCCCCTACAAGGCCGGATCCTATTCCGGAAACCCCCTCTCGGCGATCGAGGATCTGGCGAGCGAGCTGCAAAAAAAAGGACTGCGCCGCGTCAACGGCAATATCGCGGGTGACGACCGTCGCTACGTCTGGCAGCCCTACGCCGACGGCTGGGCGATGGACGACGCCGTCTGGGAGTACGGCGCTCCCGTAAGCGCGATTGCCCTCAATGACAATGCCTTCACGCTTCTGGTGCGGCCTGACGGCGTGCGCACCGATCCGCCCTCGTCTTTGTACCGCATCGATAACCGTCTGCGCGTCGAGCCGGGCGTCGCTCGCAAGGTCCACATCGAACGGCCGCCGGGGTCTCGTGAATTGCGCGTTATGGGCACCCTGGCGCCGGGCGACGCAGGCGAGACGCACCTGCTCGCCATCGGCGAACCGGCACTCTACGCCGCGCAGGCGCTTTCTTCGGCGCTAATGCGGCGAGGCATAATCGTCACTGGAGAGGCAGTAGCGCGGCACGCATTGCGGGCCGAGTTTCGCGATCTCGAGCGGAGCGAACAGACCCAGACCCTGCGTGGCTCGCGCGCGGTGGAGCTGGCTCGCCGCTCGTCCGCACCGTTGCTCGATAGCCTTCGCGTGATCGACAAGGTGAGTCAGAATCTCCATGCCGAAATGCTACTGCGGGAGGTCGGCTGGGTGCGCCGCAATATCGGCAGCCGCGAGGCGGGACTGAAGGAACTCAGGATATTCCTCGACGAAGCAGGTGTCGATGCCGCCGATTATTCGTGGCATGACGGCTCCGGGCTGTCGCGGTTGAATCTGGTGACTCCAAGGGCTGTCGTGAAGCTGCTGCGATACATGTACGAATCGCCTGAGCGCGAAAACTGGATCAGCCTGCTCCCTATCGCGGGGGAAGACGGCACGCTGCGGACGCGCATGAACGGAACGGCGGCCGCGAGCCGCATCCATGCGAAAACGGGCACGCTTTCGCACGTGACGGCGCTCTCCGGATACGCCGAGCGGTCCAAAGGCGGAACGCTCGCGTTTTCGATACTGGTCAACAACTACCAGGGACAGAGCGCCGGCCCTCGCGAGATTGTTGATAAAATATGTAACTGGATGGTGGAATGAACTATGCCGATTTTTGAATATCGCTGTGAAGACTGCGGAACGAAGTTCGAGAAGCTGATGCGCCGTGCCGGCGAAGCCGCGCCCGGTTGCCCGTCGTGCGGCGGCGAGCATGCCGATCAGCAGTTTTCCACGTTCTCCGCGCGCGCCAACGGCGCACCGGTGCGGGCGGAAGCTCCTGCCGCGTGCCCCAGCGGCCGGTGCGGGAACCCTGGCATGTGCGGCATGAACTAGGGCGGTGCGGGACCGGTCTTCCGGCCGGTCATGAGCGCCGGAAGAGGCACCGAGCTGTCATATTCAAGGCTTCCTCCCGCCGCCTCCGAGCATCTTACACCACCGGGCCGTCCTGGCTGTTCCAGAAACCTCCTTCTGCGGGCGGATAGCCTCATCGAACTGACCCCGTTGCACAAGGATTGCGCGAGCCGCCGCATCGGGCGATCCACCAGGAATCTATTTTTCGTGTTTCCGTTGGCGCGGGCTGCCGGAAGGGGCAGAGGAATGATAGCGGGCGGCAGGTGAGGCGGCGAGCGTCCCGGTGTCCTGAGTGACCTGGACTCAGCCGAAAATAAAGTTGGAAGTTGGTGACCGGGCAGCCGGGGACACTCGCAAGCCGCGCCGGGCAACGGGTTGTTCACCACGTGTTGGCCGCCCTTCGCAAGGCGCGACAGGCCGGGAGGCCTATCCCACATTCTCGCGTTCCCCGAGTCAGGCGATTTCGCCGCGGCCCAGTTTTGAACAAATCACCGCAACGGGCTGCCCATTACGGAACTCGACGCCGTGCTCGTCCTTTTCAGAGTCCCAGAGTTCGATCGGCTTGCGGCGCTTCATGCTGCTCTCCCGCATCTCTCTCACGGTGTTCTCAAAGAAATGCGAAAGATGGCCGTAGTCTCACTCAGGTTATGGAGCAGTTGACCCAAAGGGGCCAGCGTACGGAACGTCGCACGTGGTGGGGCGCACACGCTTCCGCGCTAGGACTTCTGACGGGCAAACTCGCACTCAAGGAATTCTTTCACGCCGGCGGCGCCCCTTAGCCTAAGCCACCAATCTGTCTCGCCGCCTGGCGCTTCAATTTCAAAGGTTAGAAATGGGCAGCACGCGCGCTCCAGGCCGGCCCATTCGGCGACTTCCACCAGCGAGACCAACGCTCCGTTCAAACGAAAGGCGTAGCCGTCCGGCAGCTCGTTGCGCTCACACATCGCATCCCGCAACCGCCGTAAAAGGACCCGATGACGGGGGCGAGACTCGGGTGCGATCGCGGCGAGATCGCAGGCGATTGGAAACGCGGACGTGCGTGGCTGGCTGTCTTGCGGCATGCGTTCCCGCGGGCCTAGAGCCTCACGATTTTGTCCGACACCATTCCCTTTAGCGCGTTCCGCGTGTCGACGATCAGGCGCGCGCGGTCGAGGACGCCGCGGTAGTCGACCGATGAGTGATCCGTCACAATCACCACGCAGTCGGCATCGCGAAGGCCATCCTCAAGCGCGGCGCTCCGAAGGGTCTCGCCGTCCAGTTTCAGGTCTTGAACGTGCGAATCGGTGAACGACAACAACCCGCCGCGCTTCCGCAGCAGCAGCATGATGTCGAGCGCGGGCGACTCGCGAACGTCGTCGATGTCCCTCTTGTAAGCCACACCGAGAATGTGGATGCGCGATCCCTTCACCGGCTTCCCCGCGTCGTTGAGAGCGTTCTGAATTTTGTCCACGACAAAATGCGGCATCTGGCTGTTGATGTATCCGGCAAGCTCGATAAAACGCGCCTCGATGCCCGCCTGCTTCGTCTTCCACGAAAGGTAGAACGGGTCGATGGGGATGCAATGCCCTCCGAGCCCCGGCCCAGGAAAGAAAGGCATGTACCCGAATGGTTTGGTGGCCGCGGCGTCGATCACTTCCCACACGTTCACGCCGATCCCGTCGCACATCATCGCGATCTCGTTCACGAGGCCGATATTGATCATCCGGAAGGTGTTTTCGAGCAGCTTTACCATCTCCGCGACCTGCGTGGAACTGACCGGCACCACCGTTTCGATGGCCTGTGCGTAAAGCATCCTTCCGTGTTCCGTGCATTCCGGCGTAACTCCGCCGACTACTTTCGGGATGTTCGCCGTTTGATACTTTCGGTTTCCCGGATCCACCCGTTCTGGCGAGAAGCAAAGGAAGAAATCGCGGCCCACGCGCAACCCGCTCTGCGTGAGCATAGGCAGCACGACTTCGTCGGTGGTGCCCGGATAGGTGGTGGATTCGAGGATTACGAGCATTCCGGCGTGGATGTGGTTTGCGATCTGCTCGCTCGCCGCCACGATAAAGCTCATGTCCGGATCTTTTGTTTTGCGCAGCGGAGTCGGCACGCAAATGTTCACGGTATCGAGGTTCGCGATGACGGAAAACTCGCTGGTTGCCGAAAGCTTTCCCGATGCTACAAGCGGCCCGAGCACCGTACTTGGAATATCTCCAATATACGAATCGCCGCCGTTCACTCGCGCCACTTTGGATTGATCCAGGTCAATGCCGGTAACCGTAAAGCCCGCGCGCGCGAATTCCACGGCGAGGGGCAGTCCCACGTAGCCCAAACCCACTACTCCCACACGGGCTGAGCGGTCAAGAATCTTACTGCGCAGTTCCATCCTAAGTCCCCTTCTCAAAGTAAAATTCGCCGCCGCAAGTGATCTCTGCCGGTCCCGTAAGGTACAGTTCGCCATTCTCCTCCCGCAGGTCGAGAGGCCCGGCTTCAGTCAGTACCCGAACGGGACTCGCCACCAGGCCCCGCGCCATTGCGGCGGCCGCCGCGCCCGTGGACCCCGTACCGGAACTCATGGTCTCTCCCGCGCCGCGCTCCCAGAACCTCACCTCAACGGTGTGGCCATCGACCCGCCGGAAAAAGGACACGTTGGTTCGATTCGGAAAATGCGGGTGCGACTCAATCTCGCGTCCCATTTTTCGCCAATCGAAATCGAACGATTCCACTTCGACGGCACATTGCGGGTTTCCTACACGGACAAGTGACACTTCAGTCGGTTCGGAGGCGAGAGGGAGTGCGAAGCGTAAATCGTCCACATGGGGCGTTCCCATATTCATTTCGAACAGGAAGGTTAGCCCGCTCCGGTCAAGCACCCGCAAGTGCTTTACGCCCGCTCCGGTGAGAATTCGAACTTCTCTTGAATCGAGCCCCGCGTCGAGCAGGAACGCAGCCGCGCAGCGCGTCCCGTTGCCGGAGATCTCCGAGCCGCTGCCATCCGAGTTGAACAGCCGGATTGCGCCGTCATGGCTCAGGTCGCCCTTGGCGGGCACGGAGATGAGTATCCAGCCGTCGGCGCCGGGGCCGGTGTGCCTGTCGCAGATTGCGCGCGCGGCTTCGCGGAGCACGTTATCCGGCGCATCGCCAGCCCACGTAAGCAAAAAATCATTGCGCGCGCCGTGCGCTTTCGCAAATGGAATTCGCATCCGGCGGCTACGCCTTCTCGCCGTCCATGAAGTAGTAGCAAATCATGTGGCACACGATCAGATGGCCGTCCTCGATACGGCCCATGTGTGGCTCCGCCACGCGGACGTTGATCTGTGCCATGGGACCAAGCTGGCCTCCATCGCGCCCCGTGAGCGCGACCGTTGTACAGCCGATCGAGCTGGCGTACTCGATCGCGCGCAGTACGTTGGGCGAATTGCCCGAACCGCTGATACCCATGAAAACGTCGCCAGCTTCGGCGAAGTTCTTCAACTGCTCGACGAAGACGGCGTCGTAACTCACGTCGTTGGCGTAGGCGGTAATCGTCGGTATCTGGTCGGTCAGCGCCATGATGCGGAAGCGCTGGGCCTTTTGGAAGCTGGCTCCCTTGACCATGTCGCAGGCGAAGTGCGAAGCCGTGGAGGCGCTGCCGCCGTTACCGCAGACGAAGATTCGCCGGTTATTCGTCCTGGCGTCTTTGAACAGGTCGATGACCCGGTTGACGCCTTCGAGATCGATGGTGTCGAGGGCTTTCAGCAGCTCGGTCTTGTAGGTAATGGGAAAACTCATGTGCTTTAGCTATTCTACCAGTTGCAAACACCTGCCTCTTACGTTACTTTACGCTGCTGTCGCCCGGTAGAGGCGCGAGCCAGGGGCATTGAAGCTCGCCCTCACCTGAAGTCTCGCCTACGGCTAATGTCATATTTTTGAAGCAGTTGCGGTCGCGTGTTTGCGCGAGGCTCCGCGGACATTCGGTTGCGTGTCAGAGGGCGAGTTACGGAGCTTCCACCACGGGCAGCACGACCTGTGAGGGCCGCGCGCCCGAGTGATAAACGGTTTGCCGCGCCACTCTGGTCTTCGTCGCGACGCCCAGATCCTCGCCGGTGTTCGGATTGCGGTCGAACTGCGGGAAGTTGGCGCTCGCGATATCCACCCGGATGCGATGGCCCGGCAGGAACACGTTCGCCGTGCCGGCCATGTCAATCTCGAATTCATACACCTGGCCGGGAGTCAGCAGTTCCATCTTGTCAAG
>SHUI01000194.1 GCA_009697455.1 Bryobacterales bacterium
ATGGCTACATCGCAAAGCCCATCGATACGCGGACATTGCCTATGCGGGTCAGGCAATATATCTCGGGATCCGCGCCTGAGTCCGCATCCGACGAAGCCGCCGGTTTGCTTGAGCACATGACTGACCTGAAAGAGCGGTTCCTGCTGGAAGGACGGGAGCAGTGCAAAACGTTGACCGAAACGCTCGATGGGGATTTCGATATTGTGAGCGCCCGCAAAATGATCCACAACTGGATCGGCATGGGCGGCAGCTTCGGCGTTTCGCGCATTACCGAAATCGGCCGTGAGATCTCCATCCTGCTCGCCCAACCCACGCTCCAAAAGGCCGGCGTTCGCGACGCTCTGGAGAAGGCCGCGGCGGCGTTTTGCGGTTGAGATCCCTCAGCCCCACCAAGTCTCGCCCGGCGCGAGATGATCTCTCACAACATCCGGATTGAGGTCGATGCCTAAGCCTGGCTTCTCCGGCAGGCGGATGAATCCGTCCTTAATGTACGGGCCGTCAAGCTGCAGGACCTTGTCCATCCAATCGCCCTTGCCGGTGACGGTTTCGCACGCCATGTAGTCTCGAATCGACGCCGCCCACTGAATGGTCGCCCAGGTGTTCACCTGGCTGCCCGTGTTGTGGTTCGCCATTGGCAGTCCCCAAACGTCGGCCATGTCGGCGATGCGTTTGGTTTCGAGAAAACCTCCGCTATTCCGCAAATCGGGATGAAGGATATCGCAACCCTGGTTGATGATGAAGTCCTTGAAGCCCTGGCGCCGCGCCAGGTTTTCGCCCGTGCAAATAGGGACGCGCGCGCTCGCGCACAACCTGCGCCAGGATTCGGAGTACTCCACCTGGAGCGGATCTTCGAACCACATGGGGCGAATCGGTTCCACCGCTTCGGCAATCTGAATGGAAGTCCGTAAATCGTATTCCCAATGGCAGTGCACCATGATGTCGTGGTCCCAGCCGATGGCCTCACGGCAGTTTTCAAAGCCCTGGCGGACCTGCATCAGCTCTTTCGTAGTGAGCACCCGATTGCTGAGGTCGCGCGCCTTGTCGGTGGCGGGATTCGTGTGAGGGAAACCGAACTTGTGGCCCGTGAACCCGCTCGGGTCCGCCTTCACTTTCTGCGCCCACTCACGGCAGGACGATTTGTCGAGCATGTTGCGAGGCGCCTCATGATCGTAGACCCGAACCTTTTCCCGGAACTTGCCGCCAAGCAAAGTCGTCGTGGACACGCCGAGGATCTTTCCCGCCAGATCCCACAGCGCCATCTCGATTCCGCTTGCCGCGCGCATCAAAGAATGGGCCGACCCGTCCGTGCGCGTCCCGCTCAGGCTCTCACCACGCTCGCCGAGCGACGTATAGAGCCGGTCGATTTCAAGCGGGTCTTTTCCAACGAGCGACGATTTCAACGACAGGATCTGCTCCTTGACCCCGATGCCTGGGCTTCCGTACGCCTCGCCGATCCCAAACATTCCGTCATCGGCGGTGATCTTGACCAGGACATACGTCCGCGCCCCCCGAAACACCATGGTCTGGAGGTCGCGGATCTTCACGCGCTTCGTCGCCGCGCCGGCAAGCTTGTAGTAACCCGCAAGAAATGGACTGGCCGCGGCGGCTCCAAGAAACGTCCGGCGTGAAATGCCTTGTTGGTTGGATTTGGTCACGTATGCCTCCTTCGGCAAAAATGAATTGTCCCACACTACACTGCCGCTCAAGTTGCTCCAGTGGTTCCGCTTACTTCCGTGAGGCGGACGATCGCGTTTTGCCGTCTGCCTGCTTCGCCGCGGTTTCGAGACCTTCCCAAGTCACATCATTGAGCGGAATCCCTTCACGCCGGTAACTCGCCTCTGTCTCGGCCTCCAGTCCTCCGGGCGCGTACAGACGCGACGTTCCCACGGCCCGCGCGCTTTCGCGGATCTCGCGGACAATCCTATCCACACGCGACTTGAATCGCGGCACATCCTCAAAACCCGCGACGTTGATAGCGATGAAAACATGGCCATCGTGTCCGGCCTTCGCGCCGTCGACCATGTTGCCCGACTCGGCCCCGTAACTTGCGCCCGAAAGCAGCGAGGAAAGAATGCCCGAAACGATCGCGAGGCCCACACCCTTGTACTCCCCGATAGGTTGAAGAAGCCCCTCGATCGCCTTCGCCGCATCGGTGGTAGGCAGACCGCCGGAATCGAAAGCCCATGTCGGCGGGATCGGCTCGCCCTTCTGGCGGTACACCCGGATCTTGCCGTGAGACGAATAACTGAACGCGGCGTCGAGCACCACCGGCGGCTCGTCTTGTGAAGGAATCGCCACCGCGAGCGGATTGATGCCGACGATCTTGTCCTTTCCTCCCCAAGGGGCCATCGTGGGAAGCGCGTTCGTCATGGCAATGCCAATCATGTCTTCCGGCAGCGCCCGCATCGCGTAGTAGAACATGGCGCCGCAGTGGTTGCTGCCACGAACAGCCGCGATGGCAACATTCGCCGTCTTGGCGCGCTCAACCGCGAGGCCCATGGCGAACGACGCGCCGAGCTGCCCCATGCTGTTGCCGCCATCGACGACGATAGCCGCCGCGCGATCGGAGACCAGAGTTGGACGCCCCTTGGGATCGACGCCGCCGGCGAGCAACTTCTCCACGTAATCCGGCACGCGCAGAACCCCGTGCGAATGGATGCCGCGCACATCGGCCGCGACGAGCGAGTCCGCCAGCAAATGCGCGTCGAGGCCGCTCATGCCGCAACGCTCGAACAGATGTTGAACCTTGGCTTGAAGCTCGCTAGGAGAGATGCGCTTTTCGTGTTCCGTTCCTGGATAAGCGGACATAATATTCCTGACGGGCGAGCAGCGTACGGGCCCGTTCCATGGTCACAAGCTCGAAGCGGACCTCGTCTCGCGGACGCAACTGCCCAAGCAGGTGCAGATCCGCGGCAATAACGTTCGCGATCTTCGGATACCCCCCGGTAGTCTGATGCTCGACGAACAGGATGATGGGCTGGCCGTCCGGCGGAACTTGAATTGCCCCTAGGGCGGCGCCTTCCGTCAACAGGCGGCCGCGCTCGCGGTGCTCCACGCACGGACCTTCGAGCCGCAGGCCCATGCGGTTCGAATGCCTAGAAACGAGAAAAGCCGATTGATAAAAGCCGCCCGAAAAGCGCTCGCTCTGAGGACCCGCGGTAACTCGAATGGCGCGGCCCGGCGCGGTGGAATGGAGTAGCCGTGGGCCGAAATGCGGAGGTTGACATGCGGCTTCCGGAATCCCGATAGGAAGAACGTCCCCTGCTTTCAGGGCGGCGCCCCCGAGACCTGCCATCAGTTGCGTGGAGCGGCTGCCGAGGACAGGTGGGACGTCGATGCCGCCTCGCACGCACAGGTAGCAGCGGGCACCCGTTCGCGCCGGTCCGCATGCGAGAACCTGGCCCGCCTTTACCTCGAAACTCTTCCAAAGAGGAACGCCGAAGTCGGAGCCCGCGAGCCCGACAACCGTATCGCAAGCAAATTCGAAACTACCCCCTGTGAGCGTCATCTCGATCGCCGCCGCGGTCTCCGGATTGCCCACCAGAAGATTGCCTATTCTCAAGGAAAGCGGATCGGCCGCGCCGCTCGCCGAGATGCCCAAGTGCCCATAACCCGGACGGCCCAGGTCCTGAACGGTGCTCTGGAAGCCGGGCTGCAGAACGTGGATTCGGCCGGGGGATCGCGTCATGGAGTGGTTAGGCGGGCTCGAAACGCACGCGTGAACCCATTGTAAGCAGCGCGGGAGGATCGGCTGCGGGATCGAACAATCTGATCGGTGTCCAGCCGATGATACGCCAGCCGCCTGGAGAGTCCGCCGGATAGACGCCGGTCTGCCCACCGCCGATTGCCACGCTGCCCGCGGGTACGCGAACGCGTGGGGAGGAGAGGCGCGGAGTGGCGATCGATTCCGGCAGGCCGCCCAGGTAGGGAAAGCCCGGAGAAAAACCCAGAAAGTGGACAACGTAGTCCGCGCCGGAATGGAGGCGAACCACTTCCTCGGGTGTCATCCGCGTGTGGCGCGCCACATCCGCGAGATCGGGCCCGCGCTCGCCGCCGTAGTGAACGGGGATCTCGACGGTCCTCGGTTCCGAAGCGGGCACGTCGCCGGTGGACTCACAAAGGTGCTGGACGCCCCGATGATCGAGCGTGAGCGGGTCGAAAACCACCAATACCGACGCATACGCGGGGTGGACGTTTAGAATTCCGCGCGGCCTTGCGGCGACGAGCCTGCGGGTGAGGTTCTCGACCAGTAGGCGATTCGTTTCTGAAATCTCCTCCGGGATCTCCGGGCCAAAGCTCACCAGGAGCGACCGGTCGCTTGCGGCGCGGTATCGCATCTGACAATCATATATCGACTCGATCCATGCGGAACGAAATTATCGATATTTCAAGGTGTATCTCGCCGGGCGCGCTGGTGTATCCGGGAGATCCACCTATTCTCGCGAAGTCCATCTGCACGATCGGACCGGATTCCCCCTACAATCTGACGCAGTTGGGCTGGACCACGCATATCCTGACGCACATCGACTCTCCGCGCCATTTTCTTGAGAACGGGGCCTCGCTGGACGATCTTCCCCTTCGGCGCTTCATGGGACCGGCGAAGGTCATCGAAGTGGACGGCGACGCCGTGCTGGCGCGGCACATTCCAATTGGCGTTCAAGGGATGAATCTGCTGTTCAAAACGCGCAATTCGGAGCGATGGAATCCGGGCGGGTTCGACACACAACATACCTACATCAGCCGTGAGGCCGCGGAGGTCATGGCGGAGAGCGGCGTCAACCTTGCCGGCATCGACTACCTAAGCGTGGATCGCTTCGGCGATGCCGGGTATCCCACGCACCGCGCGCTGCTTGGAGGCGACGTGCTGATTCTTGAAGGCCTGGATTTGGCCCATGTGGAGGCAGGCGAGTATCGTCTCGTCGCGCTGCCTCTGAGGATCGAGAGGGGAGACGGTTCGCCCGTGCGCGCGGTTTTGTTGCCGGGCGGTTGACGAAACCTGGTGCAATGCCGGCGCTACCTCGCGAGGCGCGCGGCGGACCCACGGTGTCTCAAACGCCGGCTACCGGCCGCCACCTCACAACCGGCTTTCTCGCGGCGGTCACTTCGTCCACTTTGCTGGTCCGTGTGGTGTGCGGAGCGGTCAGCACTAGTTGCGGGTCGGTCTCGATCTCCTTCGCGATCGCGATCATCGAATCGACAAACACATCGATCTCCCGCAGGCTCTCCGTTTCTGTCGGCTCGATCATCAACGCGCCGTGCACGATCAAAGGAAAGCTTACCGTGTAGGGATGGAACCCGTAGTCGATCAGCCGTTTCGCGATGTCGCCGGTACGCACGCCGAGCTTCGCTTGCCGGTCGTCACTGAAGACCACCTCGTGCATGTTCGGCGCCTTGTAGGGAAGGTCGAAGTAGGGCTCCAGTTTCTTGCGGATGTAATTTGCGTTCAGCACGGCGTCTACTGTGGCGTTTCGTAAACCCTCGCCGCCATGAGCCAGAATGTACGCGAGCGCGCGAACCATAACGCCGAAGTTCCCGTAGAATGCCCGCACCTTGCCTATCGACCTCGGCCGCTTGTAGTCGAACTTCAGATTCTTGCCAACACGCCGGATGCGGGGCGCGGGGAGGAACGGCTCGAGGATCTTCTTCACCGCCACCGGCCCGCCGCCGGGACCACCGCCGCCGTGAGGAGTCGAGAACGTCTTATGCAGGTTGATGTGCATCACGTCGACGCCGAAGTCTCCCGGCCGCGCGATGCCGACAAGCGCATTCATGTTCGCGCCGTCCATAAAAACCAGGCCGCCCTTCGCGTGTACGATCGCGGCCGCCTTCACGATGCTTTCCTCGAACACGCCCAGCGTGTTCGGATTCGTGACCATCAGCCCGGCGACATCCTTGTTCATCGCACTCGCGAGCACTTCCAGGTCGATTCCGCCCGCTTCATTTGAGCGGATATTCTCAACCTCGTAGCCTGCGATCGCGGCCGTCGCGGGGTTGGTCCCGTGCGCCGAATCCGGAATCAGAATCTTCTTGCGCGGATTGCCGCGCTTTTCAAGCAATGCGCGGATGAGCAGAATGCCAGTAAGCTCGCCGTGCGCTCCCGCCGCCGGCTCGATCGTCACCGCGTCCATCCCGGTGATCTCCGCCAGTGCGTCTTCGAGTTGCACGATGATCTTCATCGCACCCTGCGAAAGCGACTCGGGCTGGTAGGGATGCGCCCACGCCAGTCCGTCAAGCCGCGCCACAAGCTCGTTCACGCGCGGGTTGTATTTCATGGTGCATGAGCCGAGCGGATAGAGGCCCAGGTCGATCGCGTAGTTCCAAGTGGAAAGACGCGTGAAATGGCGGATCACCTCCACCTCGCTGACCTCCGGAAAGCCGTCGATCTCCGCGCGCACGTTCGCCGCGCCAAGCGCCGCCAGCGGATCGACATCCGGCACGTCTAGCGCCGGGAGTTGGTAGCCCTTCTTGCCCGGAGAACTCATCTCGAACAGAAGGTCTTCGTTCTGCGTAATGTGGGGTCGGACTTTCATGCAAGTTCCTGGGCAACCGTGTCCATGTGCTCGCGCTTCGTCATTTCCGTGGCGCAGAGCAGCACCGAGTCCGCAAGTTCCGGATAGAACCGGCCGAGCGGGAACCCGCCCACGATGCGTTTCTTGAGCAAGGCCTTGTTGACCGCGTACGGCGATTTCGCGCCGCAATCCGCGACGAACTCGTTGAAGAACGGACCGCTAAACCGCGGCTTCACTTTTCCAGCAAGGTAGTGGGCTTTGGACAAGTTCTGCATCGCCAGTTCGCGCAGTCCTTCTTTGCCGTAGACGGACAGGAAGACGGTCGCCATCAGAGCGATCAGAGCCTGGTTGGTACAGATGTTCGATGTCGCTTTCTCTCTGCGGATATGCTGCTCGCGCGTCGAGAGCGTTAGGCAAAAAGCGCGATTGCCACGCGAGTCTTTCGTCTCTCCCACCAGGCGGCCTGGCATCTGCCGGATGAAACGCTCCTTCGTCGCCATGATGCCGGCGAACGGTCCGCCGAAGCTTGGCGAGATGGCAAAGGATTGAAGCTCGCCGGCCACGATGTCGGCGTCCACGGGGGGTTCGAGAAGCCCGAGCGAAACGGCTTCGGCAAAAACGAAAATCAACAGCGCTCCATGGCGATGCGCGATCTCCGCCGCCGCTTTCACATTCTCCACGACTCCGAAAAAGTTGGGCGATTGGATGATGACTGCCGCCGTATCGGCTGTGATCGAACGCTCCAGATCTTCCAGATTCGCCGAACCCGAGTCGCCATCGTATCCGAATTCCGCGACCGGCATTCCCTGATTCTTCGCGTAGGTAGTGAGCACGGCGCGGTATTCCGGATGCACCGTGCGCGAGACGGCGACGCCGCTTCGTTTCGTGGCGCGGACGGCCATCATCGCGGCCTCGGGAACCGCGGTCGATCCGTCGTACATAGAGGCGTTCGCCACATCCATGCCGGTCAACTGGCAGATCATCGTCTGGAACTCGAAGATCGTCGTAAGCGTGCCCTGCGCAATTTCCGCCTGATAGGGTGTGTAGGAAGTGAGAAACTCGCCGCGCGAAACGACGGTATCGACAAGCACGGGCCGGAAATGGGAGTAGACTCCCGCGCCAAGGAACGACGCGTAACCAGAGGCGCATTCGGCGGCTCTGTCTCGAAAATACTGAACGATTTCGTATTCGGAAATTCCCGGCGCAAGGTTCAGCGCGCGATGCAGCCTTACTTCGTCGGGCAAATGCGCGAATAACTGGTCCGGTGAACTCAGGCCGCAGGCTTCTACCATCTGCTGCCGTTCAGAGGGTGATTTCGGAAGGTAGCGCAACTAGCTTTCGGCTCCTACGTAGGTTTCGTACTCGGAAGCGCTCATCAAGTGCTTAACTTCCCCGGGCGCGCTTAAACGGACTTTCACCAACCACGCCTCTCCGTGCGGGTCGGCGTTCAGCTTTTCGGGCGCGCCCGACAGATCGTCGTTAACCGCGGTCACTTCGCCCGAAACCGGCGAATAGATATCCGAGACGGCCTTCACGGACTCGACCGAGCCGAGCGACTTCCCCCGCTCGACCTGCGTCCCGGCTTTCGGCAGGTCGACATAAACGATGTCGCCGAGCGCCTCCTGAGCATGATGCGTAATTCCGATGACACCCGTGTCCCCTTCTACTCGCACCCACTCATGCTCTTTTGTGTAACGGAGATCTTCTGGATACATATTCACCTCGCTCTTTTGTAGAACGGTGTTGCCACTGTCACGGCGTCCACCGGTTGCTCACGCACGATCACCTGAATGGCGCGGCCGGTGGCCGCGTGTTCGACCGGAAGATAGCACAAACCGATATTCTTTCCCAGTGTCGGCGAAGGCGATCCGCTCGTCACCC
The DNA here is from genome assembly GCA_009697455.1 of Bryobacterales bacterium. Lineage (GTDB taxonomy): Bacteria > Acidobacteriota > Terriglobia > Bryobacterales > Bryobacteraceae > SYKU01. Next base: position 8,391 of record SHUI01000194.1, read on the forward strand.
AGCCGGCCGGGGAGCCGTCGATCAGCACCGGATAGCCGTCTCGCGCGATACCACGGCCAATCATTTCGAAGCCCGTCAACTTTCGACTGACGCCCTTTTCCTTCTGCCTGACCAAAGCGTCGCGGCCCGTGAAATCGCCTTTTGCGAGCTTGACGATCCACGCCAGATCGGCATCGAGCGGCGTAATGGTCGCGTCGATTTCGTGGCCATAGAGGGCCATTTTCGCTTCAAGGCGTAAGGTATTTCGCGCGCCCAAGCCGCACGGCTTGAGGCCGAACTCCGCGCCCGCCGCTGTGATTTCCGCCCACACGCGCGCGGCTTCCTCGGGCGCGATGTAAATCTCGAAGCCGTCCTCGCCCGTATAGCCCATGCGCGAAATTCGCGCCGGAGTGCCGCAAACCGCACCGTCCGCAAACCAGTAGTATCGTACCGACGCCAAGTCCATGGCGGTCAGCTTCTGAAGCGTCGCAACCGCGCGCGGTCCCTGAATCGCAATCTGCGCGTATCGCGGGCTGGCTAATTCGACCTTCGCGTCGAAGCGGTTCTGTTGGATTATGTGTTCGTAGTCCTTTTCCTGATTCGACGCGTTAACGCATATAAAGTAATGGTCGTCCGCCACTTTGTGGACGGAGATGTCGTCGCAGAATCCACCGTGCTCGTAGAGCAATCCCGAATACTGAATCTGCCCGGTCTTCAAGTTCGACGCGGCATTGGTGGAGATCTGCTCCACAAGGCGAAGGGCTTCCCTGCCCCGAATCTCAATTTCGCCCATATGGCTGACGTCGAACATCCCGACTGCGTTCCGGACCGTATGGTGCTCCTCCAGAATGCCCGAATATTGCACAGGCATGTCCCAGCCACCGAAATCAACCATGCGGGCACCGAGGGCGCGGTGAACGGAATTAAGGGGGGTTGCCTGGAGGGGCGCGGCAGTTGCCATCGAAACAGCCAATTTAGCACAGAAACGGCGGGCGCGGCTTTGGAGAATTATCCAATACAAGATGATCCTGAAAGGAGAATGGATTCCAATACAAGATGATCCTGAAAACGGAGAGGCAAGGCGGTCTGCGGCCGGGTGC
>SHUI01000195.1 GCA_009697455.1 Bryobacterales bacterium
CCCTTGATGTGCTTGCTTCGACAACAAGATCATCTGTCAGGCGACCGATGGAATCAACCGCCCGGAATTCCGTTTCTCCAACGGATTTCAAGGGCACAGCCCTTGGTTATCGTCAGCATTCTCCAATCCACAAATGAGCCTGAAATCGAAGTTTGATTCCAATGCGAGATGAGCCTGAAACTGGCGCCGGGTATCTGGTGCGTGAGTGAAGCCTCCTTTGTGATTTGATCTGGTGAGCGCCCGAAGGGCGCGAGCCGCCTTGTTGGTTTTGGTTAAGAACAAATAGTCGGCGCGGTGGGAATGTGGAAATCGCGCCTTTTGCGATTTCCAAGAGCGGTGGGCGACGGTGGGAAACTCGATGTCGAGCTCGACTCCCCTGACGTGAGACGAGAGTTTTCCAACGGCGTCCACCGCCCGGCATTTCCACGGCGCTCCTGGATTCACCGGCTTGTCCTGCACTTGGCGAGCAGGGCTAGCTTGGCCTCTTGCATCTGCTCGGCGGCCTCGGTGTCCGTCCTGCGCTTGGCTTTCGCCGTCAGGCCTTGCTCGCTGATGCCTGCCTTCAAGTGCTTCTGCCAGCCGGGCAGTGACACCAACTTCTCGAATGGCGTCCGATAATCCTTATGCCGGTAGGTTCTCTTTTTCTTCCCCGCGCATTCGTCGTGATCGTAGCGAATCCGCACGGACAATGAAAGTTCAGGTACCGGTTGAACTGCGCCGTGTAAAACTTCTGCCACGTTTCGGCGTGCTCGGCCCCGATCGCCCTGTAGCCCATGTGTTTGCGCACCACCGCTCCGTTCTTCCCCTCCACCACCGCGTTGTCGGTCGTGCGGTAGGCCCGCGACTTGGTGAATTCCTCTACCAGCAGTTTGTTCAACAGTTTCACCACCGTTTGGTGGAGAAACTCCGAGCCATTGTCGCAATGGAACCCCAGGATGCGGAAGGGAAACTGGTGCAACATCGCCTCCAACACCGGAATCAGGCACCGCTCGCCGATGGTTTCGGTGCACCCCAACACCTCCCACTGCGGTACCGTATCGACCGCGTTGAGGTGATGCACCCCAGGCCGTCCGTCGTGTTGCCCTTGATGCACCGTGTCCACCCGGATGTATCCCGGCCGCCCTTGCGGCTCCGGCCGCCGACGCTCCCCAATCGATACCTGGCGCGCTTGCGTGTGCACTACCCGCACCCGAATCTTGCCGTACGCCGCCGATTGGCGCAGATTGTAGAGGTGCGACGGCGAGATCGCCGCCAGCCGCTCGAACTTCGGGTCCCCATATACCTTCCAGCCCCGTTGGCACAGGTGCCGCACCGCGGGTCCCGACAGGTCTTGATGCGCCGCGTCCACCTGGGCCAGTACGGCGATGTGGGCAGCCGTGTAGCGCGAGCGGAACCTCGGCCGTTGCGCCGCTTTGCGCTTCACCCGGCGCGTATTCCGAAAGCGCTGGATCCAGCGCGTCACTTGAGCCCGGCTCAACCCAGTCACCTTGACCAGGAAGCGCCTCACGATCCCTTTTTGCCCCTTGCTCAGCTTCCCGTACCCCTGCGCCTTCAAGACTTGCTCGATCAGCTTGTACACTGATTCCCGCTCCGGCACCGACCAACTGATGTGCTGGTGCGTCTCCAGAAACACTTCCATCTCGGCTAACGTGAGCCGTTCTAAGTTCTCCATGCGTAGTGTCATTCATCCGCAGCATCCTACGCTTTGGTTTCAGGCTCACTCCGCATTGGAAACGGACTCCTCTTTCAGTCTCATTTCGCATTGGACAATTCTAGGCTTAGCATAGAGACCGCAATATGCGGTATCATGAGGAGAAGCCCTCCGGGCTTGGAATGAGAAACGAATGGAAAGCATAACCCTCAAATTGACTCCTGAAGAAGTGAAATTACTGGCGAGTTTGGCATCGGATCAACTATTCCGAAAAGAATTTATTGACCCGAAGATGCCCGGTCACAAGGCCACGCCGGGTGAGATTACGATGGGGAAGTCGCTCGTCGGGCGCTTGCGCCTAACCCTTGAGCAGTTCTCTCCAAAGAAAATCGTGGCTCGCAAGACGTCCTAGCGGCCCGCTTACACGCTTTAGATTTTCCAAAGGGTTATCACGGTTCCGCCCAGCACGATCAACGCCCCGCCAACCAGAATTGGCAAGGCGGGCACATCCCCGAATCTGAGCCAGGCAATAGCCTGCGCGACAACGAAGAAGACGACGACATAAACGCCGAGCAACTCTCCGAAGTTCCAGCGGGGCGTGTTCAGCAGGACCCCGTAGAACGCGAGCGCGGCGGCTCCGCCAAGCGCCCACAGCACGCGCGCGATACCGCTGCTCCGATGGATCGCCGTCTGGAAGCAGGAATCGCCGCCGGCTTCGAGCAGGGCTGCGGCAAGCAAGAGCAAAAAGGCGCTGGGCTTCGGCATGGGTACTTACACCTCGGGAGAATATTTCGGGATCGCGGACCAAACGAGAGCCGCGGCGGAGATTAGCGCACAAAGCGCCGGAAACCAGTCGCCGAAGCGCGTGTAGAGCGTCGTTTCGCGGATGTAAGAAAAACGCATCACCGCGGCAGCCTCCCTCTCAACGGCTAGTGCCTCGCTAATCCTCCCGGCGGGATCCACCGCCGCCGTGATGCCGTTGTTCGTTGGACGCAATATCCAGCGCCGATTCTCGGCCGCGCGCATCCGGACGATGCTCAGGTGCTGATCCCGCGCCGCGCTGCGGCCAAAATATCCGTCGTTTGAAAGATTGAAGAGAACCTCGGCCCCGTTCAGGGCGAAGCGCCTGACAAAGCCTGGGAACACCGATTCGTAACAGATGAACGCGGCGATACGATGGCCGCCGATCGAGGAGACCACCAGGTTTTCTCCCGCACGGAAGTCCCCGGTTTCGGTCGAGATTTTGGTTGCGAAGCCGAGGGGCCACGGCACGAACTCTCCGAACGGCACCAAGTGTATCTTGTCGTAGCGCGACAAGGGATCGCCCGCCTCGGAGACGAGGACCGCCGAGTTGGTCACACCGCCGTCGGGGAGGTGCGCTACGGTTCCCGTAAGCACCGGCGCGCGAGTGACGCGGGCGAGCGTCGCGGTCGCTTCTCGAAAGCCCGGGTCTGTGTCGTAATAGAGTGGGGCGGGCATTTCCGGCCAGACGATCAGGTCCGGCTTGGGACCCTCGGCTGCGAGAGCCGTGGTCATCGATAGATAAGCGAGACGCCTGGTAGCTTGGCGCACGCTATCGGCGTTCCAAGGGCCGCTCTCCGAGAGATTCGGCTGCACCACCACCACTGCGGCGCGTCCTGCGTCCGGCTGCGGCAGCGGCGGCAGGAGAATGAGCAGCGGCAAACCGCACAGCCAGAGCAGACGCCGGCGGGACTCCCGGAGAAGTGCGAGCGCCAGCAGCGCGGACATGGCTGCGAAGATGAATGAGAGTCCGTGGACTCCGGTGTGCGGCGCGAGCCGCATCGGCAGGTTCATCTCAAGGCCTGCGTTCCCCAGAGAGAGCCAGGCAAAGCCAAGCGATCCGTGCGTCGCCTCGATCGCGACCCACAGGGCGGCGATGGCGGGCGGCGCGAGCGCCGTTCGCACGATCTTTCCCGCGAGCCACGCAAAGACACCCAGATGCAGGGCCTTCGCGAGACAGAACAGGAGAAATACGGCCCACCCCGCGGTTTCTCCAAGTCCGCCGTGCACTGCGAGCACGAACTGGATCCAGTAACAGACTCCAAACCAGAAAACTACTCCGGACACGCCGCCCAGGAGGAAGCGTCGCAGAGGACGCGGCTCGCGCGCCACGGCGAACAGCAGCGGGGCGAGCGCCGCGGGCGCGAGCCAGACCAGGTTGAAACGGGGGAAGATCAGAACCAGCAATAATCCGGTGGCTGCCGCGAGCGGGAAATTCATGCCTGCACGAGGCCCGCGCTCACCTCATCCGCCATATACGAACTCCGCACCAGCGGACCGCTGAAGACGTTCCTGAATCCGATCGAGAGGCCGTACTCGCGGTAACGGTCAAATTCGCGCGGTTCGAGATAGCGCGCTACCGGCAGATTGTGGCGCGAAGGCTGCAGATACTGGCCGATCGTCGAGACGTCGCAATCCACGGTGCGCAAGTCGCGCAGCAACGCTTCTACTTCGCCGGCGCTCTCGCCCAGGCCGGCCATGATGCCGGACTTTGTCAAGACACCGGTCCTGTGGCTGCGAGCGAACGCCAGCACACCGAGCGACTGGCGGTAATCGGCCTGCGGCCGCACCTTGCGATAGAGCCGCGGCACGGTTTCCATGTTGTGGTTGAAAACGTCCGGAGCGGCGTCCAGCACCCGCGCAACGGCGCTCAAGTCTCCACAAAAATCGGGCGTCAATACTTCAATGCGGGCATCTGGCAGTGCGCGGCGCACCTCTCGGACGGTTTCGGCGAAGTGGCGCGCCCCCCCGTCCTCCAGATCGTCCCGGTTGACGCTTGTGATCACGACATATCGCAGGTTCATGCGGGCCGCCATTTCGGCGACGTGGCGCGGTTCATCCGGATCGAGGCTCATGTCCTGCTTCGATGGCGAACCCTTGGGCACGGAGCAGAAGCCGCAGCCGCGGGTGCAGAGGTTGCCAAGAATCATGAAGGTAGCCGCGCCCCGATGAAAGCACTCATGAATATTCGGACACCGAGCCGACTCGCACACCGTGTGCAGATTCAAGGCGCGCAGGCCACGCTTCAACGTGTTGAGCGATTCGAAATGCGTTGCGCTCTTGCGCGCCCACTCAGGTAGGCGGGGCGCGGGAACGCGGATTTGAACAGGCTCGGGGCGAGCGGGTTCACCGATATGAACCAGGGAGTCCATCAAGAAGTTCATTCTCGCACGGCGGACCGCCCGTCCGCGCCGGGCGGGGCCTATCGCTTCTTGTCGCCGGCCCCATTGAGCATTTGGTCGAACTTCCGCTTTTGACCTTCGTCGAGGATTTGCGTAATTCTGGTATACGCGCCACCGATCACGGTGCGATAGTACGTGGCAAAATCGTCCAGGATGGTCGCGATCTGGTGACTCTGCGCCTGATTGAGATTGAGTTCCCTGGTCCACTTGCGGACAGAGATCTCTTTACCGGCGGCGGTCCAGAACGGCGGCGACGTGTGGATCCATTTGTGCGCGCCAAACGCGCCGACAGCGGTCCCACAGAGAAAGACCAGAGTCAGGGAGAGCGCGCAGGCGGCCTTGGGGTTCATTCCGTCTCGTCCGGGTTGAAGGTCGCGATCGTGACCATGAGCAGTTCACGATCCTGATTGCGCCCATACTCGGAAGCGGGGGCGTCGCGCTCAGCCGCCATGATGAGTTCGGGCGTTACGCCGGCGCGAAATTCGGAATCCGTTGACGCCAGGTAGCCGCCGAGACTCGCAAGGACAAGCAGCGAGGCGAATGCGACCCGCCGGAAAAACACTGTTCCCATCGTAGTTCCAAGAGCGGATTCGAGAAGCGATGCCCAGAAGGACGACGGGCGTCGCTCGATGGACATCATGACCCGAGCCGCAAAGTAGGGGGCGGGGTCGATGGGGGATTCATTCCGGAGGGCAGGAAACAGGAGAGCAATTTGTCTCATCCGCTCAAGTTCCATCGCACAAGCCTTGCAGGAGACAAGATGGTCGAGGGCCGCCCGGCCACACGCGCTCGGACTAGCGAGCAGTTCTTCCAGGTTCTCTTCGATGACCGCGTGCATCTTAACCTTCCCTTATGTTGAGACCACCCCATTGGCAGGTCATTTGAAGCCGCCCGCCTTTCGGGGAACCAATGACGAATTGTAACATTCCGGGCATCCGGCTCAGTTGGCCGCCACGCTGGGGAGCCGGTCAAGCCGTTGTGAAGCCTTAACTAATTTCTGGCGGGCCCGGAACAACTTCACTTTGATCGTGTTCTCGTTCATTCCGGTCATTTCCGCCAGTTCCTCCACGGAATGGCCTTCTACTTCTTTCATCATGAGCAACATGCGCTCTTCTTCGGAGACGCGGCTCAGTAGTTTCACAATGTAGTCGCGCTTGGCGAGCACGGCATCAATCAGCGGGTTTCTCCCGGGCGACGGTTCCGTGTTTTCGACCCGCCGCACTTCGTCCTCGCTCAAATCGCTTTCGTATACGAGTTTCCGGACTTTCCGCTTCCGCAGGTAGTCGTAGCATTCGTTTACGGTGATCTTGTAGATCCAGGTGATCAGAGAACTTCGAAAATCGAATTTCGCAAGAGAAAAGTAGACCTTGGCGAAGACTTGCTGGGCGATATCCTCCACATCATTCCGCTGGCGTACGATGCCATGGATGATGGAAAATACCTTCGACTGGTACCGCTCCACCAAGTCGCGGAACGCGGCTTGATCGCCGGCCTGGACCCGGCGGACTAGCGCGCCATCCTGCGTGTTTTCGTAGTCCACTCTGGTTCTCGCCGCCAACCGGTTCGTTCGCGGCAACTGAAGTACGCCTGCCAAGGTGCCCATACGGTGTGTAGGACGCACCCGGCAGGACGCGCGTTTCATTCGCGTCCGCTTGTCTAGAACGATAGCAGATCCGGGAGCGTTAGCGAAGGCGTAATCGTAAAGTTTTGCAACCTCGGCGCGGCACACGCATCCGATACTCAGGGACCGCTTGGCGTCCCTGGGATTTGCTAAGCTAGTCTGGAAGGCACGGAGACGAAACTAATGGTTCAACTTACGGAAAAAGCGATTGACAAGGTGAAGGAGATTCTGTCGGCCCAGGAGCCTCGCCCCGCGGGACTGCGCATCTCGGTTGTTGGCGGAGGCTGTTCAGGCTTCAGTTATTCGATGGCCTTCGAGAACCAGCCGAACATGCTGGATAAGACCTACAGTTTCAGCGATTTGAAGGTTTTCGTCGATCAGGCGAGCCTGCTCTATCTGGATGGAGCCGAGGTTGACTACGTGGAAACGCTGGAGGCTGCCGGTTTCAAGTTCAGCAATCCGCAGGTAAAGTCCACCTGCGGGTGCGGCAGTTCGTTCAGCGTTTAGCCCTGACCAGCCCATCGAGCGGCCTCCAAGGCGCTCGATGGGATTCGGCTCGGCACCGGAGACCGCAAGCACCCGCAAGAAATCCACGTCCTGACGGAGCTGCGGAGATGCAGGCACGTGACACTTGCCTGCTGGTTTTCCTATGTCGGCCTGGCGCGCTATCGCCGATGGGTCGAGTACGACGGCACGGCTCTTCTGAAATACGCTAGTTCAGGGAGACCACAGCCGGCTTTTCTCTTGAGCCGCATTCCACCACATTCCGCCCCTGCCGTCTACTTCCGGCCTGTCATCGACGAAATCTTGACTCGTCCGCTGCCCGCAGATTACCACGATTATCTCGCCACTGAATCAGACGCGGCGTTGTTTTTCGTCGCCGCCCGGCGCCGGACGAAGGCCATCGGCTGCTGATGGCAACTTGGCGGTGGAAGTGCGGGACGCGCCTTTTTGGGCACGTCCTGCTTTGAGGTGACGGAATGCAGAACATCATCGCCGTTCCTCCAGGGGCGACCCCGCCACGCTCATGTGACCGGCACCGGCGCTCTGTCTGTTCTCAGTCGGTCGCTCGCTGTCTGGATCGGGATGGCTTGAACTGAAAGCATTGGCTCCGGAAAAACGCTGCGGGGACGGAGGTTCACCTGCCCGCCTCCATCGCACTTATGGGACATGAATGGATTTTTGAAAAATGAAAGGTCTCTCCGCGAGACTCGCTCGACCGGTTCTCCGACCTATTTAGCAGTTCGCGCGGACCTCCGATTCGCTAAGATGAGAAGAGTGCCGTTGCGTCGTTTCTGGCTAGGGGCCCTTAGCTCAGCGGTTAGAGCCGCGGACTCATAATCCGTTGGTCGTAGGTTCAAATCCTACAGGGCCCACCAAACATCCGCCGCTTAGATGGTAAACTTTCAGTTCGTTCACCGAATCTTCCAATGAAAACGGAGAAGCAACGCTCTATGATGTGGATCATCTTCGCCCTCGGCGCCGTCCTCTGTTGGGGCACATACGGGCCGATCTTGCACAAGGGCCAAACGCAGTTGGGCAGCCCCATGAAATCGCTGCTCTGTGTGGGTCTGGCCTATTTTCTGGTGGGTGTTCTGGTACCGCTTGCAATGCTGGTACCTCAGGGCCAGCTAAGCGGCTTCAACTCGGGCGGCACAATGAACGCGCTGATCGGCGGTGCGCTCGGGGCTTTAGGCGCGGTATGCATTATCTTCGCCTTTCGAAGCGGCGGGCTGCCAAATTATGTGATGCCGCTGGTTTTCGGCGGTGCGCCGCTGATCAACGTACTGGTCTCGATGTGGATGCATCCACCAAAGACTCCGCCGAACCCGTTGCTTTACGCAGGCTACTTGATGGCCGCTTTGGGCGGTGGAGTCGTGCTGTACTTTAAGCCGGCCTAGCCGGCCCACGGCTCCTGATTGCGACCGAGCAGCTTCCAGAGGCGGAGCATGAAGCGATTGCTTCGGCGCAGGTCGTTGACGAGACGGCCGATCAACTCCTGCCGTTCGTCGGCCGTACTCTTCAGCGATAGCATCGCCTGCAGCCGCTCTTCGGATGTCGCGTCGGATGCGGCCTTGGCCACTACTACTTCCTGGAAGCAGGCGATAGCTGACTGCTGTTGCCTGATCAATTCGAGACGGCGTTGATTGGTGTCAATGAGCTGGCAGATCGCTTCGAGGCGATCGGCTGCAACGCGATCAGACTCGGCCTTTGCCTCCGCCGCTTGTGTCAATGCGGCGATCGCATCGTCTCTCATGGTTACTTCGGCGGTAAGCCGTTCAATGAGATCAAGTCTTTGCCGGGCGGCCTGTTCGGCAGCATCCCGCGCACCGGAGGCGAGGCGCAGATCCGCGATCGCGGAATCGCGGATCACAACTTCCGCGGTCAGGTGTTCGATCAGATCAAGCCTTTGCCGGGCGGCCTGTTCCGCGGCGTCCCGTGCTCGAGCGGCGAGTTGCAATTCCGCGATCACAGCGTCGCGCGTCGCGACTTCGGCGGTAAGGTGTTCAATAAGATCGAGCCTTTCCCTGGCGGCCTGTTCCGCGCCGTCAAGTGCCTCGGCGGAGAGCCGCAGATCCGTTATCGCGGCGGCGTCGCGCAGAGCGATCTGGTTAGTCAATTCTTCGAGCAGCGACAAACGTTCCGCAGCCGTCTCTTCAAGCGCCGCCACGGACTCCGCAAGCTCGCAAATCTGCTGGCGGGAAGCGGAAACGGCGGCCTGCATTTCGTCTACGAGGGCGAGCCGCTCCTGAGCGGCAATTTCAAATGGAGCCAGGTATGCGCATCTCTCTTCGAGTCCCGCGATCGCGGCATCCGCCCCCTTGTAGTGCGCGTCCATCTCTTCGATCAGATCCAGACGTTCAGCGGCGACCCCTTCTAACGCGCGCACCGCTTCAGAAAGCTCTTCTATTACTCGGGCGCGGAGATTGAGCTCGGCGTGCAGATCACCC
>SHUI01000196.1 GCA_009697455.1 Bryobacterales bacterium
TCACTTGCGGGCCGCTGACCGTTGTCACTGGTGGAGGGTCTTACTCGTGAACAAGATATGGAAGCTTTTCCTCACGGCGTGCCTGGTACTCACAATTCCGGTTTCTGGACAATTTGATACGGCGACGGTGCTCGGTGAGATACGGGATTCAAGCGGCGGTCGCATTGCGGGCGCGAGGGTTACGCTAACCAGCGCTGCGACGGCGATAGTTTCCACGGCGGTTACGGATGAAGGCGGAAACTACGTCTTCCTGAATGTACGGATCGGGGCATACCGGGTTGCAGCGGAAGCGGCCGGGTTTTCCACGGCCGTGGCCGAAGGCGTGGAGGTTCGAGTGGGCGCGCGGCAACGCGTCGACCTCGCGCTGGCCGTGGGCACCGTTTCGGAAACTGTGGAAGTGACCGGGGCCGCGCGGCTGGTGGAAGCCGATTCGAGCGACCGGGGGCAGATCATCAACCGGCAACAGATTGTCGAGTTGCCCTTGAATGGCCGCGCGTATTCGGATCTCGCTCTGCTATCGACAGGCGTGCGGCGTTCGACATTATCCGCGGCCGTCGACAGTCAGGGTGGTAATTCGCGCGAGGGATCGTTCAACGTAAACGGCCTGCGAAGCACGTTCAACAACTTTCTGATGGACGGCGTGGACAACAACGCCTATGGCACTTCCAACCAGGGTTTTTCGAATCAGGTTATCCAGATGTCGCCGGACGCGGTCGCGGAATTCAAAGTAGTCACGAATAACGTGAGCGCGGAGTACGGCCGCAGCGGAGGGGCCGCGATCAACGCAGTGATGAAGAGCGGGAGCAACGGATTTCACGGCAGCGCGTACGAGTTTCTGCGGAATACCAAGCTGAATTCAACGGGGTTCTTCCGGCCGGCCACGGGCAAACGCGTTCTCCAACGTAACCAGTATGGGTTTACCGCGGGCGGCCCTATCGTCAAAAACAGCACGTTCTTCTTCGTTGATTATGAAGGCTCGCGCGAGATCCAGCGGTCGCCCCAGTTCAACTCGATTCCGACGTTGAACGACAGGCTGGGGATCTTCGACAAGCCGGTGCGAAACCCCCTGACCAATGAGCTCTTTCCGGCCAACACAGCGATTCCTTCCGCGGCAGTCAGTTCCTTCGCCCGCAGCGTGATGGGGAATCTGCCGGCTCCCAACGGGCCGGGGCGATCGAACAACTACCAGAGCCTGCCGCAGGACCGAGATTTTTCGGACAAGATGGACGCGAAGATCGACCGGAGAATCAACGGCCGGATGACGGCGTTCGTCCGGCTGAGCCACCGCAAGAATAACTTCTACAATGAGCCGCCGATTCCGGGCCCTTCGGGCGGGGCTGGCAATGGCTTCACTCGCGTGGTCAATCAGCAACTGGCCGCGTCCTATACCTATACCGTAACGCCAAGTTCACTGCTCGAATTCCGCTTGGGGCTGTCGAAAACGCGCGCCGGAAAAGAGCCGGTTGGCACCGGCGGACCGAGCATGCGCGAGTTGTACGGGATTACCGGACTACCTGAGGACAAATCCATCACCGGACCTCTGACGACACAAAACATCAGCGGCTTCGCCAGCCTGGGCCGGCGCTCCACCAACCCGCAATGGCAGCATCCGTTCGTGATTAACCCGCGCATCAACTACTCCTGGATCGTGGGACGGCATTCCCTGAAGGCCGGCTATGAATTTCAGCGGATCCACACCGAGGTCCAGGACGTAAATCCGCTGTACGGGCAGGACACGTACTCTGGTAATTTCAGCCGCCCCACGGGAGGTCCCGCCGACAGCGCCACCTACAATCTGGCGGACTTCCTGTTCGGCAATCGCAGCGGGTATTCGCTTGTGACCTTCTTCATAGCCCAATACGCGCAACGGATGCAGTTCGGATATCTGCAGGACGACTTCAAAGTAAACTCGCGCCTCACACTCAACCTCGGCGTGAGATACGAGTACGCGACTCCTCAATGGGAGGATGCGAATAAGCTCAGCAACTACGATCCCGGCGCGAACAAGATGATTCTCGCCAAGGCCGGTTCCCTCTACGACCGCGCGCTAGTTAATTCCGACCGCAACAACTTCGCCCCGCGAGTGGGCTTTGCGTATACAGGACCGCGTGGGGTCGTCATGCGCGGAGGCTACGGTATTGCGCACACCCATTTCAACCGCGCCGGCGGCGGCAATCTGCTCGCCTTGAACGGACCGCAAGTCGTAAACGGCAGCGTCTCGCAAATCACCACCGAAGCCACATTCCGGACGACACAGCAGGGCTATCCGGCTAATTTCACTTCGCCCGAGAAGTTCGATCCGCTCCTGGCCTCCGTGAAATATATGACACGCGAGCAACCTGCCGGTTATGTGCAGAGCTGGTTCCTCTCGGTGCAGCGCGAGATCGCGCGGTCCACGTTGCTCGATGTCGCTTACGTGGGCAATCGCGGCGTGAAGCTCGCGATGTTCGGCGATTACAATCAGGCGCGCCCGAACCGCCCCACGGAAGACGCGCCGCTACAGCAGCGGCGGCCCATCCCTGGATTTGCCAACATCGGCGTCGGCTTCCAGGGCGGTTGGTCAAACTACCACGGCTTGCAAGCGCGGTTGGAGCGCCGCGCGGCGTCCGGCCTGTTTCTGCTTCAGTCGTTTACCTATTCCAAGGCGATGGACAACGTAGGACAGGCCCTCGAGACGCCCAATGGAAGTTCCTCAAATCCACAGAACATCCGCGATCTCCGGCCGGAGAAAGCGCTCTCCGCATACGATCAGACCTTGACCAGCGTAACGAGCGCGGTTTGGCAGATTCCGTTGGGCAGGGGTCGAAGATTTGGATCTTCGATGCCGGCATTAGGAGACGCGATCGCCGGCGGATGGGAGATCAGTGCGATCAACAATATGTGGAGTGGGCAGCCGATTACGCTGCGTTATTCGGCGTCCTCGCAGTTCAACGTCGGCGGCGTAAGCTTGCGCCCGAACCTGCTTGGCCCCGCCCTGGCGTCAGCTGCGAGCCGCAGCATCGACAACTACTTCAACAAGGATAACGTCGTCATCCCCACCGACCGGAGCCAACCGTTCGGCAACGCGGGGCGGAATTCAGAGCGCAGTCACCCCCTGTACCAGCTTGATTTGGGCGTTCACAAGGATTTTCGCCTTCCGCGGGAAACAATGAAGGTCCAGTTCCGGGGTGAGTTCTTCAACTTGCTCAACAAGACGAACTTTTTCCCCGCGAGCGCGACCGGTCCAGTTCGGCCTTCGGGACGATTCGGTCGACGTTCCAGCCGAGGGAAGCGCAATTAGCGCTGAAATTGTATTGGTAGAAGTTTCGCCAGAAGGAGCCATGCCCATGAAGTCAAGACTTGCTCTCATGATGTTGGCGGCTGTTGTGTCGGCGTCGGCCCAAACAGCCCAAACGACCGGTCGTGTCACGGACCCCAGCGGCGGTGTTGTGCCGCAAGCTCACGTGACGGCCGAAAACGTTGACACTGGCGTGCGCGCCGAAACCGTCACGAACGAACAGGGTTACTACGTGATTCCCTCTCTGCGCCCGGGCAATTACCGCATGCAGGCGCGGAAGGACGGCTTCAGGCCGGTGACGCGCAGCGGTATTCTCTTGAAGGCCGACGACAAGGACCGTATCGATTTTTCGCTCCAGATCGGCGCGGTTTCGGAAACGGTCACGGTGGAAGGCGACCTGACGTTGCTCCGCGCGGATACGGCGGAGATGGCTACATCGATCAGCGGCCGCGAGTACAACCGGCTCCCGCTGATTCAAGTGGGCCGCATGCGGAGCCCTGCGAATTTCGTGTTCCTGATTCCCGGCGTCCACGGCAACCTGAGCCTGGACGGAATTGAGAACATCTCAGCCACGAACCAGATTCAGGTCAACGGCGGGTTGAAACAAAACACGGAGGTGATGGTGGACGGGCTGGCGGCCGCGACCGGGAGTTTCAATGAGATGTCGCCGCCGGTGGATGCGGTCCTCGAATTCAAAGTGCAGGGCAGCCAGATGTCGGCCGAGTATGGCCGCAGCGGCGCGTCGATGGTGAACTTCACCATCAAATCGGGCACGAACCAGGTTCACGGATCGGTCTTCGAGTACATTCGTAACGACAAGCTGGACGCGCGGAACTGGCTGGCATCCTCGCGCGCCCTCACGCGGCAGAACGAGTTTGGCGCTTCCGCGGGCGGTCCCATTTACCTGCCAAAGATTTACAACGGCAAGGACCGCACGTTCTTCTTCTTCTCCTACTCCGGCTCGCGAAAACGAGGGCTCGACAACATCGAGCGAGTTCGCATTCCCACGCCCGATTTTTACAGAGGGAACTTCAGCGGACTGCTCGACGCCCGGAACGCGGTCGTCCCGATTTACGATCCGCAAACCACTCGGGCCGCCGGCAACAGCTTTGTGCGCGATCCTTTCGCGGGCAATGTTATTCCGTCAAACCGGCTGGATCCGGTTGCGGTGAAGACGGGCCCCTTGTATCCGCAGCCCAACTTGAGCGGGGCCGGGGCGTTGAACTATCAGGACTGGATCGGAGAATCGAAACTCGACCCCGACGTCGTGACCACGAAGATCGACCATTCGTTTTCCAACCGCCAAAAGATCTTCGGCACCTTCAACTGGAACGTTATCCCCAGGCTCCGCAACCGAGTCCCGCTGCCGGATCCGGTGAACGACGGATTTATCCAGGAGATCAAGAGCCGGATTCTCCGTCTGAATCACGATTTTCTATTCAAGCCGACCCTGTTCAACAATCTTGCGCTGGGCTACAATCGCTTCCGCAACCCAAACGGTACGCGCTCGCAGGATGGCGGCTGGCCCCAGAAGCTTGGGCTGACCGGCGTCCCCGGGAGCATGTTTCCGGTATTCTCCTTCACCAACGGTTATGCCACCGCGGGCAGTTCCGCGTATGGAGACGGGATCGGCCAGACGTACTTCGTGCGTGACGCGGCAAGCTGGTCCCGAGGCAGCCACTTACTCAAGTTTGGATTTGAGATCCGCTGGGATCAATCGAACGACAAGTCGCTCAGTAACACATCGGGAAGCTATGCCTTTAACGCGCTTGGGACCGGATTGCCCGGTAATGCGGCGACCGGGGACGGATTCGCAAGCTTCATGCTGGGGCAAGTGCAATCGGCCAGCCTGAGTTATCCTTCGTCGTCCGGCACGCGGCGGTCCTACAGGGGCTTCTTCATCCAGGACGATTTCAAGCTCACGCCAACATTCACGCTGAACCTCGGACTTCGTTTCGAGTACGAGCGGGCGCCGTATGAAGCGGCCAACCGCTACAGTGTGGTCGACCGCACCACGCCCAATCCTGGCGCTGGCAATGTTCCGGGTGCGGTACTGTTCGCGGGCAATGGACCTGGCCGCACCGGCGCGCGCACCTTGTCGAAGAACGATTACACCGCTTGGGGACCGCGCGTCGGCTTCGCGTGGAGCGGACTGAAAAAGACGGTGGTCCGGGGCGGCTACGGCGTCTACTACGCCAACAGCCAGCTTGGCTTGGCCTCGACCATCGGATTCAACGTCTCCGCCAGTTTTGCCTCCACGAACAACGGAGTTACACCGGCGTTCTTGCTCAAGGACGGCTTCCTGCAGGATTTTGCCAAAGAGCCCAAGACCGATCCGGCAATCCTCAACAACCAGAATGGAACCTACCTTGAACCAACCTCGGGGGCCATGCCGAGAACTCATAACTTCAGCTTCGGCGTGCAGCGCGAGATATCGCAGAACTTCGTTGTGGAAGCCAACTACGTGGGCAACCACAACACGCGCCAATCCGACCCGCAGTTCGTGAACATCAACCAGGTGGATCCGACGTATCTGTCCCTGGGCGCGCTGCTGACCCAGAGTATTACCTCGGCGGGCGCCGCCGCTGCCGGATTCAAAGTTCCCTACGCGAGTTTCTCGGGGTCGGTGGCGCAAGCGCTCCGCCAGTTTCCCCAATACCGGACTCTTACAGCCGCCGCCACAAAGGCCGGAAGCACCGACTATCACGCGTTCGAGCTACGAGCGAAGAAACGGCTCTCGCGCGGACTGTCCATGGACGCCTCCTACACGTTCTCGAAGAACACCGGCTACAACAGTCCGTCCTTTATCGGAAGGGCGACGACAACCGACGTTCTGTTGCAGGATCACTACAACCCGCGACTCGAACACGCGATTCTTCCGTACGACATACCGCATGCCTTCCTGCTGCATTATGCCTATGATCTGCCGTTCTTCAAAAACCGGCGCATTGGCGGCTGGAGCATCTCCGGCGTTCAGCGCTACCAGAGCGGGAATCCCATTCCCCTCTTCATGACGAATTCCATGCCCATCTTCAACCGCGTGCAGCGGCCAAATGTTGTGAGCGGGCAGAATCTGGTCACTGGAGCCAGCAACGGGACGCTGAACCCGAGTGTGGATCGCGTGATCAATCCGTCGGGCTTTTCCGACCCGGGCCCCTACGCCTTCGGCAATGCCGCTCCCTATTATCAAAACCTGCGAAACTTCACCGTGCTGGCCGAGGATTTCTCGGTTGTTAAGTCCACCCGCATCACGGAAAGAGTGCAGACCGAGCTCAACGCCCAGTTCATAAACGCATTCAACCGCCATCGCTTCGGCGAGGTGGACAGCAATTTCCGTAACGCGAGCTTCGGGAGGGTCAAGTCCGCCACGTTCCCGAGGTTCATTCAGATAGGACTCCGGGTGCGATTCTAGCGCCGCCGGCGCGAGAGAGTGAATTATGATAAATCATGTACCTCTCTCTCCAAAGCACGCTGGTGGCGGGCCGGCTGAAGTGGGCTGAATTCGCACAACTCGCGCACCACGTGGGTTTTCCGGGGACGGATGTCTCGACCGCTCAGGCGATGGAGCACGGGCTTGAGAAGTCGAAGGCTCTGCTGTCGAAACTTAATTTGAAGCCTGCCGTTTGCAGCCTGCCGGTCGAGTGGCGGAAAGACGAAGAGACGTTTCAGCGCGAGCTTGCGCAACTGGAACCAGCGGCGAGATTCGCGGCCGATATCGGATGTCCGCGCATGGTGACATGGGTGATGTCCTCGAGCGAACTGCCGAAAGCGGAACAGCGGGGGATCTGGAAAAGGCGGTTTCGAGCGATGGCCACGGTGCTCGCGGCTTCCGGCGTTCGCCTGGGACTCGAATTCCTCGGACCTCTGCACATCCGGAAGCGATTCCCGTACGAGTTCATCTGGCGCATGAACGAGATGCTGGAGTTCGCCAAAGAGTGCGGTCCGAACGTAGGTCTGCTGCTCGACGCTTGGCACTGGCATCACGCTGGCGCAACCACGGCCGACATTGTGGCGGCGGGACGGGACAACATTATCAACGTTCAGGTGGCCGATTCGCCGCCACTCGCTCCGGAGAAGATCGTCGATAGCGAAAGATTGATGCCCGGAGAGGGCGTGCTCGATTGGAACGGCTTTTTCGGTGCGCTGAAGAAGATCGGATACGAGCATGGGATCAGTCCCGAAGTTTTCGGACGCGGGTTGAAAGACATGACGCCGGAGGCCGGCGCGCAACTCGGATACGATACGACCTTTGCCGCGATGAAGAAGGCGGGAGTCGCTTGAATCTGGCTTCTCTGCTTACCGAGCAGGTGAACGCGGCTTCGGAAGGCATCGACGCGCTGCCCACCGAACGCGTTCTCGAAGTGATCAACGCCGAAGACCAGAGGATCGCGGATGCCGTGAAGCTTGAGATTCCGTCGATCGCGAAAGCCGTGGACGCGATCGTCGATGCAATGCGGAACAGCGGGCGATTGTTCTACATCGGTGCGGGGACGAGCGGCAGGCTGGGAGTCTTGGACGCCGCCGAGTGTCCGCCGACCTTCAACGCCGCTCCGGACCTGGTGCAGGGAATTATCGCGGGCGGAGAAGGCGCGCTTGCGCGGGCAACCGAAACCACGGAGGACGATCCGGCGATCGGAGCACGCGATTTGCAGGCCCGCGGCTTCACGAAGCGAGACGTGCTGGTGGGCATCGCCGCGAGCGGGCGTACGCCCTACGTGCTCGGCGCGGTGGAAGAAGCGAACCGCTGCGGAGCAGTGACGGTAGGGATCAGTTGCACACCGGATTCCGAATTGTCCGCCGCGGTCGCAATTCCGATTGCGCCGCTTGCGGGTCCGGAAATACTCGCCGGGAGCACTCGCATGAAGGCCGGCACCGCGACGAAACTCGTATTGAACATGCTGACCACCGCCACATTCATTCGTCTAGGTTACGTATACGGCAACCTGATGGTGAACGTGCAGCCGAAGAATGCGAAGCTCGTGGACCGGGCGCGGCGCATCATCGCGCAGGCTGCGTGCGTGGACTACGAGCGAGCGGGGGCGCTGCTCGAAGCCTCGGGCAATCAGGTGCGCACGGCGATTGTGATGGCCCGCGCGGGCACCGGGCGCGCGGAAGCGGAGCAGCGCCTCGCGGCATGCGGCGGGCGGATTTCCGAGGCGATCGTTTCGAGGGCAACCAAGACAGATGGATAAATTCATTATCAAGGGAGGGGTTGCGCTCCACGGGAAAATCGCAACCAGCGGAGCGAAGAACTCGGCGCTCCCGGTACTGGCGGCAACGCTGCTGACGTCCGAACCGGTAACGCTGCGGCGAATTCCGCAGGTGCGCGACATCCGCACGATGCTGAAGCTGATCGAGAACATCGGCGCGCGCGTGGAGATTTCCGGCGACACGGTGCGAATCGAGGCGGGCGAGATTGTGTCGCCGGAAGCGCCCTACGAGTTGGTAAAGACGATGCGAGCGTCGAGCCTCGTCCTGGGTCCACTGGTGGCGCGGGCTGGCCGCGCGAGGGTCTCCCTGCCCGGCGGTTGCGCGATCGGAGCTCGCCCGGTAAATCTGCACCTCTCGGGTCTCGAACAGTTAGGGGCGCGCATTCATCAGGTTCATGGATATATCGAGGCGGAGGCGCCGGGAGGACTGCGGGGCGCTCCCATCCAGTTCGACCGTATCACCGTGACCGGCACCGAAGACCTGATGATGGCCGCCGTGCTCGCGCGAGGCGAGACCGTTCTCGAAAACGCGGCGCGGGAGCCTGAAGTTCTGGATCTCGCCGAACTGCTCATCCAGATGGGCGCGAAGATCGAAGGCGCGGGGAGTTCGACGATTCGTATTCAGGGCGTCGCGAGACTTGGCGCGGCCGAACACACGATCATCAGCGACCGGATTGAAGCGGGGACGTTTCTTGTGGCCGGCGCGATGACGGGCGGCGATCTGACAGTCACCAACTGCGTTCCCGAACACCTTGGAGCACTCATTGGGAAGATGCGCCAGGCGGGCATCGCGATCGAGCAGACGGGCACGGGCGAGTTGCGGGTAAGAGGGACGCGCGCGCTACGGTCCGTGGATATGACGACCGAGGAGTATCCCGGATTCCC
>SHUI01000197.1 GCA_009697455.1 Bryobacterales bacterium
TAGCTCGGAGGCGTTACGAGCGGGCCAGGACGTTCCCACAACCTGGGAATCCACGACGGCGCGTTTGTTATCGCTGATCACCTGGTGTTTTCAGGGCAATCTGACGGAAGTCGCCGCACGCTACCCGGTTGTTCTGAAAGACGTGCGCGATCGCGGCGACCTCTACACCGAAACTGGCCTGCTCAATCGCATTTCGCATATGCTCTGGCTGGCGGCCGACGACCCTGCCCGCGCGTCGGAGGAATTGAAGCTCGCCATCGCGCGCTGGTCCCATAGCGGTTTCCATTTCCAGCACTACTGGAATCTTTTCTCGCAGAGCGAAGTCTTTCTGTACCAGGGCGACCCGGCGTCGGCCCGGAAACTATTGCGCGAGGGAGAGCCTGCCGTCGAGCGTTCCATGATGCTCCGCGTGCAAGTGATTCGGGCGGAATGGGCGCATGCCATGGCGAGATGCGCGATCGCGATGGGCGATCTTGGCGAGGCTGCGCGGGCGGCCAAGCGGATCGAGGGCGAAGAAATGCAATGGACGGACGGGCTTGCCTGGCTGCTCCGTGCCGGCGTCGCGGCATCGCGCGGACATGTCGATGAGGCTGTGACGCATCTCGACGGAGCAGCGCAGGCCTTCGACGCTACAGGCATGCTTCTCCACGCGTCGGTGGCGCGGCGGGCACGAGGACTTATCCGCGGAGGCGAGGAGGGAGCCGCCGAAGTGGCGGCGATGGATGCATGGATGGCCAGCCAAGGCATCCGGAGTCCGGCCCGCATGGTCCGGATGCTCGCCCCGGGAAATTGGCACGGGGATCTTCCACGCCTGAGCTCTTGAAATCTCAGGGAGATGGACGTGTATTACGATGTCGCGCCGTGGCTTGACGGGGTGACAGCGTCACGACGGTTCTCCGAAAATTTCGCCGTTCTCGGAGCCCACGCGCAGTACCAGGATCGGCCCGGCCCTGATCTTGAACGGCTCTGGCACGCTTGTTCGATCGACAAAGTCCTTCGGGCTTGCTGCATGAACGGCGCTTGGAATTTTCCGTCGAGGGGGTATTTTCTCACCGCGCTGCATCGCCTCTTCGCGCCCGGTAGCGACCGTGTCACTCGGCCGCTTTCAAAGTCGTAACTCATTGGAAATGGATAACTTCCACCGACATGGTGTAGAAGATGAGTTAGAATTGAAACTTGCCCCCTCCCGTCCAAGTTCAGGGCCTGACCAAGAGCTATGGCGACTTCCAGGCACTGAAGGGCATCGACTTCGAGGTCCACGCCGGCGAAGTTTTTGCTCTGCTCGGTCCCAACGGAGCGGGTAAGACCACTACCGTCGAGATCCTCGAAGGACTGCGTCCGCGCACGGGAGGTAGCGCATCTGTACTCGGCTTCGATCCTGAAACCCAGAAGCAGGCGCTCAAAGACCGCATTGGCGTTTGCCTTCAGGACACGAACCTTCCTGACAAGATCAAAGTCGCCGAAGCCTTGACGCTCTTCGGAGATTTCTACGAACGCCGTGTCGACGAAGACAACCTCCTGAAGCGCCTTCAGCTCTGGGAGAAGCGCGACGTGTTCTACGCGCATCTCTCGGGTGGGCAGAAACAAAGGCTGGCGTTAGCGCTCGCCCTTATCAACGACCCTCAGGTTCTGTTTCTGGACGAGCCTTCGACCGGTCTCGACCCTCAAGCGCGCCTTGAAATTCATGCCCTCGTGCAGGATCTGCGCGTGGAGCGCCGCACTATTCTGCTTACCACCCACTATATCGAAGAAGCGGAGAAGCTCTGCGATCGCGTCGCCATCGTCGATGAAGGCCGCATCGTGGCCATCGGCACGCCGCGCGAGATTCAGGCGCGTACGATGGGACATTCGACGATCGAAGTGCTCTGCGAAAAGCCCGTGCCGGAGGGCGAGCTTCCCATCTGGACGGGGTCGGAGCGGGTCGCGCTCTCCGCGGACAGGCACTCGATCTCCGTGACCTCACGCCACCCCGGCAAGACTCTGGTCGAATTGGTGAAATGGCTCGACGAGCGCGGCATCGAACTCGCCGACGTCCATTTGAAGCGGCCGACGCTTGAAGACGCGTTCATCGAACTGACCGGCAAGAGGCTGCGCGAATGAAGGCTTTTTTCGCATTATTCCGAATCGATATGAAGCTCGCGCTACGGGAGCGCTCGCTTATCTTTTTCGGCTACATGTTTCCCCTGCTTTTCTTTTTCGGTTTCGCGGAGTTCCTGCATGCCGACAGGGGCGGCGCGATCAATTATGTGGTGAGCATGGTCCTCACTATGGGCATCCTTGGGAATGGCCTTTGGGGCGCGGGGATGCGCGCGGTGCAGGAACGCGAGGCCAACATCCTGCGCCGCTTCAAGGTAACACCTATCACTCCTACGCCGATCCTCCTCGCCTCGATGGTTACCGGCTGGCTGTTGTATTTGCCCGCTGTCGGGCTGGTCCTTATGCTGGCTCGCACGATGTATGGGATGGCCCCGTTGGCGCACCCGGTCTCGTTGTTCGCGATGGTCTCGCTCGGTGTCATGGCTTTCCGGGCGATTGGACTGATTGTCGCTTCCGTGGTCAACACGATGCAGGAAACGAACATCGCCGTGCAGTTGATCTACATGCCGATGATGTTCCTGAGCGGCGCGACCATCCCGATCACGGTGCTTCCTCCCTCGGTGCAAACGTTCTCGCAGTTCCTCCCGGCGTCGTATTTGGTGACCGGTTTCCAGGGTATCTTTCTGCGCAGTGAGACCCTTGCGCAGAACTGGGCTCCGGCCCTTGCGATGCTGGTCACAATCGCTACGGGAACGTTCATCTCGACGCAACTGTTCCGATGGGAGAAGGGCGAGAAGACCCGGAAGTCCGCGAAACTGTGGCTCCTGGCCGTAATGGCGCCGTTTCTGGCGATGGGGGCATAGCAGATTCACAGCAAGGACCAGGTGGGCCGCGCGCTCGCGCTGAACCGTGACTTGCAGCGCTCCGATACGATTCTGTTCCGCGGCGTACGTATCTTCACGGGCGATGGAATGACGATTGAATCCGGCGGCGTGCTCGTCAAGAACGGAAAGATCGAAGCGGTTTACGACGGGGCAACGCCCGAACCCGCCTCGCTCAAAGCCGAAGTTGTGGAAGGCGCGGGCAAGACACTTCTTCCGGGACTCGTCGACGCGCACGTGCATCTGGGCGCGCCGGGCGGCATCGGCGAATCGGCCGAAGCGTACAATGCGCAGATCAACGTACCCCGTGAGCTGGCCGCGTATTTGTACAGCGGTGTCGCAGCCGTCCGCAGTGTGGGCGATCCACTCGAAGCCCTTCTCGCAGTACGGCGCGAGACGGAGAGCGGCAGGCGCGTGGGCGCGGAGCTGTTTCTTTGTGGCCCGATGTTCACCGCGCCCGAAGGTCACGGAACGGAATTCATCAAGATGGCTCCGGAGTTCGTTCGACCCATGCTGACCGCCCAACTCGTTCGGACGCCGAAGAGCGCGGAGGAGGCGCGCGCCCAAGTTCGCGACTTGAAAGCGGCGGGAGTGGACGGGATCAAGATCATCCTCGAAGCCGGATGGGGCGCGATGACGTTTCCGCGTATGGATATGGCGATCGCGCGCGCGGCGGCGGAAGAAGCGCGCGCCTCCAAACTGCCTGTCGCCATCCACACGGGAGATTCGCGGGACGTCGCCGATGCCCTCGACCTGGGCGCGTCGAGCATCGAACACGGAAGTTCACGCGAACCGATACCGGATGCGTTGCTCGCCCGCATGGCGGCGGGCAAAGTGATGTTCGATTCGACCCTCAGCGTCTGGGAAGGCTACCGCGATGCAGGCCAAGGTAAGACGGACCTGCTAAACCGTTCGCTCGCCCAGCAGGTGGGTCCGGCGGCGCTGATCGCGTCGACGAAGAAGCTTCTGAAGCCGGGACGAGCTGCGATTACGGACGACTCTTTGAAGCTCGCGCAGTCGAACTTGGCGCGGGCCTGGCGCGCGGGAGTCCCGCTCGTGACGGGTACGGATTCGGGCAATATGCTGCTCCTGCATGGTCCGTCGGTGCATCGCGAAATGCAGTTGTGGGTTGAGGCGGGCGTACCCGCGGTCGCGGCGCTGCAGGCGGCCACCGGAAACGCGGCTAAACTGCTTGGAGTGAACGGGCGGCTGGGTTGTATCGCGAAGGGTTGCGACGCGAGCCTGCTACTTGTGGACGGCAATCCACTCCAGGACATCGGCGCTACGGAGCGCATTTCGCTCGTGGTATTCAAGGGCGAGCGCATCCGGCGCGGAACCCTCCTGGAACAGAAGTAACTTGAGCAGGCGATGAACGGTCTCCGATTCGCCACCGTTCTGAAGCGCTGGTACACGAACAACTTCCGCGACCTCCCGTGGCGACGCACGCGCGATCCCTACGCTATCTGGGTCTCGGAGATCATGCTGCAACAGACGCGCGTGGAAACCGTCATTCCGTACTACGAGCGCTTTCTCGCGCGCTTCCCGGACGTGGCTGCGCTCGCACGCGCTTCCGAGGCGGACGTGCTTTCGGCCTGGAGCGGCCTCGGCTACTACTCACGCGCCCGCAACTTGCAGCGCGCGGCCTGCCAGATCGCCAAGGCGGGATCCTTCCCTCGGGACTTCGAATCGATTCTTGCGCTGCCCGGCATCGGGGCCTATACCGCGGCCGCGGTTGCCAGTATCGCGTTTGGCGAACCTCGCGCGGCGGTCGACGGCAATGTCCTCCGCGTCCTCTCGCGCATCGGCAACGATTCGTCGGACATCGGCTCCCAGGCATCGAAGGCCGCATTTCAGTCCCAAGCCGATGCATTGCTCGATCGCAAGGATCCCGCGACCTTCAACCAGGCCATGATGGAACTCGGAGCAACGGTTTGCCTTCCGCGCGCGCCGCGCTGCTTGCTTTGTCCGGTGAGTGCCTTCTGCGAGGCCCGCAAAGAGGGCACGGAAAACCAACTCCCCATCAAGTTGCGCAGAGCGGCCATGGACGAAGTTGAGATGACGGTTGCAATTGTCGAGAACGCGGGCAGGATTCTCATGTGGAAGCGGGAATCGCGCGGGATGATGGCCGGATTTTGGGAGTTGCCGGAAGCCGGTCTACTGCCCACGCTGAAGCGGCTACGCGCGGCAGGGGCGTTTATGCATACCATCATGAACCGGCGTTACAGAGTTCAGGTTATCGCTGGGCGCCTGGCGAAAGCTCCCGCCAGGTTTCAATGGATCGCCATGGAAGCACTTCCCACAATGCCGGTGAGCACCATCGCCCGTAAAGCCCTTGCCAAGTGCACGTCATGAAAAACTGTTTTCAATGGCCTCCGGGTGGGCGGACGGTGCACCGGGATATGTTATGTGCCGCGCCACATGATATGCGGGAGACTGTCATGTCACGCATGGTCCTTTGAGCGGCTCGGGGTGTAATTCCCCGGGGCCGACTCGGCGGGTGCGAGGTAACTCGCATCCCTAGCGCGACATTCGTCTTTTTCGCCTGCCTGCCCGCTCCAGCCAGAGTAAACTAGTCAAGACATGCTTCTGGCTCTCGATGCGGGAAATACCAACGTAACGATCGGGGCGTTCGACGCCGGCGAACTGACTGGCGACTGGCGGCTGCGAACAGTCCACGACCAAACTGCAGACGAGTGGGGCATCCTGTTGCGAAACATCTTCGCTCTTTCACGGCTCGATATCGCCCGCGTGGATGGCATCATCGTCGCAAGCGTCGTACCACCGCTCGACTCGACCCTTGCCCTCATGGCGATGCGCTATTTCTCCACGGAGGCGATGTTCGTCACCTCTAGCACGGATACGGGTTTGAAGATCCGCTACGACAATCCTCGGGAAGTCGGCGCGGACCGGGTTGTCAACGGCGTTGCCGCTCTTCACAAGTACGGCGGTCCCTGTGTTGTGGTTGACCTGGGGACGGCAATTACCTTTGACGTAGTTTCCGCGAACGCCGAGTATTTGGGCGGAGTGATCTGTGCCGGAATCGGCATCTCGGCCGAAGCGCTTTTCGCGAAGACCGCCCGCTTGCCTCTCGTCGATTTCACCGAACCCGAGCGGCTCATAGGCACGAATACGGTAGTGAGCATGCAGTCGGGGCTTTACTATGGAGCGCTGGGGATGATCGACGGCATTGCCGAGCGGCTCATCGCTGAACTCGGGACGGACACGAAGATTGTCGCGACGGGCGGCCAGGCGCGTTTGATCGCGCGTGGCTCCCGATACATCAAGCAGATCGACGAGAATCTGACGCTCGAAGGTCTCAGGCTGATATGGGAACGGAACCGCAAGGCGTGAACGAGAACGACTCCAATTGGCCCACGAACTACTTCAATTACTACACCGAAATTGAAGAGCACTTCCAGCGCGCCCGGGGCACGAGTCTGTTTCTCCTTTCGACGCTCGACTGGGCGTTGGTTGAAATCTGGAAAACTTCCGAGGTGCCGCTGGAGGCGGTGTTGCGCGGAATCGACGCGGCTTTTGAGAAATGGAGGAGCCGTAAGTCGAAGGTGCGGCAGATCAACTCGCTTGCCTTCTGCTCGCAAGCGGTCCTCGAAGAGGCACGGATACTCGCGGGAGCGGCGAGCCCACGAACGGCCGGGTCCGGCGCTTCCAACGCCCCGCCGTTTCCACCGGAGGATCTGAGGGCCTATCTTACCGCCAACGCGATTGCGGTGCGCGAGGCCGGCTGGGTTGAGATCGCCGGTTCTCTGGACGTACTCGCCGCCGGGGCCGAAGCCCACATGGCGAATCTGGAGGAACTGGAGCAACGTCTGACCGCGCTGGAGGAGAAACTGATCGCCGCGGTAAAAACGGCTCAGCCGGAGGAAGCATTGTTTGCGGCTCGCCGGGATCTCGCGGTCGAGTTGCGGCCGTATCGGGGAAAGATGACGGCGGACCAATTGGCCATGCTCGAAGCGCAGTATCTTGAGCGCAGGCTGCTTGAATCGGTGCACCTGCCGCGGTTGAGCCTCTTCTACATGAGGTAAAGCCGGCTGATAGCGGCCACTCAGTTCTCGTTTCTCAGCGGGGCGGACGGAGCGCCGGGATAAACGGGCATGCAACAAGGGTTGACAGAGTGTGGCAGGAAAGGAGGAGCGACTCCATCGTGAACCGGAGTCTTGCGGTGCGCATCGTAAGGTGTGGTCCGAAGCGTAGACAGGGGCAGTGGCGGGCAGGGTAAATCGAGCTTCGAAAACCGCAAACTGGGTCGCCGAGCCTGTCGTCTGAGTGGGAAGGCAACAAGCTGTGCCGGTGATAGATCGCGAGCCGGTGCGGCGGGCCCACCTAGTTTACCCACGTAGTCTGAGACCCCATGCACGGCGTGAAATTACATGCACGAGAACCGGGAGACCTCATTGCCGGCCGAGCGCAGCAGCGGCGGTCCGGCCGGAGAAGGCGCAAGCCGGATGTCCGGTACGCACGGCAGTTGAGGAGTCGGATCGCACGGCAGTGTGCGCTGAGCAGGGCGTTGATCGGGAGGGTTCAAGTCCTTCCGGCGCTCGGATGAGGAGCGCCGTATCCAAAAGCGGGAGCAATTTTTCGCTGGCTGCTGTCGTCCAATGATGGTGGTGGGAAACGTTACGGAAGAGGCGTGAAGAAAATCACGTCATGTATCGTATTTTGTCGTCTGTTGGAGAGGGCCGCGGCGTCCCGCGAAGTTTCATGAAAAACGTGCGAAGCGCGGCCGGTTACGCCACCTGGGTTTTTCGACCCTGCCTTCGTCCAGACGGCGCCTAAGATCCCGGCGTCGCTGAGAACTTGAACACCGTCGTCGATTGGAATCGGGCACCCGGCTTTAGAGCCGCCGACGGAAACTCCGGCCTGTTCGGCGAGTCCGGAAAGTGCTGCGTCTCAAGGCAGAATCCGTACCGCTGCTGATACACCTTCCCACCTTTACCCTTCAACGTTCCGTCCAGGAAATTCCCCGTGTAGAATTGGACACCGGGTTCCGTGGTCGAAACCTGCAGCGTGCGCCCGGACTTTGGTTCGGTCACGGTCGCTGCAACGGCTAGTCCGCCGCCTGCACCGTTCAGAACGTAGTTATGGTCGTAGCCCTTCCCGAGCTTGATTTGTTCCTCAGCCGCATTGACACGCTCGCCGATCGCGATTGGCTGACGGAAATCGAAAGCCGTTCGCTCCACGCTCCTTAACTCTCCCGTCGGAATCAGACCGGCATCGACCGGAGTAAAGCGATCCGCGTTAATCGTCACAATGTGGCCCAGAATGTCGCCTTCTCCCTGTCCTGCCAGGTTGAAGTAGGTATGGTTCGTCAAATTCAACACAGTTTCCTTATCGGTCAGGGCTGAATACTCGATCCTCAACTCGTTCTGCTCCGTTACGGTATAGGCGACGGTCGCGGTGAGTGTACCTGGATAGCCTTCCTCGCCGTCCTTGCTAACGTAGGTCAACTCGAGCGATTGCCCAGCCGGTTTCGCCTTCCAAACTTGCTTGTCGAAACCCCTCAATCCGCCATGCAGCGCATTCGCGCCATTGTTGACCGCGAGTTTGTATTCGACGCCGCCGAGCGAAAATCGCCCTTTCGCGATCCGGTTTCCGTACCGGCCGACGATCGCGCCGAAGTACGGATCCGGGCCGAGGATGTACCCCTCAAGCGTGTCGAAACCGAGCGCCACATCGACGATCCCGCCCTTCGCATCCGGCACCTTCAGCGAGGTGACGATAGCGCCGTATGTGATCACTCCGGCTTCCATCCCACGCGAATTCGC
Organism: Bryobacterales bacterium; assembly: GCA_009697455.1. Classification (GTDB taxonomy): domain Bacteria; phylum Acidobacteriota; class Terriglobia; order Bryobacterales; family Bryobacteraceae; genus SYKU01. The sequence continues at coordinate 8,702 of SHUI01000197.1, forward strand.
GAGCGTGTAAAGCTCCACTTCTTCGCCTGAGGCGGTTTTTCCGAACGACTGCTTCTTCCACTCTTGGGAGCCTGTTTCTTTCTTGGGCGCGCAGGCGATCAAGGCCGCCATCAAGCCGGCGGCTACGGCAAGTTTCTGAAACATTCATTCTCCTCGCTACTGGGTGATTTTCAGATTCGCAAAGTGGGCTTCGGTGCCGGGGCTAATCCATAGCCCGACAACTCCGCGTGAATCGCCCAGCTTCAGGTCATTCACCACCAACGCGGGCTGGTCGCTGCCCTTCACATAAAGCCGCGCTTTCACGCCCTCGACCGTGATCTTCACTTTGGTCCACTCGCCCGGAACGAGGTCCGCGTAGGACTCGTATTTCTCGGGTTCCTCCTTCCGCAGTTTCTCCCATGGAAATCCGGGGAAAGAAATATATTGCACCGAGTGGTTCCGGCGCACCTGATCCTCGGCGCGTCCGTTGGTGGGCCTGAGGTAGAAGCACTCGAACTTTGAAAAGTCGTCCGCCGCGCGGAACACGACGCCGACGAAACCGCGGGCCCCTTGACCCGCTCCGGCACCCGGGCGGCCGGCCACATCAATCTCGATTGTGCCGTTGTGGACTCCCCCCGCGACGGTGATGAGGCCCTGCTCGGCGGCGCTGCCCTTGCCGGTA
>SHUI01000198.1 GCA_009697455.1 Bryobacterales bacterium
GTCAGTTGGATTTGCTGAAGGATCTGAACCAAGGCTACGTAGGCGAGCTTGGAGCGGCGCCTGAACTCGAAGCGACGGTGCAGTCGATGGAAGTCGCGTTCCGGATGCAGACGGAAGCGCCGGATGTTTTCGACATCGGGAAGGAGAGCGCGGCGACGCGTGAACTTTATGGTCCTGGCGACTTCGCGAGAGGGTGCCTGATGGCGCGGCGCCTCGTGGAGCGAGGCGTGCGCATGGTGCAGGTCTACTACGGCAACGCGAACGATTGGGATCAGCACGCCGATATCATGGGACACAAGGTACACGCGGCGAAATCCGACGGAGCTATCGCGGCGCTGATTCAGGACTTGAAAGAGCGGCGGCTGCTGGATGAGACGTTGGTCCTGATCGGGAGCGAATTCGGACGAACGCCGGTGGTCAATACCGGCGGATTCCGCTCGGTGCACAACGGCCGCGATCACAATGTTCACGGATTCACGTATCTGCTGGCGGGAGGGGGCGTGAAGGCCGGCGCGATCCACGGCTCGACGGACGATTTCGGTTTCAAGGCCGTGGATAAGCCCGTGCATGTTCACGACCTGCACGCGACCGCGCTGCATCTGTTGGGACTTGATCACGAGCGGTTAACGTATCGCTACAGCGGACGCGATTTCCGGCTCACTGATGTGGAGGGGAAAGTGGTGAAGGAGATTCTGGCTTAGACTTCCTCGAGATGCCTTTCCCAACCCATCGCATGCGGCGGCTGCGCTCCACCGAACCGCTAAGAAATCTGGTCCGCGAGACGCGGCTTTCCCCCGCGCAGTTCATCCTTCCGCTATTCGTCTGTCCCGGCGACGGCGTCCGCCGTGAGATCGGCTCCATGCCCGGCAACTTCCAGATGTCCGTCGATCAGATCGTTCAGGAATGCGGCGAAGTCCAGTCGCTCGGGATAGGCGGCGTCATTCTTTTCGGCCTGCCGGAGACCAAGGACGAGATCGCGTCGGGAGGATACGCCGACGACGGCATCGTCCAGAAGGCGCTCCGCGCGATCAAGCGGGAGCATCCGAAGCTGCTCGCCATCACCGATGTCTGCAACTGCGAATACACCAGCCACGGACACTGCGGCAAGATCGTCGATGGCGACGTGGATAACGACGCCACGCTCGAATGGCTGGCTGCCGCCGCCGTTTCGCACGCCCGCGCCGGGGCCGATATAGTAGCGCCGTCCGACATGATGGATGGACGTGTCGGGGCGATTCGCGCGGCACTCGACAAGAACGGTTTCGAGAAAACGCCTATCCTCTCTTACGCCGCCAAATTCGCGTCCGCCTTCTACGGCCCGTTCCGCGAAGCGGCAGATTCGGCGCCCCAATTCGGCGACCGCCGCAGCTATCAGATGGACCCCGCCAACGGGCGCGAGGCCATGCGCGAGATCGCGCTCGACCTCGAAGAAGGGGCGGACATGATCATGGTCAAACCGGCCTTGGCGTATCTTGACCTTATCGCCGAGGCGCGACGCCGCTTCGACGTACCCATCGCAGCCTATCAGGTAAGCGGCGAGTATTCGATGATCATGGCCGCCGTCCGCAACGGCTGGATCGACCACGATCGCGCCATGATGGAAACACTCACCTCCATCCACCGCGCGGGCGCCGGAATCATCGTGACCTACTTCGCGAAGCCCGCTGCGCGCCTGCTATCGTAGACCAGCCGCCCAACGCCCTGGGCCGAGGTCCGAATGTTTGGAACCATGGCCGTCCTGATTCCTCGGCACCCAACCGTCCCTCCACCGCATTTTGGGGACGTCACGGACCTTCACGATGCCGCTCAATGGAGCCTGAGCGGGAATGCGCGGAGCAGGCGTGGCCTTATGGTTGGGATGGGGAACGTGAGGGCTGAAGTGAGTTTTCAGGACGAATAGAGCCGGCAAAACCGCGCAGCGTAGAGGTTTCCGGGCCCGCCGATCTGGGATCGCGGCGTTGTGGGCGCGGAGATAGCCCTGGCGATCAGACAGTGCGTGCCGCAGCCAAAGACCCTGCTATCGTAAACGGTGATGGCTTCGTTCTCTCACTCCGGAATCAATATCGCCGCGGTCACGCCCCATAAGCGCGAGGGCCACGAACCCGACATCGCGGCCACACTCGACCTCGTGGACTTCTACTGTGCCGCCGGCGCCAAAGGAATCGCGCTACTCGGATCTACAGGCGAGTTTCTGCATCTCAAGATGGACGACCGCATCCGGCTGCTCAATCTGGCTGTCAAACGCAGCCGCGTTCCCATCATCGCCGGCGTTTCGCATTCGACGCTCGATGGCGCGGTCGAACTCGCGCGCGCGGCAGCGTCGGCGGGGGCGGCAGCAGGGCTGTTGATGCCGCCGTACTTCTTCCGCTATCGCCAGCAGGACGTCAAGGAGTTCTATCTCGAGTACGCAAAGCAGATGCAGGGAGCGCTGCCCACGCTGCTCTACAACATCCCTTTTTTCACGACGCCGCTCGAGTTTGAGACCTCTCGCGACCTCCTCCGAACCGGCCATTTCGCGGGCATCAAGGATTCGAGCGGTGACCTGGATAACTTCCGCTCGCTGCTGGGCCTGAGGAAAGAGCGGCCCTTCACCCTGTTCGTCGGCAATGACGTGGTCTTCAGCACTTGCCGCACCGAAGGCGCGGATGGCGTGATATCCGGTGTTGCCAGCGCCGTTCCGGAGTTGATGCTCGCGCTCGACGAATCCATTGCATCCGGCAATGCCGCGAAGACCGTGCGCCTCGAAGTAAGGTTACAGGAATTCATCGGGTGGCTCAACCGATTCCCCGCTCCTGTCGGCGTGAAGGCTGCCACGGAAGCGCGCGGACTCAAGGTGGGCCCGCTAGCTGTGCCGCTGTCACCCGCGGACCGCGACGCGCTCGATCAATTCAAGTCATGGTTCAAGGGGTGGCTGCCTCTCGTGCTGGGAGAATCGGCCGCGGCATGAGCCCCGAGGAGTTTCGCAAGTACGGCTACGAAGCCGTGGACTGGATCGCGGACTTTCTCGCCCACCCCGAGCGTCACCGGGTTCTCCCGCAATGCCAGCCCGGTGATCTGATCGACGCCCTTCCAGCGCATGGGCCGGAGACCGGCGAACCGATGTCCGCGATCCTCGAAGACTTTCGCCGGCTGATTGTGCCCGCGCTCACTCACTGGAATCATCCCGGATTTATGGCCTACTTTGCGACCTCGGCATCTGCTCCTGGAATCCTGGGCGAGATGCTCGCCGCCGCGGTGAATCCGAACGGGATGCTGTGGAAGACAGCGCCGGCTGTCACCGAACTTGAACAGGTGACTCTCGGCTGGCTGCGCGAGTGGATGGGCCTTCCGCCGGAGTTCTTCGGCATGATCCATGACACGGCGTCGTCAAGCACCCTGCATGCGATCGCCGCCGCGCGTACCGTGGCGCCGGAAGGCGATGAGCGGCTCGTCATGTACGCCTCCGAGCAGGCGCATTCGTCCGTGGAGAAGGCGGGGCTAGCGCTCGGCCTGGGACGCGATTGCCTGCGGAAGATACCGGTCGACGAGGAATTTCGCATGCGCCCCGGCGCGCTCGCTGAAGTGATCGGCCGCGATCTAGCCGCGGGCCTCCGTCCGTTCTGCATCACGGCCACGGCGGGCACCACTTCGACGACCAGCGTCGACCCGATACCCGCCATCGCGGAAATCGCCGCGCGCCACCGCCTCTGGCTTCACGTGGATGCAGCCTACGCCGGCGCAGCCACGCTCGCGCCGGAGTTTCGATGGGTTCTCGAAGGCGCGGAATTCGCCGATTCACTGGTGATGAATCCGCACAAGTGGATGTTCACGCCGGTCGATCTGAGCGCGTTTTACACCAGACGGCCGGAAGTGCTGCGGCAAACCTTCTCGCTGGTTCCGGAATACCTTCGCTCGGCTGAACACCCGCGCGCCTTGAATCTGATGGATTACGGCGTGCCTCTCGGGCGGCGCTTCCGGGCGCTGAAACTCTGGTTCGTGTTGCGATCTTATGGACGGGAGGGTATCGCCGAAATCATCCGCGCCCACACAGGCTGCGCTCGGGAACTAGCTGCGCTCGTGGACGCCCATCCGGACTTCGAACGCATGGCTCCAGTTCCGTTCTCCGTGGTCTGCTTCCGCTTCAAGGGAACGGATGAGGAAAATCTGAAGCTCATCGAGCGCGTGAATGCGACGGGTCGCGTCTTTCTTTCGCATACTGTGCTGCATGGCAAAGTGGTGATCCGCCTCGCTATCGGCAATATGCGAACAACGCGCGAACACGTGATGGAGGCGTGGCGCTTGCTCGGCGCGGAAGCTAAAAATTCAGCTTCATAGAAATCTGAATGAACCTCGGCAAATTACTCTGATCCATCGCCCCAGCGATACGCCCGAAATTGCCGCTGTTCGCGTCTGTGACCGGGCCGTTGAAAAACTGCGGCGTGTTCGTGGCGTTCAGAAAATCGACTCGGAACAGCAGATTGATCCGCTCCGTGATCTTGTTGTTCTTAATGACCGATACGTCCAGGTTGTTGATCGCCGGCTTCCTGACCGAAGAAATGCGCGACGACCACCTCTGGAAAGTGAACGGCTGCCTGATGGTCCAGACCGGCGGCTCGCTGCCCACGCAGCCGCGAGTCGCACCTGTGGGAAGTTGCGTGCAGGTGTTGAACCAGCGGTCCAGACTGCGATCTGAAAGCCTGGGATCGGCGCCCGTCGCCGCCGCATTGGCCGGAAAATTCATCGGCTGCCCTTCTTGTATTCTGGCGATCGCGCTTACTTCCCAACCGCCAATCATCCTGCCAATTGTGGGATGAAGGGACGAACCGAACTTCTTACCTTTACCGAACGGCAATTCGTAGAGTCCGTTAATCTGGACGTTTTGCGGAATGTCCCACACCGCGACGACTTTTTCCAGTTGGGTGTCCTGAGCGTTGGCGTAGCTTGTGCGGTCGAGCGTTTTCGAATTCGTGTACGCCATGCTAAAGTTCAGGCCGTTCGAGAGGCGTTTGTAGATCATCAATTGGAAGCTGTTGTAAGCGGACGTGCCTTCCGCCCGGTTCAACTGGTTAATACCCGTGAACTGGATAAAAGGCCGGAGCAACTGCTGCTGCTGCACGGTTGCGCCATTCAGCGCGGTACCCGGAAGCAGACCGGCGAGGGGATTCGTCACGTTGCGAGTGAGGTCGGCGGCGCCGCGCGCGAAGGCTTCGCGGGGTATTTCATTGATGGGTTTCGTGACCGAGAGGCCTCGAATCCGGCTGCCCACATAGGCCGCGGAGACCAGGAACTGGCCGGGCAGTTCCCGCTGCACTTCAAAGGAAAACTGATGCGTCCAGGGCACGACACGTGTTGGATCGGAAACGTTGAAGCCGTTACCGAGGAAGGTCGCAAGCCCGAGGGAACTGCCAACAGGCTGCAAGATGCCATCAGGGAACGGGTTCGTGAGCGTGTTCTGAGGGACGCCCGTGCGGATCGAGGTCACCATGGGCGTCCGCTGTGAAAAACCGGGGGCCGCGCCCGGATCGTCGAACGTCTGGGCGTAGATGAGTCCGTATCCGCCGCGGAGAACGGTCTTGCTATTCAGTTGGTAGGCCGCGCCGAAGCGGGGCCCGAAGTTGTTCCAGTCGTGATCGAAAATGCCGCGATTGTTGCCTCCTGCGCCGGCGAATCTCAATCCGCCTTTCAGATTCACGCCGGGGGCCCTGAGCGGGCTCACTGATTCGGTGTCGAAACCCCGGGTCAGGGAATTGAAGCGATCCGTCAAGGGCCCGAGGAAATCCCAGCGGAGTCCAAAGTTCAGTTTCAGTTTGGAAGTCACGCGAATATCGTCCTGAACGAATACCGAGAAGAGACGCTGCTGCCTTGCCAACTGAGTATTAACGTCAAGTCCGCCGCTGCCGGCCGTGCCTAGCAAAAACGAAGCAATGGGGTGGCCCGAGCCCGGTTCGGAACGAAGGGGATCGCGCCCGGTAAACGTTTGGTCGAAACTGAAGGTGCCTGCCCAGAAGCCCGGATTCCGTATGTAAGCACGCTGGAGCCTGAATTCTCCGCCGGTCTTCACGCTGTGGCGTCCGGCGTTCTTTGAAAACGATCCCTGGAATGAATTGGTTTGTCCGATCGGATCGTTATTTGTCGGGCTCGATCCCGCGCCGGAGTAGTTTCCTCCCCAATCAAACCTCGGAAACCACGCGACGGCCTGGCTTCCAAACTGCTGCGAAAATCCCATGCCGGTGATGTTCGCGCCCTTGCCGATGGAGCTCCCGCTCTGTCCCAGGAAGCGGGCCAGTCCCAGCCGGAAATCGAGAACCGACGACGGGCTGAGCGTGCGGGTTAGTTGAATGGTGGCGCTATGATTCTCCCTCTTGAAGGGCGTGTTTCCACTGGTTTCCGCCGGGTTGATGGTTGATGTTGTGGAGTAAATGAAGCCGCGCTCCTCGGCCAGCGCGTTGCGTGAATAGCGGACGAACAGGCGGGTGTTTTCGCTCAAGTTGTAGTCGACGCGGCTTGAATACTCCGGGAAAAAGTCCGTAAACTTTCGCGTGCCGCCGGTCGAAACGAGGTTGCTCAGCTGAGTGGTCGAATTTCCGGGCACGTTGCCGAGCGGAATGAGGCCGAGCACGCTCTTGGCGATCGGGTTTATCCGGTTCGCTGGAATCCGGTTGCCGGCGAAGACGTCGCGGAGCAGGGTCCCGCCGGGTCCGTCGCGCGTGGTGAACGGATCGTAGATGGTTTGGATCTGAAGCGCCCCCGCTGCGTCGCGCGCGAAGTAAGTCTGCGAAAAATCGCCGTCCTTTTGCAGTGCCGTGGGCACGGAGGTCGCGAAAGGATCGGGAATGACTTGGCGGATATTCTCATAGGAAAACGCAAAGAACAGCTTGTTCTTTAGGATGGGTCCACTGACGTCGCCCCCAAAGGTGTTGATGTGGGACGAGGAGCGCGCGATGCCGTTGCGGTTCGAATTGAAGGTGTTGGCGTTGAGGCGGGTGTTCTGAAGAAACTCGAAGGCCGATCCGTGCCACTGATTTCCACCGCTCTTGGTGACGACGTTGATGACGCCGCCCGTCGTCCAGCCATATTGCGCGTCGTAGCTGGTTGTCTGGACTTTGAATTCACCCGTTCCCTCCGCCGGTGGCACGTATGCCACCGAACCGGCGCGCGTCAGATTCGAGACGCCGTCGATGAGTACCTCATTCCCGGAAGGGCGGCCGCCGCTAATCGCCATGCCCGACGATCCGGCGATATCGAACGGACGCAGGCGCTGCACGCCCGCGGTGACCGAGACGCCGGGCGCGGACCACGCCTGCGCGAAAATGTTCCGGCCCTGGAGCGGCGTGTTCAGCATGCGCTTCGATTCGATGGTGAGGCCGCGATCCGCGGATTCCGTTTCAATAAGCGCCGTGTCGGCGGCCACGGTGATGCTCTGCGTCGTTTCGCCGATCGCAAGGGTGATGTCGGCGACACCGCGCTCCGCTACCTGAAGGTTTACGCCTTCTCGCACGGACTTGCGGAAACCGGTTTTCTCCACGGTGATCACGTAGGCACCGGGAGTGAGGAATGAGAGTTGATAGGATCCATCCCCGGCGGACGCCGAAGAAGTGACGGCTCCAGTTGCCAGCAGGCGCGCTTCGATCTTCGCGCCGCCGACCGCGGCGCCTGATGGGTCGGTAATGCGGCCGCTGAGCGTCGCGCGAAATTCCTGCGCGGCGAGCGGCAGGTACGTCAGTGTTGCAAGAACTGCGAGTAAATGCTTCTTCATGGAAGGCTACCTTTCCCCGTGAAACGAGTGCATTGATTGTAACATTTCCGCGTGATGTCTCTTTTGGGATACGGCTGGATTGGGGCTCGCCGGCTCGCCGACATGCCTATTGATTTGTGAAGCGGCTCGTGTTATCTTGTTGAGCAGCGTGGAATGATTTAGGTAGCTAATTGCAACCACGTTAAAAAAAGTGCTAAAGGCGAGCCGGATTGCGATGTAGCGCCGACCCTGGAGCCTTTTGGCCGCCAGGGTTTTTGTTTTTTCGCGGCCGGCTGCGCTGGATACTGGAGGAACCGATGAGTGTCTGGCAACCTGCCGCCCTTGTAGGGGCGGAGGGAGAACTTGTTTCCGTAACCGTTTCCGTGGATCCGCGCGATCTCGAAGAAGTTCTCGAGGTCCTCGCGGATCTGAACTTTCCCATCAATCCGCAGATTTGTCACGGGCCCGTCACGACCGTGGAGTTTCCGGCTTACGCCGTCCACCTCGCGGACATTGGCGCGAAGCTCGCCGGAGCTGGCTTCCACGCCGTCGCCGTAAAGCGGATGTGGGAAGAGATCCATGTACACTAAGTGGGAGGAAATCATGCGCACCAAAAGGAAACGCAGATGAAGGAGGCGATAGTATTCTCGGGTGGCGGCGCGTATGGCGCGTATGAAGTCGGGATCGTCAAATACCTTCTCACCCGCCAGTCGGTCAACCCGGCAGTCTATACAGGGGCGTCCGTAGGCGGATTCAACGCCGCTCTTATGGTGTCCCAATCGGCGTCCAGCCCCGCCGATGCCGCGAGACATCTCGAACAGGTGTGGCTGAACAATGTTGTGGTCAACCCCAAGACCCTCGAAAACGGAGTTTTCCGGCTCCGAGGTGACGTGCCGAAATACATCGAGTCAGCTCTCGCATCGAGAGACGTTCCGGGAACGTTTGCGGAGTTTACGGGCGATACGGTTTACCTGTTGCAGGACATGATGCAACTGGCGGCCGCCTTCGCCACGTCGAAGCAACCGCTCGTGCAGCGTGCCCTCGGAATGCTCGATGTAAGCGCCTTCTTCGATAACGAGCCGCTCCGAAACCTCATCCGGACCACGATCGACTTCGCCGCCGTTCGGAATTCCGCCACGGAGTTACGCATCGCCGCAACCAACTGGAACGTAGGGGACGTAAGGGTCTTCGGCAACAGCGACATGACGGACGATCGCGGTCCGAACATCGTCATGGGGTCGGCGGCCATTCCCAGCGTTTTCCCGCCGGTACCGATCGATGGTAGCCTGTACGCCGACGGCGGAGTTCTCGCGAACACGCCGCTCGGCCCAGCCCTCGCCGCGAAGGCCAACGTTGTTCACGTGATCTATTTGACCCCAGACCCCGCCGACAGCAGCATCCCCCGCGTCGAAAATACGTTCGATACCGTGGAGCGCATGATGACGATCATGGTTTCGGGAAAAATCATCACGGACGTCGAACACATCAGGAGCGTCAACCGGTTGATTGCCTCCGTCGCTCCGGCCGGGTTCACTCCCGTGACCGTTCACCTGTATCACCCGCACTCCGCGCTCGGGTCCCTGATGGGTATGCTGAACTTCGAGCGGGAACCCATTGAAGCGTTGATAG
>SHUI01000199.1 GCA_009697455.1 Bryobacterales bacterium
GAGAGCACGAGAATCGCGTTGTTCGGAGCATAGTAAGTCTTGAAGAACGTGGAAACGTCCTTCACCGACGCGGCGTTCAGGTCCTCATAAGAGCCAATCAGGGAATGAGAACTCTGCCAGTTTTTGAACGCAAGCAGCGGCCAGTGATCGACGATCGCTGTCGCGTAGGGCTGATTGTCGAACGACAGGCGTCGCTCCTGCTTGACGGCTTCCTTCTGGTTCGTGAGGTTCTCCCCGGTGATGGCGAGCGAGCGCATGCGGTCGGATTCGAGCCACAGCCCAATGGCGACCTTGTTAGACGGCAGCACCTCGAAATAGTCGGTGTAATCCTGATGAGTGGATCCGTTGAGGTTACCCCCATTCGATTCGACCGTCTTGAAGTGAACGCCCTTCGGGGCGTTAGCCGAACCCTGGAACATCATGTGCTCAAACAGATGAGCGAAGCCGGTCCGCCCCTTCTCTTCGGAGCGCGCGCCCACGTCGTACATCACGTAGACCGAGACCACGGGCACAGCTTTGTCCCGAGACAGGATGACCCGCATGCCGTTCGAGAGCGTGTACTTCTCGATCGGCACGGAAACCTCGGCGCCGTTCAGGAGCGGGACGGCCAGGAGGAGCAAGGTGAAAAAGTGTGTTTTCATCGTTCTTACCAGTTACGGACGCGGGCGGCGGATGGTTCCAAGAAGAATCCGCTAGTTCCTGCGAATGGCCTCCGCAAACCCATCCGCCGTTCTTGTATTCAGCACATCCTCCGGACCGAGCCAAGCGCGCCGCGCCATGGCGACGCCGTAGCGCATGTTCGCCAGATGCTTCGGATGATGCGCATCGGTCGAGATCACGAACTTCCCGCCCAGCGCTTTTGCCGTGCGCGCCAGAGTCGCGTTCAGATCCAGACGCTCCGGACTCGCGTTGATCTCGAACAGCACCCCGCGCTTCACCGCCTCGGCGGCCACCCGTTCGAAATCGAACGGAAAGGGATCGCGGTGCAGAAGCAGCCTTCCGGTGGGATGCCCTAGAATCCGCAGATGTGGGCATTCGAGGGCGCGCAGCAGGCGGTCCGTCATCTCGGGCGCTTCCATATTCATGTGGCTGTGCACGCTGCCGATCACCCAGTCGAGTTCGGCAAGGGCGTCCCAGGCGATGTCGAGCGTGCCGTCTTTCAGGATGTCGCATTCGAGGCCGGAGAAGACGCGGATACCAAGATCCTCGCGGTCGCCCTCCGGCGCGATGCCGGAATTGATCTCGCGGACGCGCTTGGCAAATGCAACGACACGCGTCTCATCCAGGCCGTTCATCATCGCCATCACCTTTGAGTGATCGGTGATAGCGATGTACTGGTACCCGTGCGCGCGGGCCTCATGAGCCATTTCTTCAAGAGACGCGCGACCGTCGGTTTCGGTAGTGTGCATGTGGACGTCGCCGCGAATATCGGAAAGCTCGACGAGCCTGGGCAGGGTACCCGCTTCCGCCGCTTCGATTTCGCCCTGATTCTCGCGCAATTCCGGCGGAATCCATCGCAGGCCAAGGGCCTCGTATACGCCCTCTTCGGTTTCGCCGGCAACTTTCGATTCGTCGGCGATCCGGAACAGTCCATACTCGCTCAGCTTGAAGCCCATGCGCACGGCGCGATTCCGCAGCGCGATGTTGTGCTCCTTGCTGCCCGTGAAGTATTGCAGCGCCGCGCCGTGGCTCCCGGCGGGCAAGGCGCGCACATCCACCTGCAGGCCCTCATGCCCAAAGCGGGCGCTCGCCTTATTTTCGCCATGGCCCAGGACCTCGGCTACTCCCGGGTGGTTGACGAACCGTTCAAGGGCTTCGCCGGCCCCGCGTCCGGTAACAAGCAGATCCAGATCGCCAGCCGTCTCTCTGCCCCGGCGGAGGCTTCCAGCGGGCGTCACGCTCTCGATGCCACCCCCCTCCATGAGATACGCCGTCAACTCCCGCGCCGTGCGGTCCGCGAAGCTGAGCAGGAATCGCCCGGCGCTCTTCCGAAACTGCGTAATCGACCGCAGCACCTTTTCCTCGAGCTTCGCTCCCATCCGCGGCAGGACACGCAGCTTCTGGTCGAGGCAAAGCCGCTCCAGTTCGTCGATTGTGCTGACGCGGTAGTGTTCGAAAAGCATGGCGATGCTCTTCGGTCCCAGACCCTGGATCTTCAGGAAATCCAGAGTGGACGCGGGGTACTTCGCGAGCAATTCGTCGCGCCGCTCGCACGAACCGCGCGCGACCAGTTCCTCCAACACGAACGCGAGCCCTTTGCCGATGCCTGGAATATCGGTAACCTTGCGCGAGGGGTCTTTCAGAATCGCTTCGACGCGCTCCGGATAACCCTCCACGGCGGACGCGCCGTTACGGTAGCTGCGGATGCGGAAGCCGTCATCGGCGGCGATCTCCATCAGATCGGCTGTCTCGTTAAGGATACGCGCAATTTCCTTGTTTTCCATCCTGGTTCCAGTTTCGCACGGCCAAGTGGGACAGGTCTCATGGCGGGCCGGAGGCGTGGCGCACGTCCCATGCGGATGGACGAGGCTCCGGCGCGGGTCGAAGTTGCGGGTATCCCTGCGGGGCCGGGAATGGTCAAAAAGGCACGGTTCCAGACGGTTTTGGCCTGCCTCCGGGCGGAATTTCGTGAAGTTCACGGTTCACGGGGACTTCGGCTGGGTGTTCGGAAATGGGATTAGCGTCGTTTCGTATATTTTGTTCGCGCTTGATCGGGCGGCTGAGTAGAACGGGTTTTTGGATGACGCCTGTGTCAGCCAAGTCATTATCTACCAACATGTTGCCTCTGTTATCCGGAAGAGGGGCCGAAGGTGTGGGTGGCGCGGGAGACCTCTCGGAAACAGGGTTTGGGGGTGGGGGGACGTGATGTGGCGGTTGGCTTTCGGTGACTGAGGCTGCTTCGAGGCGGGCATCCTCGCGCAAAAGCAGAAGGTTGTCCATGGCGCGCTGGAAGTTTCGCTGGAGGCGGGCTTCGTAGCGGTGGACCAGGTTGAGCCCGGGCGAAAGGGAGAGGTAGGCGAAGGCTTTGGCGGTGCGGGAAACGACGTTCGGGTCGCGCTCGCTGAAGAGCTCGGACTGAATGAGTTCTCGCTCGATCGACCAGGCACGGCGCATGCGCCACCAGGAGGAAACCATTTCTTCGATGAAACCTTCCTCGATGACGTCGTTGGGGAGGAAGCGGTCGAGAAACTGGCGGTGAAGTTTTTTGAAATCGTCCGTGTCTTCGCCTTTGAGGAGGATGGAGGTGGCAAGGAGACCATGGCGAGTGGCGTTCATGGCGGAACGCGCGATGCCGGTGGGAGTCTTTCGTCCCTTGGCAAGAGCGCCGTTAGCACGGGCGGCTTTCAGTTTACGTTGAGAGCTCATAGGTAGAGTTACCTTCCGGGAACAGGGTACACCGGGAGGGTGGGCGAATAGGAGTTGAGTAACGGCCTAACGGAAGATTCGCGTTGCGATCCGGCGAGCGGAGAGGCGGTTTTGCCGAGGTGCGAAGGTATGGGTCCTTTCCCGAGGCGAGGGGAAAAATATTTCTCAAGCGTTGTGACTGAAGGGTGGGCGCAGAAGGGGCGGCAGGGGGTTCGCAGGTGGTCAGTTGAGCCTTTCGAGCGCGTCGGGGGGTTGCGTTAGGCTTAATTCGGCTTTGGGCGTTCCCAAACGGTGTCTCGCTGCCAGGTCCCACTCATAAGGTGGCCTGTTACAGGTTGCAACCGTGGCTCTCCCATAGGCTGCAAGGTTCGGAAGGTGTTTCCTGCAATCGAAACAGTACGGGACATTCCACAAAGTTATGGTGATTACGTTCCCCGAACTCTTCTGAAAGGACAGCTTGACAGATGTACTCGCTGGTCCGCAGCAGCAGGCGCAGCCGCTGGACTCTTGTGGCCACGATCCCCGACGAACCTCCTAAGCCGGGATTTCCGCATTGGCTCCCTGCCCCTGAGCATCTAGACGGGCCGCCAACAGATCAGCTTTGGAGCGGTGGGAACTCCGGATACAACGCCCGCAGGGCACGCTTGTTGAATTTGCCGACGCTGGTCTTCGGAAGCGCGTCGACGAAGACCACGTCGTCCGGCAGCCACCATTTCGCGACCTTGCCGGTCAGGAAATCGAGAATTTCCTCGCGCGTCACCTGTCCCCGATGCTCAGGGGCGAGCGCCACCACCGCGAGCGGCCGCTCATGCCACTTCTCGTGCGGAACCGCGATAACGGAGGCTTCAAGCACCTTCGGGTGCGCCATGATGGCGTTTTCCAGATCGACGCTAGAGATCCATTCGCCTCCGGACTTGACCAGGTCCTTCGTGCGATCTAGGATTTGGATCGAGCCTTCTTCGTCCACCGTTACGACGTCGCCGGTGCGAAACCAGCCGTCCGCGAAAGCGTCCGCGCTGCGTTCGTCGTTGTAGTAGCCGCTCGTGACCCAAGGCCCGCGCACCTGAAGTTCGCCGGCCGATTTGCCGTCCCACGGAAGTTCGTTGCCGTCGGCGTCCATGACGCGCAACTCGACACCAGCCACAGCGAAGCCTGCCTTCGCGCGCTGCGTAAGCCGCACCTCTTTCGGCCATGCATCCATCTCCGACTTCATTACTGAGAGCGTCGCTACGGGCGTGGTTTCGGTCATGCCCCAAAGTTGGACGAGGCGGATGCCGTGCCGCGATTCGTAGTCGGCGATCAGTTGCCTCGGTATCGCGGAGCCCGCGCCGATGAACAGCCGGACAGATGACAGGTCGAACCGCTCCTGCTCGAGCAGGCGCAGAAGTCCGATCCAGATTGTCGGCACGCCTCCCGCCACCGTGCAGCGTTCCTTCTCGATCAGCGTGGCGAGGTCACGCGGCTGCGGTTGCGCGCCGGGGAGCACGATCTTCATGCCGCACATGACCGCCGCGTAAGGTTTTCCCCAGCCGTTTGCGTGGAACATCGGAACAATCTGAAGGAGCGTGTCACGTTCACAGAAGGCAAGCGTGTCCGCCATGGCGAGCGCGTAGTTGTGGAGAGCGATCGCGCGATGCGAGTAGACGACGCCCTTGGGATTTCCGGTGGTGCCTGAGGTGTAGCACATGCCCGCGGCCGCGTTCTCATCGAGGCGCGGCCATGCGTAGGACGCGGCGGGGGCGGCGGCGAGAAGACCTTCGTACTCCTCTCCAATCACGATAATCTTGCGAACGCAGGGGATCTGATCGCGGATGGGGTCGAGAATCGGCAACAGCGACTCGTCGGCGAAGATCACCTGGTCTTCGGCGTGATTGATGATGAAGGCGAGCTGGTCGGCCGCGAGACGCAGGTTCAGCGTATGGAGCACCGCGCCGTAACATGGGATGGCGTTGTAAAGTTCCAAGTGCCTGTAATGGTTCCAGGCAAGCGTGCCGACGCGATCGCCGGGCTTCACGCCGAGCGAATGCAGCGCGTGCGCAAGACGATGGGTGCGCGCGTGAAAATCCGCGTAAGTGTAGCGATGCGTGCCCTCGGGCGTGCGCGTCACGATTTCTTTCTTTGGGAACAGCCGCCCGGCGCGCTCGAGAAAATGCGTCAGGGTCAGCGGGAAATCCATCATCATGCCTTGCATCGGTTCTCCGTTTCCTCAGTTGCCTTTCCAGCAGGGCGCACGTTTTTCGAGAAACGCGGAAACGCCTTCCTGCGCGTCGCCCGCGCCCGCGTTCATCGACATGACTTCCTTCGCGTAGGCGTAGGCCTTCGATTGGTCGAGATCGATCTGGGTGTAGAACGCCTGCTTCCCTATCCCGACGGTGAGCGTGCTGGCTTCGGCGATGCGCGCGGCGAGTTTCCGCGTTTCGGCGCGTAGCCGGGTTGCTGGAACGGCGGCGTTGATCAAGCCCCACTCCGCGGCCTGCGACGCCGAAACCATCTCGCCCGTGAGAAGCATCTGAAGCGCGCGCTTACGGCCGATGGCGCGGGTGAGCGCGACCATAGGCGTGGTGCAGAAGAGTCCGATGCGCACGCCAGGAGTGGCGAACTGGGCGTCCTGGGACGCGATGGCGAGATCGCAGGTGGCGACGAGTTGGCATCCGGCGGCTGTTGCGATGCCTTGCACTTCGGCGATTACCGGTTGTGGAATCGATTGCAGTTTCGTCATCAATTCCGTGCACACGTCGAACAGTTCGCGATAGTCGCCGAGGCTGCGGCCGGTCATTTCGGAAAGGTCGTGTCCGGAACAGAATGCTTTGCCCGCGGCGGCCAGAATGACGGCGCGCACTTCGCGGTCGCGGCGGACGGCGGCGAGAGCGCCGATCAACGCCCGCATCATCTCCAAAGACAGGGCGTTGCGGCGCTGCGGACGGTCGAGCGTGATGATCGCGACGGGGCCTTCGCGTTCCGTCTGAATCATTTTGCCGGCTCCCGGTAATGGATCTCGAACGGCTTGTTGGTGATGAAGAGGACGACCACGTCCTGCTCGGCGGTCGCGCCGTGCTCCATGGCGGGGCCTTCGGGGAACCAGACGAATGTTCCCGGCGGATAGCGGCCCTCGTGCGTGACGAGCGTGCCTTCAAGCACGTACATTCCGTGCGCGCAAGGGTGCGTGTGCAGCGGATTGACGATGCCCGCGGGATACTTTACCAAGCGAATTTCCATGCCCGTTTCCGGGTCGGTGAAGAGGTTCTTACGGTAGAGGTTCTTGCCGATACGTTCGTTGAAACGCTCCTCCCATGGAAGAGAAGCGGCATCGACGACGGTGAGAGTGCTGGAGTTTTGGGCCACGACGGATCATGATACCGCATGGCTTACGGAGAAGTCCGAATTGCGGAAGGACCGTAAGGGATGATAGCCGCGGGCGGGCAAGGGGGATGTTGCGGCGGGGCAGGCCCCACTTACTCGTATTTCAGCGCGGTAACCGGGTTGATCGCGGCGGCGCGCTTCGCGGGCAGAAGCGCCGCCAGCAGGACGATTGCCGCCAGTAACGCCGCCGCACCCGCAAGAATCGAGGGATCGGCTCCTTTCATCCCAAATAGTTGCGATTCCACCAAACGGCCCAGCGCCACGGCTCCGGCGAGGCCAATCGTAATCCCGACCGCAGCCATGCGGACGGCCTCCTTCAGCACGAGCCTCAGCACGTCACTGGAACGCGCTCCCAGAGCCATGCGGATGCCGATTTCGGCCGTTCGCCGCGCCACGCTGTGCGCCACGAGGCCATAGATTCCGAGAGCCGCGAGCACGGTCGCGAGCGTCCCGAAAGCAACGGAAAGCAACGCGATCAGACGGTCCCCGTAGATCGAGTCTCGCACTCGGACCGCCGTCGCCTTCAAATCCCGCACCGGCACTCCGGGATCGAGCGAGCGTACCAACTGCCGAATCGCCGCGGACTGGCGGCCTTCATCTCCGTTGGCGCGCACGTAGAAAGTCAATCGCTCCGGCGTTTCCCACTGGGCATATGGAAAGTAGAGAGCCTCCTTGGCGGGCTTCCGCACTTCTTTGCGGAAATCCGACACCACGCCCACAATCTCGCGATCGAGATCGGGTTTGTTGCTTGCTCCGAACATGAGCCGGCGGCCAAGCGGATCGCGTCCTTTGAAGTAGCGCTTCACAAACGCCTCGTTGACCACAACGACTTTCGGGGCCGAGGCGTTGTCCCTTGCGGTGAATTCGCGGCCAGCGCGAAGCGGGATGCCCATTGTCCGGAAAAATCCGGGGCTCGCCGCGACCAGCGACGAACCCACATACTCTTCAGGCTTCGCATCGTAGCCCTCAACGGTGAGATTCCCTCCGCGGTCTCCGCCTGAAAAAGGTCCACCGGCGGCGGCTCCAACGCCCGAAACATCTCCTGGTTGAGCCAACCTGTCGATCACTTCCTGGTAAAACGCCAGAGCGGCCGGGAGTTTGGGGCGGCTGATCGAGGCGTCGAGCGAAAACTGGAGGAGGCGTTCGGAGCGAAAACCCAGATCGACGTTCATTAGATGGCCGAGGCTGCTCGAGAACAGTCCCGCGGCCACAACCAGCAGCAAGGAAAGCGACAACTGCGCGGTCACCACCACTTTGCGCAAGCGCGCCTGGCCTCCTCCGGACGCCACACCGGTGGCATGACCCTTCAATGTCTCCGCCACACCGGACCTGGTGGCCTGCAGCGCCGGAATGAGGGCGCAAAGGAGCGCGCTCGTCAGGCACAAGGCGAGATTGAAACCCACCAGCCGCCAATCGAGCGTGGCGGTGAGCCACGTGCCGGCCGAGTCTCCGGGCAACAGATGAATCAGAGCGTAGGCGCTCCAGTGGGCTACGAGGAGGCCGAGCGCGCCTCCGGCCAGCGCGAGGGTCAGCCCTTCGACCAGAAGTTGTTTCACGAGAGTACGGCGTTTGGCACCGAGGGCGAGCCGGATCGCAATCTCACGCTGCCTCCCGGAGGCGCGGGCCAGCATCAGGCCCGCCACGTTCGCGCAGGCGATGAGCAGAATCAGGCCTGCCATGGCCATCAGCACCACAAGCGGTTTTTCCCACTGGCGGCGCAGAGAGTTGATGCCCTGAGAGGCGGGCTTCAGTTCGACGCGGTGGTTGAGGAATTCGTCGCGGGCGCGGCCGCCGCCTATACCCATGCGCGGAGCGTAAGCTTCGAGAATCGCGCGGTAAATGGCGCTGGTCGCGGCCTGAGCCTTTTCGGGCGTGAAGCCCGGCTTGACGCGCGCGAAGAGATTCAGCCATCGCATCCGGAGGTCCTCGAGTCCTTCAAAGGTGGGCGTGATGACCCGTTTCATCGAGATGGGGACGTACAAATCCGGCGTGTTACCCGGCAGGATGCCTTTGAACCGCCTTGCCGCCACTCCGGCGATCACCATAGGATTCCCGTTGATGGTAACGGTTTGGCCCAACAGGGCGAGATTACCGCCGAAACGCCTTGACCAAAATCCGGAGTCGAGAACGACGACTGGATTCGCTCCTGGCGCTCCCTCTTCCTCGCTCGTAAAAACTCGCCCGAGATCCGCGCCCACTCCGAGCACCTGGAAGAAGTTCCCCGAAACAAGCTCGACGGAGACCGGGTCGGCATTGTTTTGAAAAGACAATACGGCGCGAGCGCCCGATCTCGCGAGAACGCCATCGAAGGCCGGATCGCGAGCGAGCAGATCCTTATACATCGGGTAGGAGAAAACGGATTCGTAGTTGTCGGTCTGGCTGCTACCGGGAGAAGCGTACTCCGTGTGCAATACCACAAGCCTCTCCGGTTCGTGGACCGGCAGCAGTCTGAGCAGCACCTGGTCAAGCAGGGAAAAGATGGCGGCGTTTGCTCCGATGCCGAGCGCCAACGAAAGGACGGCGGCGGCGGTGAACACGGGGCTGCGCCGCAGCGTCCGAAAGGTGTAAACGAAATCTTTCCACATGGGGGCGCCTCTAATGAT
>SHUI01000005.1 GCA_009697455.1 Bryobacterales bacterium
GCTGTACAAGCTGGGGGGCAAGGCCGATGCAGCCATGATGCGGTTTGAGACTGCCTCGAAGCTCGACCCGAACCTCGCCGGACCGCATTTCCAGCTCTACAATGCATACCGGAGTGCGAACCGCCCCACGGACGCCGCACGCGAACTGAAGGAATTCCAGGAGATCAAAAAACGTCAGGCGGGCGCCGCGATTCCGGAAGATTTGGAATGGAGCTTCTTCGCCGAGGTCTATGAAACGCTCGATCCGGCGAATTCGAAGGAAGACTCCGCGGCGGGTCCGGAGTTGAAGTGGAGTGAGAAGAAGCTTGCCGAGGGTCTCGACGCGAAGACCGCGGGCGTGACGGTTCTTGACGCCGATGGCGACGGGCGTCCTGATGCAGCCGTGTGGTCCGCGAACGGTATTCAGGTGTTCAAGGGCGGCTCAGTGAAGATGGAGAACGCGGCGCTCGCTGCCGTCAAGGACGTTATTTCCGTGACCGCGGGGGACTTCAACAACGATGGCCTTGCCGATCTGACCGTGCTGTCGAAAACCGGTGTCACGCTGTTTGCCAATCAGAAAGGCGTGTTTCAGAAGAACGTGGCTCAGCCTCCGGCGGGTGTTTACGCCAATGCGGTCTGGATCGACTACGATCACGACTACGACCTGGACCTTTTTCTGCTCGGTGCGAAATGCGCGCTTGTCCGCAACAACGGCGCGGCCGGCTTCAGCGATCGGACCGCGGACTTCCCATTCGCGAAAGGCAACGCGACCGCCGGAGTTCTTTTCGAGCTGATCGCAGACACGAATGGCTCGGATCTGGTGGTTGCGTACGAAGATCGCATGGCGGTTCTTTATCGAGACAAACTCGCGGGCAAGTTTGAAGCCATGCCGCTCGACGCGATCCCCGCCGGCACGATATCGCTCGCGGCTCAGGACGTCGATAACGACGGATGGATGGATGTCGTGGCTGGCTCGCCCTCAGGCGTGACGCTGGCGTTCAATCGCGAGGGCAAGCTCTCGGCAGGAGCCCCGCCCGCGAACGCACGTGGCCCAGTGACTTTTGTGGATTTGGAAAATCGTGGAATTGCCGATCTGGTGTCGTCGAACGGTGTATCGCGAAATCTGGGCGCCGGGGCGTTTACCGCGGCCAAAGCGCTGAGGCAGGCAGGATCGGGGTTCGCGGCGGCGGATTTCGACACTGATGGCCGCGCCGATCTGCTGATGGCTGGGGCCGATGGTTCCGCGTCGCTGCTGCGCAACGAGACCGAGACGAAGAACGGATGGATCAGGATCGCGCTCACCGGGGTAAAGAACGTAAAGCTTGCCCCAGGTGCGGAAGTTGAAGTCAAAGCCGGAGCACGCTATCAAAAGAAGATTTACGAGGGCATTCCCCTGGTATTCGGCCTCAGGGGGCATAAAGAAGCCGACACGGTCCGTATCACGTGGCCGAACGGGTTGATCCAGAACGAGCCGAAACAGGCGGCGGGAAAAGCTTTCGCCTACAAGGAAGCGCAGCGTCTGTCGGGTTCGTGCCCCATGATATTCACGTGGAACGGCAAGGAGTTTGAGTTCATCACGGATGTTCTAGGCGTCGCGCCACTCGGCGCGAGTTCGGGCGATGGCAAGTATTTTCCGGTCGATCATGACGAATACGTTCAGATTCCCGGAGAATCGCTCAAGCTTGAAAACGGCAGGTACGAGATTCGTATCACGGAAGAGTTGCGCGAGGTTTCCTATCTCGACCAGATCAAGCTGATAGCCGTGGATCATCGGGCGGACACCGAGATTTACACGAACGACAAGTTCAAGTCGCCTCCGTTTCCGGACTTCCGGCTTTACGGAGTTCAGAAGCGGGTCTATCCCACGGCCGCGCGGGATCATAACGGTGTGGACGTGCGGGCGCGGCTTTCGAAACGCGACCGTGTCTATCCGGACGGATTCAAGCGGGACTATTCCGGCGTGGCCGAGTCGCACCATGTCGACCTGGATTTCAAGGGTCACGCGGCTGGCGGCAAGGCCGTGCTGATCCTAAACGGCTGGGTCGATTGGGCCGATGGGAGCACGTTCCTGGGTGCGTCGCAGGAAAGCAAAGACGGGCTGGTGTTCCCGTACCTGCAGGTGAAGGATCAGGCTGGCCGCTGGCAAACGGTCATTTCCGACATGGGAATTCCGGCCGGTAAGCCGAAGACGATCGCGGTCGACCTTACCGGAAAATTTCTTTCGGATTCGCGGGAGGTGCGGATCGTGACCAACCTCTGCGTCTACTGGGATGAGATTTTCTTGAGCGAAGAGACAGGGACGCCTCAGACCCGGATAACCCCCCTCGTGGCAGGGACGGCAGATCTACGCTTCCGAGGTTTTTCGAAGCCCGTGATACATCCCGAGCGGAAACAGCCCGAGGCCTTCGTTTACGCGAATTGGATGGCCGGTTCGATGTGGAACCCCACGCCTGGAAACTATACCCGTTACGGCGACGTGGCGGAGTTGCTGAACCTGGTGGACGACCGGATGGTGCTGATGGGATCGGGAGACGAATTGCGTCTGTCCTACTCCGCGGACGGGTTGCCCGCGGTGAGCAATGGCTGGAAGAGGGACTTTCTGCTCTATGTCGATGGATGGGCGAAGGACGGTGATGCGAACACGGCGTATTCTCAAACCGTGGAACCGCTCCCATTTCACGGCATGGCCGGGTATCCATACACAGGGGGCGAGCGCTTTCCGCAGGCAGGTTATCAGAAGGAGTTCAACACGAGGCCCGCGCTGCGGCTAGTGCGTCCGCTCGCGGAGCGCAGGAAATGAGGACGCGGCGGTTGAGGTTCCGGATACGCACACTTCCACGTCACGCACCGGCCGCGCTTCGCACGGCAGGCGGGCGAATGCGCCTGCCCCACGACGCAAAGCAGAGTTCTTGTCAGGAACCGGCACTTTCATCCTTCGTGGTGAGCCGAAGGATCATGGCTAGTGTGTTCTTACTATTGTTCGGAGGCCTCTCCGGGGCTAGCATGGAAAACCTATGAAGAACTCCAGGTTGGTCAAGTGGATTGGGATTTTCTTTATCGTGCTGCTGGTGAACACGAGCTACATTTCCGCGTTCGCCTCCCCCACGATTTTCTACTTCACCAACGTGATCTACCACTTGGCATCCGGCGTCGTGTTGGCGCTGGCACTGTTTCTCGTGTTGCGCAACAGCGAGGACCTCCGAAACGGAATCGCGGCGAGCGCGGGCTTCTTCGCGGTCTCAACGCTGCTTGCCTTGTATTTGCTCAAGACGGGGAACACCACCGACTACAAATGGGTGCTATGGTCGCATATCGGATCGGCGGGTCTGGGTGTTGTGTGCCTTATTCCGTTTGTGTCGCGGATGGCACGTCAACACGGCGGCGGTTGGGCAACGTTTAAGTCAGCTTTTCAGTACTCAATGATTCTTCTGGTGCTCTTCCCGGCGGCGACAGCCGTATACCGCCGCGCGTTTCCCGAAGCTTCGCACCGGATCAAGAATCCGCTGGTCGTTCCCACTTCGATGGCCGAGGAGGGTGGCGGGCCGAAATCACCATTCTATCCGTCTTCGGCGAAGACGAACGTCGGCGGGATTATCCCTTCAAACTTCTTCATGGATTCTGAAGCCTGCGGCGCTTGCCACAAAGATATTTACGAACAATGGAAGAGTTCGATGCATCACTTCGCATCGTTCAACAATCAGTTTTACCGCAAGTCGATCGAGTACATGCAATCGGTGGTCGGACTGCAACCGAGCAAGTGGTGCGCGGGCTGCCACGATCATGCGGTGTTCTTCAACGGCCGTTTCGACAAGCCGATTAAGGATCAGATCGACACGCCGGAGGCGCACGCGGGCCTCGCCTGCACTTCCTGCCATTCGATCGTACACGTAGATAGCTCGATGGGCAATGGCGGATTCACCATCGAGTACCCGCCACTTCACGAAATCGCGACGAGCAAAAACAAGTACATCCGCGCATTCGACCATTTCATCACCTATCTGAACCCTGTCCCGCACAAGCAGGCTTTCATGAAGCCGTTCATGCGGCAGGACACTGCCGAATATTGTTCGAGCTGCCACAAGGTTCACCTCGACGTACCGGTGAACAGTTACCGGTGGTTCCGCGGATTCAACGATTACGACAATTGGCAGGCGAGCGGTTTCGGGCAGGGGGCGCGGTCGTTTTACTATCCGCCCAAGAAGCAGCATTGCGGTGATTGTCATATGCCGCTCGTAAAGTCGAACGATCCGGGCAATCGCGGCGGCGAAGTGCATTCACACCGGTTCCCGGGAGCAAACATGGCGGTGCCAACGGCGAACCGCGACCACGCCCAGCTAGGCGCTACGGAACGATTCCTGAAATCCGGCTTCATCACAGTGGACATTTTCGCCGTTTCACCAGTGGAGGACCAGAAAGGCCAGACTGCGATGATTCGGAGGGCGGGCGAAGGTCCACAGTTGATGTCGAGCA
Organism: Bryobacterales bacterium; assembly: GCA_009697455.1. Taxonomy (GTDB): domain Bacteria; phylum Acidobacteriota; class Terriglobia; order Bryobacterales; family Bryobacteraceae; genus SYKU01. Next base: position 4,450 of record SHUI01000005.1, read on the forward strand.
CGGCTGTGGGGGAAGAGGCCGAGCAATCCGGCAACATCGTGATTCGAGAAGTGGGCAAGATCGCGGCGCCAATCGACAGGTCCGGAGTGCACCTGAAGCCCGGTTCGGAGGCGCGCGTGGATGTCGTGGTCCGCACCCGTAAGATCGGCCATTTTTTCCCGGGCGGGACACTTGATTCGTTCGACATCTGGCTCGAATTGCAGGCCAAGGATGCAACCGGAAAAATCATCTACTGGAGCGGGCAGGTGTCGGACGAAGGAAAAGGCCCGGTCGAACCCGGAGCGCACTTCTACCGGTCCTATCAGCTTGACGGCGAAGGCAACCCGATCAATAAGCGCAACGCATGGCAGGCTCGCAGCGTGCTTTACGTCCGGGCGATTCAACCTGGCGCGGCGGATACAGTTCATTACCGGGTGAAGGTGCCGAAAGATGCAAAGGGCCCTATCACGTTCGCGACCAAGCTCAATTACCGCAAGTTCTCCCATTACTACACGCAATTTGCGTATGCCGGACAGCCAAAACCCGGTCAGGACGAAGCTACGCTGTTGAGCAAGAGTCACAACAGCCTCGCGTACTCCTTTGACAAAGCAAATATTCCGAAGAACGTGTCGGGACAGATCAAGGACGAGATTCCGGACGTTCCCATCATCACGCTAGCGGAGGCAAAGACGGAGATCCCGCTCGGCGACGGCGAGAGTGAATGGAAGCCGGTTGCGGAGAAGAAGGACCGGGAGAGATGGAATGACTGGGGTATCGGATTGCTCCTTCAGGGCGACTTGAAGGCAGCCGAGTTTGCCTTCAGAAAGGTGACCGAAGCCGAGCCAGGATACGCCGACGGGTGGTTGAACGTGGCGCGGGCGCTCATTCAGGAAGGCGAGACTGATGCCTCAAAGCCTTTCATCAAGAAGGCGCTTGAGATCGATCCAAAGCTCGGGCGGATCTACTATTTCAAAGCGCTGATCGAAAAGGCGGACGGCGAGTACGACGCCGCGCTGACCTCGCTGCGCACCGCCGAAGCGATGTATCCCAGGGATCGCGTGGTGCTCAACCAGATCGCTCGTATTCTGTTTCTGAAACGCGAGTATGCGGAAGCGATCAAGGTGTTGGATCGCGTGTGCCTGGTTGATCCCGAAGACGTCCAGATGCACTACACGGCGATGCTGTGCCACCGGGGGATGGGGAACGCGGAAAAAGCCGCGAGGGAAGAGTCGCTGTTTCGGCGATTCAAGGTGGAGGAGGCGGCGCAATCGATTACCGGCAAGCGGCGTCTGGTGAGCCCGGAAGATAACAACGAGCGGCAGACCATCCATGATCACGAGAGCGTTTCACTGACGGCTCCGAAGGCGCCAGCGCCATCGAAGCAAGTCAGGGTCAAAAAGGAAGGGCGCGCGGAGACGGCGGCCGGAGGTTCGGAGTGAAGAGGTTCGGAATGAAGAAATCGCTGTTTAGCGTGGCGGCCGTGGGTACGGCTGCCGCCGTAATCGCGGCAAACACCCCAGCGGCCACGGTGCAGTTCACCGACATCACCGCGGTCTCCGGCGTCAAGTTTACACACAACAGCGGACGCGCCGGAAAGAAGTTTCTCCCCGAGACTTTGGGTTCCGGAGGCGCGTTCTTTGACGCCGATGGCGATGGATGGCCTGATGTCCTGCTGGTTAACAGCAAGGACTGGACGCCGCGCGGGCGAAAGTCGCTTCATGCTCTTTACAGGAACAATAAGAACGGCACGTTTACCAACATTACGGCCGGCAGCGGCCTCGATGTCGAGATGTACGGCATCGGCGTTGCCGTGGCCGACTACGACAACGACGGCAAGGACGACGTGTACATTACCGCGCTTGAAGGGGACCGCCTGTTTCACAATGAGGGCGGCGCCAAGTTCAAGGATGTTACAAAGACGTCCGGGATCAACAACGCCAACTTCGCCACCAGCGTAGCGTGGCTCGATTACGACAAAGATGGCAAGGTCGATGTGTTCATCGCAAACTATGTTCAATGGACGGCAAAGGGCGACCTGTGGTGTTCACTCGATGGCGCGGCGAAGTCGTATTGCACGCCGGAGTCCTACAAGGGAACGCAGTCCAAGCTCTACCATAATCTGGGCGCCGGCAAGTTCGAAGACGTGAGCGCGAAGGCCGGAGTCGGCGACAACACAAGCAAGTCGCTCGGCATCACGGTGTTTGACTACAACGGCGACGGGTGGCCGGACATGTTTGTCGCCAACGACACACAGCCGAACAAGCTCTACCGGAACAATAAGAATGGAACGTTCAGCGATGAAGGCATGTCGGCGGGCGTGGCATTCGGCGAGGACGGCGTCGCGCGAGGCGCAATGGGCGTGGATACGGGCGACTACGACAGGTCCGGACGGCCTCACCTCCTTGTGGGTAATTTTTCAAATCAGATGATCGGCCTCTACCACAACGAGGGCACCGGCTTGTTTGTCGACGAAGCGCCTACTTCGACCATCGGACGCGCAAGTCTGCTTACACTGGCGTTCGGAGTGTTTTTCTTCGACTACGATCTGGACGGTTATCTCGATGTCTTCGCGGCCAACGGCCATATCGAAGAAGAGATCGGACGCGTTCAGCCGAAGGTCTCCTACAAGGAGCCGCCGCTGTTGTTTCACAACCTGGGAAAACGAAAGTTTGAAAACGCCGGTGCGGGAATGGGCGCGGAATTCAACCGCCCAATTGTGGCCCGGGGAGCCGCGTATGCGGACATCGACCGAGACGGAGATCTCGACCTTCTGATGACGAGCAACCACGGCCCGGCATACCTGTTTCGCAACGATGGCGGCAATAAGAACAGGTTCCTGTGCGTGAAGGCACTGGGAACCAAATCCAACCGCAGCGCGATTGGAGCGGTGGTCCGCATCGAAAGCGCATCGGGAAAGCAGTGGAGTTCGGTTCGGAGCGGATCGAGCTTCGCATCCCAGAGCGATCTCGCGATTACGTTTGGGCTGGGTAACGATCCGGCGGTGAAGTCGCTCGAGATTGAGTGGCCAAGCGGGGCACGGCAAAAACTGACCGATATCGCGGCTAACCAGTTCATTACGGTTGAAGAGGGGAAGGGTATCGTGGCGAAATCCGCGCCCGCGGCGGGCAAATAAACAAGATTTCACGCCGCCGCCAGTGTAAAGTAGGCAAATGAGCGATTTGGTCAAATTTCTGGCGACGGTTCCGGTCTTCCGCGATGTGCCCACTGGAGAACTGGAGGAAATCTCGGCTTTGTTTCGCGAGGAGATCTTCCCCGCCGGAAAAACCATCTTGCGGCAGGGCGCCAAGAGCCACTCAATCTACTTCCTGCGAAGCGGTCGCTTGGCGATAAGAGTACAGAAGGGCGAGAAGCGCGAGACGGTGGCTTTCCTTCAGCCGCCGGCCTTGTTCGGAGAGCTATCTTACATTACGGGCAGGGCGGTATCCGCGAACGTGGAAGTCTCCGTCGATGCCTCCGTCGTGGTTCTCTCGGGCGACGCCATGGCGCAGCTCGGGTCCCATCGCGACGCCGTCATGCGAGGGATTCTCACCGCCGTTGCCGAGCGCCTGCATGACACCGTAACGAAGGGCACGAAAGCCGTGGAAGCGCCCGTCGTGCTACTCCGGCCCGACCGGAATTGGGAGGCTCCCCACGCGTTCGCGGTGGAACTTGGCCGCGCGCTGTCGCGCCAGAATGGGCAGGACACGCTGGTCGCTCATGTCGGGTCCGAGGATGCCCCGGCCACCCAGATCGGCGGCCGGCTCTACGTGGCCGCGGTTGCCGTGGCGTCCGTTGATGGCGGTTTGCGCGCGGACGTTGCAAAGCGCTTGGTAGAGAGTAAGGCGCAATATCCGAACATCGTGCTCAATCCCGTTGGACCGCACGCGGCGGACATAGCGGACTTGATCCAGCCGTTCGCGGATTTCCACGGATTTCTGCTCGGCGATGGCGGCGAGCCCCCCGCGTCTTTGCCGGAAACGGCCTTCGTGGTCGCCAGTCCAACGAATTCGAAATTGAAGGCGCTGAAAGGAAATCAGCAGCTTATCTGGGATGCGGCCGGTTCCGAGGACGCCCATCTCGGTGGCCGGCCCGCGCTGCCGAAGTTCGTTCGCGTCGCCGAGTCGATGGCGCGTTTCATCTGCGGCGCGCAGGTAGGCCTCGCGTTGGGCGGAGGCGCGGCGTGGGGATGGGCGCACATCGGTGTGCTCTCCGTGCTCGAGGGCGCAGGCATTCCCATCGACGTGGTTTCCGGCTGCTCCATGGGCACCGTCATCGGCTCCCTGCGCTGCTCCGGGCTTGATCTCGGCGAAGTTCGCGAGGTTGCGGACTACTGGTCCACCAGGACGAAGAAGTTCCTCAACTGGCGGATATGGCAGTTCTGCCTGATTAGTGAAAAGGTGGCGCGCCGGGTGTTTGGGCAGTACTGGGGCACACGCAACGTCAACCAGATGGAGATTCCGTTTTGGGCCAATGCCGTCGATATCAAGACCGGCAAGGAATTCACGATTGTGGACAACCCCATCGTCGATTGCGTGCGCGCGTCCATTGCGCTGCCGGGGCTTCTGCCGCCCTTTCAGCGCGATGATCATTTGCTGGTTGACGCCGGGATCATGGATCCGGTCCCCGCCGGCCTCGTCCGGCGCATGGGCGCGCGATACGCCATTTCTGTCAACGCTATGGCGCGTCTGGAATCACAGAAGATGAGTACGCGCTACCCCATGAATCTGTTCGACGTCATGAACCGTTGCATGACCGTAATGGGGCACGAGGTAGGGCAGGGCCGGGCCGAGGAGTTGTCGGATGTAGTGTTGACTCCCGCGCTGGGCGATCTCGCGATGCTGTCGTTCGCGCGCGCCAAAGAAATTATAGAGTGCGGCAGGAAAGTCGCTGAAGAGAATCTGCCGGCGATTGTTGCCGGATATGAGCGGCTCAAAGGCCCGGCGAAAACGCCCCAGGCCGCTGAGGCCAAAAATTAAGGAGAAGAGGACGATGAACGTCACAGCAGAGGACATAAGAACGGAAGTGAAGCGCTTGATTGCGGAGGTCACTGAGCGCACGCCAGAGGAGATCTCGGACACAGCACTATTTCAGGATGAGTTGGGTGTCGATTCGCTGATGGCCATGGAAGTCATGGTGGCAGTCGACAAGAAATACAAGATCAATATTCCGGAAGAGGAATTCGCGAAGATCAAGAACGTCGACGACACGGTTGCCGTGGTGCAGCGGTACCTTGGCGAAGCAGCCTAAGCCGGCCAGGGGATCGCTATCGCCATGAAACGCGTCGCAATAACGGGTCTGGGGCTGATCACGCCAATCGGCGCCGGCAGGAAGGTGTTTTGGGAGAGGCTCCTCGCGGGTACCAGCGGAATAGCAACGGTCGCCTCTTTCGATAGTTCGGTTTTTCCGGTCCATCTGGGCGCGGAGGTGAAGGAGTTCGATCCAAAGCAGTTCGTCCGGCGCGGCAAGCTGGAGGAGATGGGCCGCGGATCGCAACTTGCTATCGCCGCCGCGCGAATGTCGATCGAGGACTCCGGCATCGAGATCAGTTCTTACGACTCGGGCCGCGTGGGCGTGTCGATGGGCACAACTTCTGGTGAACCTCGCCTCGTCGAGCGCTATAACGACGTTCGCAAGGCCGAAGGGCTGGAAGCAATTCCTGGCGACTTTCTTCCGCAGTATCCCTGCAACGTCATCCCCAGCAACATCGCGGTCGAGTTCGGTCTCCATGGCCCGTGCATGATGATTCCGACTGCCTGCGCCGCCGGCAATTACGCCATCGGCTACGGCTACGATCTGATCCGGACCGGCCGGGCGGACCTGATGCTCGCGGGCGGAGCGGACGCATTTTCGAGAATCACGTATCAGGGGTTCTCGCGGCTCGGTGCGATTGCGCCCGAACGATGCCAGCCGTTCGACAAGAACCGGAAGGGGATGGTTCCGGGCGAAGGCGCGGCGGTCTTGATATTGGAGCCGCTTGAAGACGCTCGCGCTCGCGGCGCCAAGATTTACGCCGAGGTTCTGGGCTACGGAGTCAGTTGCGATTCGCATCACATGACGGCGGCGCACCCGAAGGGCGATGGCGCAATTCGGGCCATGGCGATGGCGCTTGAAGGCAGCAAAAAGACGACTGCCGACGTCGATTACATCAGCGCGCACGGCACCGGCACGCCCACCAACGACAGGGTAGAGTCCATCGCTGTCCGTACGCTGTTTGGCGATCGTGCTGGGAAGGTTCCGATGAGCTCCATCAAGTCGATGCTCGGCCACACCATGGGTGCGGCGAGCGCGATCGAAGCCGTTGCTTGTTCGCTTGCGCTCGATACCGGCGTGATTCCGCCTACGGTCAACTACGAGACGCCGGACCCCGAGTGCGATCTGGACTACGTTCCGAACTACGCCCGCACCACCAATCCGCGCGTAGTCTTGAATAATGCGTACGCGTTCGGCGGTAACAACGCGTCGCTTTGCCTGGCGAGGTACGAAGCTTGAGTTCACGGGTTGTAGTCACGGGCGCCGGTGTCATTTCTTCAATCGGCGCGGGGGCGGATGACTTTGAACGTGGCCTGTACGCAGGCACTACGGGTGTCGGTCCGAGCCAGTTGTTCGGAGAGGGCGCAACCACAGCGGAGGTACGCGACTTCGCGCCCCAGAATTGGCTTGGCCCCAAGGGCCTGCGGGTGCTCGATCGCAGCGCACGCCTGGTTTGCGTATCGTCACATATGGCCTTATGCGAGGCGGGACTCTCGCAGGCGGACGCCGCGGAAGGGGATCCGGGTCTGGGTCTGATCTGCGGCACTATGTTCGGGAGCCTTCACAGCATCACTTCGTTCGACTGGAGCGGTCTCACGGAGGGGCCGAATCTGGTCAATCCGATGGCATTTCCAAATACGGTTATCAACTCTCCCGCCGGTCATGCGGCGATCAAGCACAAGCTGCGAGGCGTCAACTCCACGATCTGCGCGGGCCTCGCGTCCGGGCTTTACGCGATGCACTACGCCGCCGAATTCCTCCGATTCGGCCGTGCCAAAGCGCTTCTCGCCGGTGGAGTGGAAGAGTTGTGCGAAGAATCGTTCCTCGGCTTCCGTAAGATGGGCGCGGCCTCCGCGAGCGGTTCCATCAGGCCATTCGCAGCGGACCGCGATGGCTCGGTGTTGGGTGACGGGTCGGCACTCTGGATGCTCGAAACGGAAGACGCCGCATGCGCCCGGGGGTTGAGGCCGGTCCTCGAAGTGGGAGGTTTTGGATCCGCGCACGACGCGCACAGCACGAGCGCTTTCGATGTGCGGGCGGATGGCGCGACTTCGGCAATCCGCCAGGCGCTGGCCGCTTCCGAAATCGGACCGGAGCAGATCGCGTGTATCATTAGTGGCGCTAGCGGCAGCAGGGCTGGCGACTTGATGGAGGCCCGCGCGCTCCGCAACGTGTTTGGCGACCTGCTCGGAGGGATTCCCGTATCCGCTCCCAAAGCGGCGTTCGGAGAAGGACTCGGCGTGTCCGGCGCGTTCTGCGCTCTTGCAGGGGGACTGGCTTTGCACCGCCAATCGGCACCGCCGACGGCCGGCTACAAGGAATCGGAATTCGGGCTGCGGCTTTCCGCTGAGGCTCAGCCGTTCCAGGGGAAGCACGTTTTGATTAACGCATTCGGGTGCGACGGAAATAACGCCGCGCTCGTCCTGAATTTGAGAACCTAAGACTATGGCTGACGAATTCGACAAAAAACTATTACCGGAAATCGTGCAAGACACGGTTGCCATTTCTCTTGGTATGACCTTCAAGAGCTTCGAGATGATGAAGGATCCCATCGGAAGCTTCACCGACGTTACCGGTGCCGTACAAGCTCTGTTCACGCTGCCGGCCGACGTAGCCGGAAAGGGCTTGCAGGAAAAAGCTCAGGCCGTTGCGGCTAACGTGTTGGAAAAGGCCGCCGGTCTTATGGAGGAGTGCAAGACCGCGGGGCAGAAGTTCACGGACGGGAAGTAGTGGCCGCCGAGTTCGGACCGTCGGATCTACTTCCTCGCCTGAAGGATCAGGGCTACGACGCGGAGCGCGTGGGACGCCGCAGGTCCTGGGTCGAGCGAAAGACGGGCGCCGCGTTCGAGCACATCGGACGCATGTCGTTCGATTCGGAGTTGACGCGCGGCAACATCGAGAATCCCATCGGCGTTGCGCAAGTGCCGATGGGAGTCGCCGGGCCGGTTCTGATTCACGGCCAGCACGCGCAGGGGATGTTTTACGTGCCGATGGCGACAACGGAGGGAGCGTTGATCCGCAGCTACGAGCGCGGAATGGTAGCGCTCACCAAGGCCGGCGGCGTTCAGACAGCGGTGCTCGCGGACGAAAATCAGATTGCGCCGACGTTTTTTTTTAACGACGTGTCCTCCGCGAGCCGCTTCTCCGAATGGGCGCCGGCCAACTTCGGGCACATGCAGGAAGCCGCCAGCCATACCACGAGCCACGGTAAACTGACGGCCATCAAGTGTTATCAGGTCGGAAGGCAGGTGCTTGTCAATTTCGGCTTTTTCACCGGCGATGCTCAAGGCATGAACATGATCGTCAAAGCCGCGGACGCTGCCTGTAAGTGGATCGAGAAGAACTTCCCGATTTCGAGCTACTTCATTTTCAGCGGAATGTGCTCCGAGAAGCGGCCCTCGGGTTTCCTGCTCACGCGAGGGAAAGGGAAGCGGGTGACGGCCGGCGCGTTGTTGCCGCATGACGTCCTCAAGATGTACCTGCATTGCACGGCCGAACAGTTGTTTCGCGTGTGGCATTCCACTTTGATCGGCCATCTTCACGCGAATGCGATCGGCTACAACGCCCACTACGCAAACGGGCTCACGGCGATCTTCATCGCTACCGGGCAGGATGTTGCGAACGTCGTCAACGCGTCGTGCGGCATCACGTACTTCGAATTGCAACCCGAAGGCCTGTTCGTCAGCGTAACGCTGCCCGCGCTTACGGTGGCTACAGTCGGAGGCGGCACGGCTCTGCCCACACAGCGGGAGGCGCTTCAAATGATGGACTGCTTCGGCAACGGAAAGGCGAAGAAGCTCGCTGAGATCGTCGCCGCGGCGCTGCTTGGCGGCGATATTTCGATGGGGGCCGCCATCACAACCGGCGAGTTTGTGGCGGCGCATGAGCACTACGGGAGAAATCGGCCGAAATGAGCGTGGTGCTGGTAACGGGCGGGAGCCGTGGAATTGGGCGGGCGATTGTCGAAGAGTTTAGTGGAGCCGGGCACAAGGTCGCGTTTACCTACGCAGGGAACACGGCCGCCGCTCAACTAGTGCAGGCGGCGGCTTATCAGGCCGACGTCCGGGATTTCGCCCGGGCGCAGGCAGTCGTCGCCGAGGTCCAGGCCTCGCTTGGCCCTATCGACGTACTGGTCAACAACGCCGGAATCAAGCGCGACAGCGCGCTGCACAACATGGCCCCGGAGGTGTGGCAAGAGGTAATCGACACCAATCTGACGGGAACGTTCAACTACACCCGCGCGCTGATGAAGGAGTTGATCCGCCGCAACGGCGTGGTCATTAACGTCACGAGCGTTAGCGGAGTTATCGGCATGGCCGGGCAGACTAACTATAGCGCCTCGAAGGCTGGCGTCATCGGATTCACGAAGGCTCTGGCCCGCGAAGTGGCCCGCTTCGGTGTTAGAGTAAACGCGATCGCTCCGGGCTTCATCGACACGGACATGACGGCGTCCATTGACGAAAATGCGCGCAAGAAGCTCTACGCGCAGATTCCTCTAGGCCAGCCGGGAACAGCCAGGCAGGTCGCCCGGGCCGCGGTTTATCTGGCGAGCGAAGATGCGGCATATATTACCGGCCAAGTCTTGACGATGGACGGAGGCCTCAGCTAAGGTACAGCAGCCATGCCCACAATTTTCGGCCGCGACTATCCGGAGCAATACGATGTCATCATAATCGGGTCCGGCATCGGCGGCCTGTTTTGCGCAAACCTTCTGGCGAAAGAGAAGCTCAAGGTATTGCTGCTCGAGCGTCATTACATGCTGGGCGGGTTCTGTTCCACGTTCCGGCGCAAGGGCTTTATTTTCGACGCTGCTACGCACTTCTACCCTCTCCTAGGCAATCCCACAACCATGACCGGGAAGTTGCTGGGTGACCTGGGCATTTCGACCGAGTGGGTGAAGATGGATCCAGTCGACCAATTCCACCTTCCCGGGCTTCCAACCTTCGCGGTGCCCGCCGATCTTGCCGAGTACATCGCCCTCTTGAAAAAGTGGTTCCCAAGCGAAGCTGCGGGCGTCGATTCCTATTTCGCCGAACTCCGCCAAGCCTATCTCTACGGTCTTCTCTATTACTTCAAGGGCGTCGACAACGATCAGGCCGAACGCTTTGAGCGCTTTACGGTAACGGAGAAGCTCAACCAGCATTTTCATGATCCGCGCATCCGGGCCATCCTCATGGCCGATACTCCACACTGGGGATCGCTGCCGGACCGCACCTCCTTTCTTTTCGATGCGATGTTGAGGCTTGCTTACTTCCTGGGTAATTACTATCCGGTGGGCAGCTCTCAGAAATTCGCCGACGATCTCGGGAGGGCGCTCGAACAGAAGGGCGGACGAATCCTCAAGTGCGCCGCGGCCGACAAGATTCTGGTCGACGGCGCGGAGATCAAGGGTGTGAGGCTTCACACCGTTTCGAAGCGCGCGCCGGAGACGTATGAGTTCAGGGCGCCCATTGTCGTCTCGAACGGAGATGCATTGCATACCTATGAAACTCTGATCGGCGAAGAACACGGCGGCCGCTGGGCCATCGATCACCTGAAGACGCTGAAACCCAGCTACCCGTGCTTCCTTGTCCATCTCGGTTTGCGCGGCATGGATCCGCACCAACTCGCCGCCGCCGAAGGCTACTACTGGAGCTCATACGACCCGGGCGACGCGATCCGCAACGTCTTCAAGATTTTCATCCCTACGCACTTCGATCCCGCCATCGCGCCGCCCGGCTGCCAGATCCTGATTGTCCAAAAACTTATCCCGTTTCGGATTGAAGAGATTCACGATTGGGCCGCACATAAGGCTCAGGTCGAGGGACAGATCATGGCGCGGCTGCGGGAGATTCTGCCGGGAATCGACAATCACATCGTGGTGAAACTGAGCGCCACGGCTATGACATCGTACCGGTTTACGGGCAACTGGCAGGGCGCGATGCTTGGATGGGAGATGTCTCCGGGGCAATTGGGCGCGAACCGCCTGCCTACATCCACGCCCTTCGACAACCTGCATCTTGTGGGACACTGGACCCAGCCCGGGGGCGGCATTACGCCCGTGATCGTGTCGGCGCAACGAGTGGCGCGCAATATTCTTAGTGGCAAGGAGAGCAGCCGCCAACTGGCTGCCGATTACTTTTCGTTCAGGGCCGGCCATTCAGGGCGGCAAGCCATGGGCGCGGGAGCGCCTAAAGGGGGATCACCATGAGTAGAGGGGTTCTTAGCGCCGAGGAGCAACGTGAGGTACTGGACGGCGCGGTGAAGTTGATTTCCACGCAGGAACTTTCCGCGATCACCCTTGAAGGGCTCAGCAAGGCCTGCGGCGTTCCGGCGTTTGATATCGTTCGTCAATACCATTCGAAGGAAAACATCCTCCAGGCCGTGCTCGAGCGTGAACTGGAATTGATCGCCGGCGCCGTGGCTTCCCCGGAGCTTCGTTTTCCGGGTGAAACGCTTAAAGACGAAATCGAAGTTCTGGCCAAGGTCATGTTGGGCGAGTATCGCAGCCGGCTGAAGTTCATGGGTAAGATGCTCTCGGAAGCGATGAGGAACCCCGAGATCGGCGCGCTTTTCTACAAGACGTTTATCGAGCAGGGCCGTCTGCTTTTTACCGAGTTTCTCAACACCCGTAAGGCCCTGGGAGAACTTCGTGAGGACGCGGATGTGGAAGCGGCAGCAGCCATGTTTCTTTCCGCGCTCACGTTTATCCTGCTTGTTGTAGAATTGTTTGGCGGTAACAAGGTCGAGGCGCTTGATGACGAGCGTCTTGTGCGCGAAATGACAGACGTCTTCTTGAGAGGGGTCAGATCATGAAGGTTGCGGTCCTCGGCTCCAACGGCGTGCTGGCACGCCAGACGCAGGAGGAACTGAAGGCCCGCGGTCATGTTCTTGACAGCTCCACGCCGGACTCCGTCATTTATATTCCGGGGGACCTCGAAGGGCTCTCCGCAGTCCTAAGCCGTGGGGGTTTTTCGCGGCTGGTTCTCCGGAGCCACGCCTACGCCTATGGATCGAATACCAAGAACCCGGGTCTGATGACGGAAGAACGCGTGTCGCTGCTTCCGCCGGGTGCGCCGGAGCAGCGCTGGCTTCGCGCGGAGGAACTGGCGTCGAAGTTCCTAAATTCCGCCGTGGTGCGCCTTACGAATGTGCTCGCCCCGGAAGAGGGTGATTTGCTCGTGCGGCAACTTGCGCGCGGCGCAGCCATGCCGCTGGCCGGACACGATCCTAACGTTCAGTTTCTGTCGCTCAAGGATGCGGCAAGGGCGCTGGCGGTGGCTGCGGAGTCTTCCGCGACCGGCATTTTTAATGCCGCAGGTGAAGGAACCATCCCGCTTAAGAAGGCCTTCCGCGCAGCCGGCACGACCCGCGTAGCGATGCTCCAACCCCTTCAATCGTCCATTCGATCAGCGGCTGTGAGCCTCGGAGCCGCGAAGTTCAGGGGAGGCAGCCTCGATCAGCTTCAATACAACTGGACCGTCTCGGGAGAACGCGCCGCCCGAGAGCTTGGTTACACGCCCTCGCAAACAACCATCGAGGCGCTTACCGAGTTCGTCCGCACCAAGCCGGGCGCGCGCCCCGAACTTCTTGCGAAGCCCTTCGACGAATATGGCCTCGACGTGGATTACATCAAGGCTTGGGGCTGGTGGTTCGCGTTTCTACGCAACATCTACTGGCGCATCGACCATGAGGGGCTGGAGAACGTTCCGAAGTCGGGACGAGCGGTGTATGTCTCGAATCATCGCGGCTTCATGCCGCTCGACGCCGTAATGCACCTGTCGCTGCTCTTCACGCACCGCCAGCGCATCGTCCGGTTCCTGATTATTACGTCCCTTCTGCGAATTCCTTTCTTGTGCAATTTCCTCACGAAGCTGGGGGGCGTAATCGCGAGCCAGGAAAACGCCGCGCGACTCTTCGGCCGTGAGGAACTCGTGGGAATCTTTCCTGAAGGCATTCGCGGATCGTTCACGCCCTACAAGCGCACGTATCAACTTCGCGACTTCGCGAAGAGTGCGTTTGCGAAAATCGCCATCGAGAATCAGTCGCCCGTGGTCCCGAGCGCCGTGATCGGACACTCCGAGATCTTCCCGATCATCGGCCGCATCGACTCGGGATTTATCGTGAAGGAATTCGGCTGGCCCTATTTCCCGATCGCTCCGATGTTTCCGCTAGCTCCGATTCCGATTCCATCGAAGTGGCATGTGCGCGTCCTGCCCGCGGTTCCGTTCGAAGGACTGAAACCCGCGGATGCGGAGAATGTGCAGATCGTACGCGATTTCGCGCGCCACGTACAGAAAATCGTCCAGACGAACCTTGACGACATGGTTCCAAAACGCAAAAGCATATTCTGGGGAAAAGTGTTGGACGGCACATGTCCCCCTGTGCCGGCGTTCGTGCGGCGGTAGGAAGACAGAGTCAGAATGGCTGCGCCGTGGTCTCGTTGCGACCGCCGGATGAAGGGGGCCCAAAAAAAAGGCCCCGCCGCGGGCTCTGCAGCGCCGTTGTTGCGCGGGGCCTAGACACATCACAGGAGAAGTAACACCCACCAAAGACAATCTTGGCATTCCTGAGCAAGTGCCCTTTGTTGAGCACGCAAGGGGCCACCGCGTAAACTCAATAGAACCAACCGGACGTTTTCGCGCCTACCATTTCACGTAGCACAACTCGTGCGGCCGCTACGGAAATCTGAAGTAACAAGTGTATATTCATGGCGTTACATGACGCTTGTTCGGGTTAAGATGAAGACACCGCTATGAGAACTCGTTTGGTTGCCGTGGTCTGGCTCGTCCTTTTTCTCGCGCCGCGCGCGCTCGAATGTCAGAGCGCCACCGCGCCAACGGTCCGTTTTCGCACGGTCCTTGGCGATATCGATGTTACGTTGCTTCCGGGTTCCGCGCCCCGGACTGTAGCAAATTTCCTCAATTACATGAACCGCGGCGCGTTTAACAATTCGATCATCCATCGGTCCGTGCCCGGTTTCATTTTCCAGGGCGGAGGTTTTCAATATCTCAACCAAACGGCGTCTGAAATCCGCGCCGATCCGCCCGTGCGCAACGAATATGCCGTCTCGAATACGCGCGGCACAATCGCCATGGCAAAGCTTGGAACCAGTGCCGATAGCGCCACCAGCCAGTGGTTCTTCAATTTGTCTAACAACAATGCTTCGAATCTCAACAATCAAAATGGCGGGTTTACGGTTTTCGGACGTGTCGCAAACGCCGCCGGTCTCACGGTGATGGACCGGATCGCCACCGTTCCCATACCCAACCCTCCGATTTTCGCCTCGCCGTTCGATGCCATGCCGCTGATCAACTACACCCGAGGGGCACCCGTGGGCGAGCAGAACCTGGTGATGGTCCTCACGGTCACGCAACTAGATCCCGCTCCGGCGATAAAGGCGAACGGGATTGTCTCGGCCAGCAGTTTCGGGGCATTCGCGGCCGCCGCGCCGGGTTCTTACATCGAGATTTACGGTACGGATCTCGCGGGCACCACACGGGAATGGGCCGGAACCGACTTCACGGACGGCGACGCGCCCACATTGCTTGACGGTGTCAGCGTCACAGTCGGCGGGCAACCGGCGTTCGTCAATTTTGTGAGCCCGGGCCAGGTGAACGTTGAGATCCCCGCTGGCGTCCCGGCCGGTACCGCACCTGTTGTCGTCAGCTACAAGGGCCAGACCAGCGCTTCCGCTTCGTTCACGATCAAGCTGCTTGCCGGCGGACTGCTCGCTCCGCCTTCCTTCAATGTGAACGGCAAGCAGTACGTACTCGCGATTCACGCCGCTAGCGGCGCCTTCGTGAGCAATGGAAATATTCCAGATGTGCCTGCGGCACCTGCCGCTCCCGGCGAAACGCTGATCCTCTATGGACTGGGCTTCGGTCCCGTGAGCCCCGCCGGCACTCCAATTGCGGGCAAGATCGCTCAAGGCCTGACGTCGCTAACGGCGGACGTGCAGTTCAGGATCGGACAATCGGCCGCGAAGGTTGAATACGCGGGTCTCGCTCCGAATCTGGTTGGACTTTATCAGTTCAACGCTGTGGTTCCGCCGAACGCGGCGAGCGGCGATCTGCCCCTGGAAGTTGTCCTGGCAGGGGAGGCCGTACCGCAGACGCTGTTCATCCCGGTGAAGTAAATACGACCTTCTCGCTCACTGCGAAGTTCGCGAGCGAAGCGATCGCGATCGCGCAGACGTTCGCGGCAAGCACGGGCGCGTGAAGTTGCCCTACCAACAGTTGCATGGCCAACAGATTCGAAAGTATCGAGACTGCTCCGTTGGCAAGGTGAAATCGCAACAGCCGCCCGGCCACGCTGCCACTGCCACGGCTGCTCCAGGTCCAGTGCTGATGCCACACAAAGTTGTGGAGCACGGCGCACTCCACCGCCAACGCCGTCGCAATAAGGTAGTTCACACGTCTCTCAAGCAGCGCCAGCGCCGCGAGTTGGACCCCGATTCCCATTGCTCCAACCGCGTGGAACTTCAGCCAGCGTCGAATCATGGGAGGCGCTCGGCGCGGTAGAGCGCTGCCGTGTGCTTCCACACTGAGTGGAGCAGCATGGCAGCCATGCCTACAACCCCCAGCGCGCCGCCCACATCGAATAGCAGATAACGCTCGCCGAGCAGATTCACATGCGGCCGGTAGAACAACGCGATATTCCCGATACAGAGGAGTATGCGCAATTCCGTCGGACTGAACTTCCAGAAAGACAGGTGGAACGATCCGATCGTATAAGTCGCGAGATACGTCTCGATCGAGAGCATGAAGTAGACGATCAGAAGCCCGATTGCGATGGGTGGGCGCATGTAACCGGAAAGCGCCAGGCCGCCCAACAGAAACAACGTGCCGAAAGCATCCACGATATGATCGACGTAAAATCCGTAGCGAGGGCGCTGCCGGTTTCGAACGCGCGCGAGGGTGCCGTCGAGGCTATCGCCGAACCAGTTCAGTATCAGGCATCCGATCACAAGGACAAGCCCCACGCGGTCCCGGCTCGCGTACCAGTAGCTGAAGCCCGCGCCCAGCAGCGAGACGAGTCCCAGCGCCGTGAGATGGTCTGAGTTCACCACCGAAGGCATGCGGCGGGCGAGCCAAATGAGCGTACGTTTTTCAATCGGAGCGAGCAGGCTTCCCTGTTCGCGTTTCGCTTCCTGAAAGGGCATCGCTTGAACATTGGACTCAGCGCGCGGGGCCGAGGTTTCATCTCAATTGTGCAGGCGGCGGCGTAGGTCATGGCAGAAGGGCAGTCTGGCGCCGGTCAATTTCGTGCCCTGGGCCTGGTAAGTTTCATGGTCCATGAAGGCGTCCCGGCCGGAACCGCGCCCGTCGTCGCAAACCGGCACGCCAGACCAGCGCCGCATCCGCGCTTGCGGTCAGCCTACTGGAGGCGGGCTACTGGCCAGCGTCGCCGCCAAGCGGTGCGGCCAACCGGATGGCGCAAGAAAGACCTTCGGAGGCAAAGGCAGGCAAACGCGGCAAACGCCGCAAACGCCGCCCGGTTTGACAGGAGGCCCCGCACCACGCGAAAATAGGTATCGGTTCCTCCAGTGCGGGAGTAGCTCAGCTGGTAGAGTGCGACCTTGCCAAGGTCGATGTCGCGGGTTCGAATCCCGTCTCCCGCTCCATCGCTTTCGCTTCACCCAAGTGAAGTAGAATGGCGTAGATGAGAACAACTCTTGCGTTTCTGATCGCGGTCGCCGCCACCGCTCAAACGGATTACGATCTTTTGCTCAAGGGCGGCCACGTCATCGATGGCAAGAACCGGATCGACGCCGTCCGTGATGTCGCCATCAAGGACGGCAAGATCGCCGAAGTAGCCGCCAGCATTCCCGCATCGAAGGCGGTGAAAGTGGTTAACGTTGCGGGACTGTACGTCACGCCGGGCCTGATCGATATTCACGTCCATGTCTACGCCGGCACGGGAATGCGCGGGGCGTACTCCGGCGACAACAGCGTCTACCCGGATGGACACACGTTCCATAGCGCCGTTACCACAGTCGTGGACGCGGGCAGTTCCGGCTGGCGGAATTTCCCTGACTTCAAGGATCGCGTGATCGACCGGTCGAAGACTCGCGTACTGGCGCTGCTGAATATCGTCGGGCGCGGCATGGGCGGCGATGGCATCGAGCAGAACCTGGGCGATATGGACGCAAAGGCCACGGCTGAACAGGCTATGCGCTATAAGGACGTCGTGGTCGGCGTCAAGACGGCGCACTACGCGGGTCCCGAGTGGGCGCCGGTCGAGCGCGCCGTGGAGGCCGGTACGGCGGCGAATATTCCGGTCATGGTCGATTTCGGTTCGTTCCGCTCCGAGCGGCCGTTTCAGGAGCTCGTGTTGAAGAAGTTGCGGCCTGGCGATATAGCGACGCACGCGTTCCTTGACCGCGTACCCATACTCGACGATAGCGGCAAAGTGAACGCTTATTTGTTCGAAGCGCAGAAGCGCGGCATTATTTTCGACGCTGGCCACGGCGCCGGCAGTTTCCTGTTCCGTCAGGCCGCGCCGGCAATCAAGCAGGGCTTTCTTCCGTCGTCGATTTCAACCGACCTCCACATCAGCAGCATGAACGCCGGAATGAAAGACATGCTCAACGTGATGTCGAAATTCCTAAACATGGGCATGACGCTCAACGATGTGATCGTGCGTTCCACCTGGAATCCGGCGCGGGAGATCAAGAGAGAGGAGTTGGGAAACCTATCAGTGGGAGCGGAGGCGGATGTTGCCGTTCTTCGCGTGCTCAAGGGGTCTTTCGGTTTTACCGACGTGCGCGGAGCGAGGTTGAGGGGTACACAGAAGCTCGACTGCGAACTCACGTTGCGTTCCGGAAAGGTAGTCTGGGATCTGAATGGCATGACCCGGGAGGATTGGGACAAGTTGCCGAAAGGCTATTCATTTCAGACCGATCCGCGCTGGGACGGGACCTTCGGTGCGGCCGCGGGACTGACGAGACCGAGATCGGCCAAGAAGTAGCGGGCTCGCGAGGATGGTGCTACCGGGATAGCGCGTGTTTCGTTCTGGCCCAGCGGGTGATGGCGGCGTAAAGCTCTTCCACCCGAACCGGCTTGCTGATGTAATCGTCCATGCCGGCGTTGATGCAGCGCTCGCGGTCCCCCGCCATGGCGTTGGCCGTCATGGTGACAATTGGCGTATGCCGCACTGCTTCCGCCAGATTGCGGATCTGCATCGTGGCCTCCAAGCCGTTCATCAACGGCATCTGCATATCCATCAGGATCAGATCGTAGGGCGCGTGCGCCAACGCCTCCAGTGCCTCCTTGCCGTTCGACGCCACGTCAATCCGGTGGCCAGCCTTTTCGATCAGGCGCACGACGATCTTTTGATTGACCAGATTGTCTTCCGCCAACAGGATGCGGGCCGCGAATCCCGGTTTCGGCGATTCAACGGACTGATGCCGAGCCTCGGCCTGGATTGACGGCACCCGTGCTTCACCTCGGAGAACTTCAGCAAGCAGGAGATTCAACTGCGACCGCCGGACGGGCTTCAGAATGTATCCGGCGAAGCCTGCATTCGGCAGATTCTGTCCGTCGCCGGCGGAACTCAGGCAAACCAGGATCGTGTCCGCGATGCGCGGATCGGCCTTGATCGCTTCGCCCGTCCGTGCACCGTCCATCCCTGGCATACGCATGTCGATAATTGCCAGCGGGAACGGGTTCCCTTCAGCCTCGGCATGACGAAGCAAGTCCAAGGCCTTCAGCCCAGAATCGACTTCCTCGCAGACGAAGCCCCACAATTGCAAATAGTGACGGAGCACGATGCGATTTGTAGCGTTATCGTCGACGATCAGGACCCGAATGCCGCCGAAAGACGCAGGATCATCCGCGTTATCCTCCACTGCTCCAGATCCAGGCAAGACATCCAATACGGTAGTGAACCAGAATGAACTCCCGGTTCCCGGCACGCTCTCGACGCCAATGCCGCCACCCATCATCTCGGCTAGCCGCTTCGCGATGGCTAGGCCCAAACCCGTGCCTCCGTATTTGCGGGTGGTAGAACTATCTGCCTGAACGAAGCTCTGAAAGATCCGCCTCACGGCTTCCGGACTGATGCCGATGCCGGTGTCCCTGACTTCAAAGCGGACCGTAACCCGGTCTCCGATTAGGGCATCCACCAACACTTCGATAGTTACTTCCCCCCGCTCGGTGAACTTAATGGCGTTCCCAACGAGGTTCATCAGGATCTGCCTGAGACGTCCGGGATCGCCACGAACTTGCCGCGGAACGTCGGGGCGAATCAGACAGTTGAGATCGAGCTTATGCCCCTCCGCCCGGAGGGCCAGCAGCGCGGCGACCTCCTCGACCGCACGTGCCAGGTCGAACGGGATCGATTCCACCTCCAGCTTTCCCGCCTCCATCTTGGAGAAATCGAGGATATCGTTAACCACCGTCAGTAGGCTTTCAGCCGAACTCCTCACCGAATCCGCGTATTCCCGCTGCTCCGGGTCAAGGGCGGTGTCAAGAAGCAGCGTAGTCATCCCGAGCACACCGTTCATCGGCGTGCGAATTTCGTGGCTCATGTTGGCCACGAACTCGGACTTAATGGAATTCGCGTGTTCGGCTGTCCGCCAGGCCCTGCGCGCTCTGAGGCTCTGGAACAACAGAAGGAACGCCACGCCCACCACACCGCCCAGACCATAGGAAAACACGCGGTTCCGCTCAGCCGCGCTTTGAAGCGCGAAGAAGGAACGCGTGTCTCCTGCCGAGTACGAGGACCAACGGTCGACGCTCGCGGACAAGGTTCCGTCCATCGCCAGCGTAGAGATTTCGTCTCGCAACGCGTCGGCGGCAACACCATGGGTTTTGATGGCCGCGATGCCGGCTTCGCTGTAGGCCCCCGGCACAAAGCGTATTTGAAGCGCCGCACTCTCACAGCCGGCTGGGCGTTCGAGCAACATTACGTCGAGATTGCGCGACTCAAGAAAGCCGGCATCCACTTCACCCGCGCAAACCGACCTGACCACCAACTCGTTACTTGCCTTACCGGTAAGGCCAGCTGCGGGGAGAAACTGCCGCGCCATGCGAGTTGCCATCGGAAACATGGGATGAGCTACGGTGCGGCCTGCCGCGGCCTCAGGGCTGGTTACATTGCGATCTTTACGAGAAATGAGACAAAAGCTGTTTTGGAGCCATGGTTTTGAAATGTGGAAGCTCGCCTTGCGCTCGGCCGTGACGGCGAGCACCGGCCAGAGGTCCACGACCCCTCGGGCAAGCGCCTCATCCGGCAGCATTCCGCTGATCCAAACCCATTCGATCAAAATGCCCCGCCGCCGGGCCGCCTCGCCTATGACCTCGATCGCCAGACCGCGCACCTCTCCGTTCTTGCCCAAGGCCGTGTAGGGAGGAGCGTTATCCGCGCCCACGCGGTACGTGCGGTGTGGAAGTTGGTGCGAAGCGCGCCAAGCGGCCAGCGCGGAGAAAAGCACGGCGAAGGCAAGGGCCGATACGATAATCGGAATGATCAGGCCCCGAACCTTAGAGCTTTCCCTCGGCACGTCGGATCTATCGGCATAACCCGCCGACTACATTAGGGGCAAGACGCCAGTCACCGCGTCGCGTAGTAACCCGCCCGCGCCCGGACGGTCAGGCCCTTCTGCGCCTTCAGTTCAACGCTGATACGCCGGAAACCCGCCGCATCCGGCGCTGGCGCGACGTACTGGATGTTGTAGCGCGCGCGAATGCGCTCCACCATCTGGAAAAACGTTTCGCCAATTTTTCCTCCCGCCAGAGCTTCCCCGCCCGTCTGCTGAGCCAACTTGAGCACATCCGAGGGCGTAAAATCCGGATTCGGACCGCGCGGGTGCACCGGCGGCGCGGGATGCCCGAAGGGCCCAATCACGATGGCATTCAACACCGCATCGGCGCCGTAGAGCGCTCTTAACGCATCTTCGTCGGTTACCTGATAGTTCAGGCTCTGATTGTCGGTAACGATCAGGATGGCTCTACGGCCCCGTACGGGTTGCTTCCCGATGTGGGCGGCCGCGGTGACGATCGCCTGGTTGATCGCCGTGCCCGCGCCAAGCGACTTGTCCAGCACGGCGTCTCGCATCCATTCCGCCACGCCGGTGAAGTCGGAAGTGAAGTCTTCCCGCACTTCCGCGCGGCGCGCGAAGAGCATCACCGAGACCCGGTCGCTTGGATAAAGCTGCTTAAGCGCCCCTCGCGCCGCTGCCGCCAGAAGTTGCAGCGAGCGCGACATGCTGCCGCTTACGTCAAGGAGCAGCAGCAAATCGAGAGGCTCGGATTCCCGTCCAAAATGCACGATCGTCTGCTGTTTCCCCTCGTCGAAAACCGCGAAGTCGTCAGCCGTCAAATTGTCGATAGTGCGCCCGTTGCGGCCCACAACCTGAGCGTCCACGCGAACGAGTGTTACCCCGCTTCGAAAGGTTGGGGCCTCCTGGGCCGAAGCCGCGAAAGCGAGGAAAAAGACTGCCCGTTTCATTTCGCGGGAAGAGCGTTCCGCAGAAAGCCAGCCACGTCCCGGCGGAGTTTCTCAAGCGACACATCGTGGATGTACATCATGTGTCCGGCCTCGTATTCCGCAATGGTGATGTTCTTCCGCAAGCTGGGATCAAGACCCATATGGCTCAATGTATACTCGGTCGCGAAGAACGGGGTTGCAAGGTCGAAGTACCCCGAGCCCACGAACAGCTTCATGTACCGGTTCTTCGCGAAGGCGGCGCGGAGCGCTTCACTCACGTCCGCGTAACCGCGCCCGGCCGATCCCCAGTCCCACGTACCGATTCCGCCGCCCAAAATATGATAAGGCATGTCGGACTTGTAGTTCAGTTCCCGGCGGACGTAGTCGTTAAACGCGGCCGTGTAGGGAGGACGGATGATCGCCATCGCCGGATCGAAATCGGGCGTCTCGGAGACGGCGAGTTCATCGATGCCGTCGAAACGGCTGTCCAGCCGGCCGACGGTCTTCTTTTCGTTTCGCAGCAGTTCTTTGATGAAGTGCTGAATTTCCACGCGCAGGTCGACCTGATCGAGATAGCGCCGCTCGATCCCCGTATACCGGGAAAGCTTTCCCATCGTATCGGCACGTTCGCCCGGCGTTAGGCGGTCGCCCTTCGCCAGCGCCTCGGCGTATCCGGAGGCGGCCCAGGCTTTCGATTCGTCGACGGCTTTTCGCAGGCCGCCCTTCTGAAGATCGCCCGGCAGTTTCTTGTGATACCAGGCGGTCGCGGTGTAGGTGGGGAGGAACAGTACATACGGCAGGTCGTTGCCCTTCGTGAAGCGCGCGGTCTGGAAGTTGAGGATGGAAGAGATTAAGAGAACTCCGTTGAAAGCGATGCCCTTCTCGATGAGGTATCCGGAGAGCCCGGCCGCGCGCGTCGTACCGTAACTCTCGCCGACGAGAAACAGCGGTGAGGCCCATCGCTCATAGCGCCCGAGGTAGAGCCGGATGAACTCGCCTACGGATTCGATATCGCCCTCGACGCCCCAAAATTTCTTCCCGAGTTCAGGCTTTCGCGCGCGGCTGTAACCGGTGCCCACGGGATCGATGAACACGAGGTCTGTCTGGTCAAGCCATGTGTGTTCGTTGTCGACACTCTCGAACGGAGGCGGGGGCATGCGTCCATCGCCCAGCATCTTGACGCGCTTGGGTCCGAGCGCGCCCAGGTGCAGCCAGACTGATGACGACCCTGGACCGCCATTGAACGAAAACATCAGAGGCCGGGAGCCGGGATTGGCCTCGCCGTCGAGAGTGTAGGCGACGAAGAACATGTCCGCCTCGGTCTCGCCGGCGGCGTTCCTGATAGGAAGCTTGCCGGTGGTAACGGTGTATTTCAACTCCTTCCCAGCGGCCTTGATGGAGTGAGTTGTGACCACGGGCTTTTCGTCCGCCGGGTCTGCCTGAGCGGAATCCTTGACTGCAGGCTTGGAGGCTTCGGCCTTGGGTGGTGTGGCGGGCTGCTGTGCGGCCAAGGCAGAGGACGCGATCAGGAGAAGGAGCGGGAGAACCATTTCATGAATCTATCATGAGACGTAACTCAGTCGAAGAAAACCGTGCGTGTTGGGTGCGGTGAATGACCGGCGCCGATCCCGGCAACGGTCAGGACGTCGGGTGAAGAGGACTGTTCCACCGTTTACAGGCCGCTGCGCTTCAGGGCGTAATCCATCGCTTCCTGCGGAACCTTGAATTCCGCCATCGCGCCGTTGCCCATGAAGCCAAGATCGTCGAAACCGGTCTTGCTCGTGTAGAAGGCGTCCACCACCATATTGCGCGCCCAAGTGAAGAAGCGGATGCCCGGAGCGAGCGCGGGCGAATCGTTCTTGCGGTACGCGATCAGGTCGAGCATCGCCGTCTGCTGCTCCGGCTTCGCGTCCGCGAACAACGCGCCGTAGCGCTTCTTCATCTCGCGATCGAGCCAGCCCAGACCGCCCGTGTAAATCTCCTTCAACTCGCCGTTGTTCGCGCACAACAGATCGATGTACTCCGGCGCGCCCGCCTCGATCGCCCCTTTCGATTTCGCGTCAGGCGGGATAATCATTTCGGCCAAGCGGCGCAGGGATCTGTACTCCTGCGCGTTCAAAGCCTTCGGTTTGTAGGGGCCAGACGCCTTCTGGCTGGCGGCTTCCTGATGCACGTGCTGGGCGGCATCGAGCGTCAGCACCCCGGTACCGGACGCCGTGAGCGCGGCCGATGCGCCAATGGTCCTGAGAGCGTCGCGCCGGGATACATCGTCAAGGATCTTAAACATTGCCCTTCCTCATTTCATCGGCCATGTATTCCGACATGCGCCAGGCAAACGCCACGATCGAGAGCGTCACGTTCTTATCGGGATTACTCACAAACGACGCCGCGTCCGCAACGAAGAGGTTGCTCACTTCATGCGCCTGCGAAAACCGGTTCAGAGCACTGGTCTTCGGGTCCGCTCCCATGCGCACCGTTCCGGCCTCGTGGATGATCGTACCGCCTACGGAAATTCCGCCATCCTCGCGCTCCGGATTCCGAAGGCCCGTAACCGTACCGCCCATCGTTTCGATGATCTCGACGAAGGTCTTGTGCATGTGCTTCGCCTGGTTGATCTCGTGCTCGCTCCAGCGCCAGTGAAATCGCAGCACCGGAATGCCCCACTGATCGACCACATGGGGATCGATCTCGCAGAAGGTGTGCTCGTTCGGGATCATCTCGCCGCGGCCGGAAAGCCCGACGCCCGTGCCGTATTCGGCGCGAATGCTCGATTTCAGGCCTGCCCCATATCCCTCATGGCGTCCCGCCGCGCCGTGGAAAGATCCCACTCCAGGCATGTTGAAGCCGCCGCCGAGTTCGACGTGATACCCGCGCGCGAAATCCTTATTTTTCTTGTCCCACAGCCACCAGGGGATGTACATATGCATCCCGGCAATGCCATCCGAGTTGTACTTCGGAAGGCCCTCAAGCGCCGGGATGTGACCGCTGAGACCATAACCGACAGTGTCGGTTAGATTGCGTCCTACCTGGCCGGAAGAGTTCGCCAGACCGTTCGAGAAACGCGGGGACTTCGAGTTGAGCAGCAGCCGGGCCGATTCGCACGCGCTTGCCGCAACTACCACGGCACGGCAGCGGATGGTCTTTTCGGTACGTGTGAGCTTGTCGATGTAGGAGACGGCGTTGACCTTGCCATCGTCTCCGGTGATGAGTTCGCGAGCCATGGCGTTCGGGATCACAGTGAGCCGTCCTGTCTTCATGGCGGGGAACACCATTGCCTGGCTTGAAGAAAACGCTGAGGCGGTCTGGCAACCGCGACCGCACTGGCCGCAGTAGTGGCAGGCGGCGCGACCATGGATGGATTTGGTGAGCATCGCCATGCGCGACGGGATCACCGGGATCTTGAGTTTGTCGCACGCCTTCTTAATCAGGACCTCGTGGACGCGCGGCGGGATGGGAGGAAGAAAATTGCCGTCGGGCGCGCTGCGGATACCTTCATGCGTTCCCGTGACGCCAATGAAACCCTCTGCCTTATCGTAATAAGGCGCGATCTCGTCGTAGGTGACGGGCCAGTCCGTCCCAAGACCATCGGTCGAGTAAGGTTTGAAATCGTAATCGGAGAATCGGAGCGAGATGCGGCCGTAGTGGTTGGTGCGGCCGCCGACGATTCGAGAACGGAACCAGCGGAATTTGTTGCCGGGGGCGACTGTATAGGGCTCGCCCTCGATTTCCCAAAACCCGTTCGGCGCCGCGAAGTAACCCCACTGCTGTTTTCCGAAGTAGATTTCCGCCGCCGCGCCCGCGCCGCGATGAGGAACCTGGTAGGGCGTCACGTGTTCCTTGAAATCTTTCATCGGATTGAGTTGCGGCCCAGCTTCGAGGAGCGTGACCTTGAAGCCCAGATCCGTTAGAACTTTCACTGCGGTGCCGCCACCGGCTCCGGAGCCAATGACGACAATGTCATGAACCTGCGCGCGCGGTTGGATTTGTGACATGAAATCATAGTGATAGCACAGGCGGGGAGCGGAATCAAAACCTTGCCGGCTTCACACAACCTGATCTCGAACGGCGTTATCATTGTACCCACGTGCCTTCTCGCCGCCAGTTCCTTTCCGCCGCCGCGCTCGGTACCGCGTCCGCGGTGCCCCAAGCCGCACGTCCCAATGTCCTCGTCGTCATGTCGGATCAGGAATCGGCCTTGCTTCCCGGACCGGTCAAGCTCCCCAATCGACGCCGCATCGAAACGGGCGGCGTGAACTTCTCCAACGCTTTTTGCAATACGCCGCAGTGCTCGGCCGCGCGTTCCGCATTGCTGACCGGGCACGAGCCGCACCGGACCGGCGTCCTCACAAATGTCGACGGGTCGTCTCTTGGCAAGGGCCTTCCAGTCTCGATGCCGAATGTGGGCAGCGTGTTCAAGGCCGCGGGATACCGCACCGGATACTTCGGCAAATGGCACCTGGGTGGAGGCGACAGGCTTTCGCAATTCGGCTTTGACGCCTTCGAAGCTGGTTCCGACGAAGCGGTGGCATCCGCGGCTTCCATATGGATTCGCAAACAAACCGGCCCGTGGCTGGCCTGGGTCTCCTTCCTCAATCCACACCACATTTACGAATTGCCGAAGCCGCTCAGCGGCTATCCCGTGCGCCCCGGCGTGAAACCGCCAGCTTCTGCCTTGGCGAATCTCGCCGGCAAGCCTACCGAGCAGCGGCAGTTCGTCGACGAAGACCAGGGCCGCCAGACGAAAGACTTCGCGCCAGGCGACTGGCTCCGTTACCGCAGCTACTACTGCGAGCTTGTCGAGAAGGTGGACGCAGCGCTGGGCACGGTGCTGGATGCGGTGCCGACTCTCGATTCGACTGTGATTGCGTACACCACGGACCACGGCGATGCGCTCGGTGAGCACGGCCTTCCGTTCAAGGGACCTTTCATGTACGAGGAACTGATCCGGATTCCACTCGTGATTCGCGCTCCCGGCCTTTCGGACGCGGCGGGAGATGAACTGGTGACGCAGACCGATGTCGCGCCCACCCTTTCCGGACTGGCGGGAGTGCGGTGGCCGTCTGCCGTCGCGGGCCGCGACCTTTCGAAACCGCACGAAGCGCGCGACGCCGTATTTCTCGAATACTACGCGAAGCAGAAGTGGACGAATCCGATCCGGACCGTTCGCACAAGACGCTGGAAACTCAATTGGTACGACCGTGGGAACAAGGAGTTGTACGACCTGACCGCCGATCCGCGCGAGCTAAACAACCTTACGGGAAAACCCGCTGCCGCGAAGGTGCAGGCGAATCTTGAGGCGCGCCTGAACGCCTGGCGCGCGCCGCTGACGTAATGGGCCCCCGTCCACTACGCGGTCCACTGGACCGCCCCACCCGACTTCGCCACAGACATCAAGATAATTGCTTCCTACATCGCTATGAGACCAAGATCGAGCCGCGTTCTGGGAACACTTGGCGAGTTTGGCGTATTTCGATATCGTCAGTTTGCCCTCGAACCTCCACCGCGTGGAGTTTCGCACCGAACTCTTCAACGCTTTCAACCACCCACAGTCCGGCAACCCACCACTGTTTCCGGGGAGGCATCCCTTGGCGGGCAAGATAAACATCGGCGCGACTTCCGATTCATACAATCCGAGCGCGTTCGGTTCGGACGGAAATGCCAATTCTAAGGTGAGAGATGCCTCCTGGAAGGTCATGAACCGAACATTATTGTCTCTCATCGCGGCTTTCGCGCCTTTGGCCGCCCAGTCCCCGTCGCCGCTGTTAAACGACGGTGGGACGGCTTTGTTCCCGGCAATTTCGAGCGATGGCCGCTGGCTCGCTTACTCGTCCAGCCGTGATGGGTCCGCTTTCTTGCACCTCTGGTTACGCCCGCTTCCCGATGGCGAAGCCCGAAAGCTAACCTCGGGATCTTCCGGCCATTCCGAGCCGGCCTTCTCCCCTGACGGTCGTGCTCTGGCCTATCGCTCCGAAACAAACGGGGGCGGCGTTTATCTTCTTCCGGTCGATCGAGGCCGGCCGCGCCTTCTCGCTCAGGGCGGAAGGAGGCCCCGGTTCTCACCTGACGGGAATCTCATCGCATATTGGGCCGCCCCGTCGGGATTGTTCCTCATCGATGCCGCTGGTGGCCGGCCTCGCGCGCTGCAGACCGGCTTCTATTCCGCTCAAGATCCGGTCTGGTCGCCCGACGGGAAATCCCTTGTGTTTGCCGGTTGCAAGGACGCTTCCCCCGAAAGCTGTGACTGGTGGGTGGCTTCGATCAACGGCGGCGAAGCGGTCGCGACAGGAGCGGCAGGGCTTTTCCGGCAGCATCACCTCAGCGCGCAACCGTCGCCGGACTTGTGGCTGGCCTCGAATGCAGTGGTCTTCACCGCCAGGACCGGCGAGATGACTCGTCTCTGGGTTCTGAGCCTTACTGCTGACCCGTGGCGCGCGGGCGAATCAGCCCGGCGCTTGACCTCGCGCGAGACCGATGAACGCCACCCCGCCTTCTCACCTGACGGCCGCGTCGTCTTCGAGAGCCGCTCGGAGAACATTGATGTCTGGAGCCTGCCAATCGACTCCGATCATGCCAAGCCGAAAGGTGCGCTCCATCGACTGACGAACGATCCATCCATTGACCAGCGGCCCAGTCTATCGCTCGACGGCCGTAAGATCGCTTGGGAAACCAGCCGCGGCGGCAACTTCGAAGTGTGGGTGAAGGACCTTGGATCCGGACAGGAAAAGGCTCTCACGAACGGGCCCTTGCGGGAACACATGCCGACCCTGTCACGCGACGGCTCACGAGTGGTTTACGACACGCATGACGGCGAGAAGGTAACGGTCTTCGAAGCGCCTTTTCACGGCGGTGACCCCGCGAGGGTTGTTGAAGAAAACGTCGGCCAAGGCTCCTTTCAGTGGGCCGCCGACGGTGAATCCGTACTCTATTTCCATCGCGCGCCACCCGGCACTGTGGGGCTCTTGAACCTATCGAGCGGAAGACGCACGGTTCTGCTGCGGCATCCCAGACTCAACCTCTCGCTTGCCGACGCGCGTCTATCGCCCGACGGCCGGTCGATCGCGTTTCCGGTGCCATTTGCGCCTCACCGCTCACGCTTGGCAGTGGCGCGGCTTTCGGGCAAGGTAATAGAAAATGAACGGGACTGGACCTATCTCACGCCGGAGCGCTTCAACGCATCGCAACCCGAATGGTCTCCGAATGGCCGTTGGTTGTATTTTCTCTCCGATCAGACCGGTTCGCTGGCGGTCTGGGCGATGCCGATATCTCGCGAGAATACGCGCCAAGGCACGCCGAGACTCATTCTCGATTTTCCCGGTGCGCTACGGACCATCGCCGAAATGCGCCCGCGCGACAGCGGTCTGTCTGTCGCGACAGATAAACTCGCTCTTGGCGTGACGGAGTATGGCGGCGCACTATGGTCCGTGAGATTTTGACGCTCCTTGAGATCGCGCGCCCCGTGTACAACAATGAGCAGTATGTTCATTCCTCCGCGCAACTTGTTCCTGGCGCTATCCATCACCGCAGCGGCCAGCGCCGCCGATTGGCCTGCATACGGAGGCGATGCCGGCACCAGCCGCTATTCTCCACTGAAGCAGATCAACACAACCAATGCCGGTTCCCTCAAGAAAGCCTGGACTTTCCATACGGGCGATAAGACCGACAGGCCGGCGACGCAGATTCAGTGCACGCCGATTGTGGTCGACGGCATCATGTATGTCACCAGCGCCCAATTGAAGGTCATCGCCCTCCGCGCCGCGACGGGCGAGAAACTCTGGAGCTTCGATCCCTTTGCGGGAATCGATGACGACCGGCCCCGCGGAGTGAGCCGCGGAGTCTCCTTCTGGGCTAACGGGAAAGACAAGCGAATTCTCTTCACCTACCGCGCGAAGCTGGTGTCGCTCGACGCCGCCACCGGCAAGCCTGTACCAACATTCGGCGACAACGGGCAACTCGATCTCACGCGCGGTCTTGACCGCGACATCACGGACCTTGCGTATTACGTGACCACGCCCGGCGTCGTGTTTCGGGATACGATCATCCTCGGTTCCACCACCGGTGAGGGACCGCGGCTGTCCGCTCCCGGCCATGTGCGCGCCTTCGATGTACGCACCGGGAAGCAGAAGTGGATCTTCCACACCATTCCGCATCCGGGCGAATTCGGTTACGAAACCTGGTCGCCCGATTCCTGGAAGTACTCGGGCGGCACGAACGTGTGGGGCGGTCTGACGGTCGACGTAAAGCGGGGGATGGTATTTCTCGCCACGGGATCTCCGACATTCGATTTCTGGGGCGGCGACAGGATCGGCAACAACCTCTTCGGCAATTCTGTCGTAGCGCTCGATGCGGCAACGGGCCGGCGGGTCTGGCATTTCCAGGTGGTACATCATGATGTATGGGATTACGACCTGGCGAACGCACCCTCGCTGGTCACCGTCAAGAGAGATGGCCGCCCGGTCGATGCTGTTGTCCAGGTTTCGAAGATGGGGTTCGTGTTCGTCTTCGACAGAGTAACGGGCAAGCCTCTTTTCCCAATCGAGGAGCGGCCTGTACCCGCGTCCGACGTGCCAGGTGAAGTTTTATCCCGCACACAACCGTTTCCAGTGAAGCCGCCTCCCATAAGCCGTCAGCGCCTATTGGAAGAGGACCTCACGGACGTTACTCCGGCGAAGCGGGCCTACATCCTGGAGCGATACCGCAAGCTCCGCGCGGGTAACATTTACACGCCACCCAGTGTCCAGGGCACCCTGATTTATCCGGGTTTCAACGGCGGCGCGAACTGGGGCGGGGCGTCCGTGGACCCTGAGAACGGACTGCTCTTCATCAATTCCAACGAGAACGTGAATTGGATGACGCTCAAGAAGGCCGAGGCCGGCGCTGGATACACGTTCGATTTCCAGGGCTACACGCAGTTGCTTGATGACGAGAGCTACCCGGCGATGAAACCGCCATGGGGCTGGCTCACGGCGATCGACCTAAACTCCGGCGACTTCCGCTGGCGCAACTCCTTCGGCGAACACCCCGAACTGACCGCTCGCGGCATTCCGCCAACGGGCACGACGAACTTCGGCGGTTCCATCGCGACCGCTGGCGGCCTGGTGTTTATCGGCGCGACGCAGGACCACAAGTTCCGTGCCTTTCATTCAGGCAACGGAAAGGTGGTTTGGGAAACGCAACTGGAGACCGGCGCCTATGCGACGCCCTGCACCTACGAGGTCAACGGCAAGCAATACGTCGCAGTGTCCGTAGGCGGAGGGCGGTGGAAAAGCCCGGCGGGCGATTCGTTTGTGGCCTTCGCTCTTCCATGATTGTTCGCGTTTTTTTATACCTTCTGGTCACTGCGGCCGCCATGGCGCAGAAGGAACCGGCGCCTCCGGTCGGCGTCGCCCCGGTGCAGCCGCTGCCGTTCAGCCATCGCGTGCACGTTGCGACGGGCCTCAAGTGCGCGGAGTGTCATAAGACCGTGCTGACGGCGACCGCGGCGGGGATGCCGTCGGTTGATTTCTGCATGCGCTGTCATGTCGCGATCAGGAAAGACAGTGCAGCCATCGTCACTTTGGCCCAGCACCAGAAAGAGAAGAAACCGCTGGAGTGGCTTCCCGTGTACCGCCTCCCAGCGTTTGTCTACTTCTCTCACCGGCGTCACCATGCAAAGGGGCAGATCGCCTGCGAGACCTGCCACGGAGACGTAGCCCGGCAGAATGTGCTTTCCAAGGAGAAATCGATCGCGATGTCAGCCTGCCAGGCGTGCCATGATACGCGCAAGGCGAACAACAACTGCGATGCGTGCCACGTCCCTCATCCGAGCTAGGTCTGCCTGCGATACGCGCAGACCCACGCTCGGTTTCCGCTGCCGGCAGGCACGGATGAACATCAGACTTTACCGGACCGGTGGTCCGGTGCGATCAGATTAGTCGACCCCGAACAGCGGCCGCCGTACATGCTTGTAGGTAAACCGAGCCGGGTTGATGTCGGTGGCGCCGGGCGTATTCACTTCAACGATCCGTGCGGCAACCGGCTCATAGGCGGCACGCGGTGCGGTCGTGCCCTTGGCTACCAGTATCCGCTGCCGCTGCGGATATACTCCGTTGCTGATCAATTGGTGCAGGCTGTCGGGGCTCGTGGGGTGGTCGGTCAGGAGCAGCAGATTGGGCAGGTCGAGAGTGGATCCTTCCGCTTCAATCACCGACGTCCGCCCCATGTCCTTATAGCGGCCGCCTCCGTGCCGCACCTCTGTCTCCACATACTTGCCGTCGTGCAACGCCTTCACACGGCCCGTCACACGCACTGGATCGCCGTGCATGCGGTCCGTCTTGCCGCCCACCATCTGGCTGAATGCACCGCCTATTCCCGCCTGAAACGCCGCCCGGTTCGCTTCCGCGTCGGCAATTACCACAACCCAGCCTTGCGCTTTCTGCCGCAGCAATTCGCCGAGCAAAGTGGTTCCATCTCCCGCCGAACCGCCGCCGATGTTGTCCCCCGTGTCCATCAACACCACCGGGAAGCTTGTGGCGGCCATCGCGTCCTTCACGGCCGCGGCTGCATCCGGAGCTCGAAACACAAGACGATCCCGGAGCGCCCACAGCATGTCGCTCAGCCGCTTGGCCTCGCGCTCGGCCAGCGCGCGGTCATTGTCGGTAACGACAATCACGCTCGGACCTAAGGCCGGCACATCGCCCCATTGGTACCCGCCCGGAACGCTTACCGCGAGTATCTTCGGGTTCGTGCGCTCCAGCCTGCGGCTCTCATCCACGAGCGGTTTGTAGGGCGCGTGGAACGTGTCCTGATAAACAATGTTTACAATCATCGGCGGCCTGGCGATCGCCTGCACTGGCTTGATGGAGCCGCGAATCATCCCGGCGATGATGGTCGCCGCCTGTATGCCACGCTGCTTGGGATCGAGGTGCGGGTTCTCCTTGTAGGTGATCAGCACATCGGAATCATCGACGATTTCCTGGCAAACGTTCGAGTGGAAGTCGTGAGTCACCACGATCGGGAACGGCCTGCCCATGGCTTGGCGTACTCGATGGACCACCTCGGCGTCCCCCTGCGGATAGCCGTCCACTACCATCGCGCCGTGCTGCACCAGGATCACTCCGTCGTATGGTGGACTCGCGGTCTTAATCTGGCGCACCAGTTCATTGAGCTTTTCATCGAAGGAAGATTTCTCGACGTAACCGAGCGAACTCGCGCCGGCCCGCAAGACCGGGTACACGTCGAGCCCCAGCTTCCCCGCCGCTTCCACAATGCCGCTGGGAACGGTGTTCGCCACGGCCGCGGCGTGCAGCCACTCCTCCCGTGAAACAGGACTCGATTCCCGCATCGGATTCGCGCGCGGATACAAAGAGTTCGACTCCGCCACCAGACCGCCCACTGCGATGCGCGGCTTGCGCGGCTGTCCCCATGCCACGCCGCCCAATCCACAAACCGCCGCCAGGATCAATACAGCGAGTCGTTTCATTTCAAGTCCTCTGGTAGTAGGCGTCGCGTGGAGCCGTATATACGATGTCCAGTTCCGGCGTTTCGATACGCTTCTTCCACGTCCGCGATTCAAACAGCAGGGACAGCGCGCAGGTAGTAAGCAACGTCCTCTCCACCGGATAGAGCGGCCTGCCCGTTACGAACATCTCCTCCATGCAGTGGACCAGCCCGTCGAAGTGCGCGAGCGGACGGGCGCGGACCGCCTGTCTCGGCTGCCCGAAATAGGTTGCCACCGGAT
Source organism: Bryobacterales bacterium (assembly GCA_009697455.1). Taxonomy (GTDB): domain Bacteria; phylum Acidobacteriota; class Terriglobia; order Bryobacterales; family Bryobacteraceae; genus SYKU01. The sequence continues at coordinate 37,808 of SHUI01000005.1, forward strand.
CGGCCTTTTCTTTCACCTTTCCCGCGACGGCCCAACCACTGGCATGACCGTTCATCATGTAGGCAACGGCCTTCAGGCCGTCCCGATATTCGATGAGAAAGGCGGCCGGAGTTTTCGCATTGTCCTCCATGCGGCCTGCCTTCACCGATGGACTGCGCGAGAGCGCGGCTTCGAGTAGCGGCACGCTCCAACGGCCTTCCGTGTCCCGCCACTTCCAGACAGCCTCGCCATCCAACCACTCCACCGAGCGAATCCCTCTCTCGCCGCCTTTGCGCCGTTCCACCATGCATTGGAGCGATTCCAACGTATGGAACCCATAAGCGTCCAAGCCCCCATACCCTATAACCACCGCGCCTTCCATTTCAGCGCCGTAAGGTATCTCCACGTCTGGCGTCCTTACCGTGAGGGGAATGGAAGAACCGGCCATGAGGGGGAACTTCAACTCTCGCGACCATGAGTAAATGGCCTTCGCCTTAAGCCAGGAATACGACAGATGCTTGTCGCAGAACACAGGCACGGTCTTGCCTGTTCGCCGGAACACCTCCACGATCTGCTCCATTAACTCATAACGCGGGTAGAGCTTCTGGCCGCGGTGGTTCGAGGGATAGTCCCCATGCTCGCCGATAAGGCACACGGCGTCCACCGCCAGATCGTCCCCGCCGAGCGTGAGCGCCTCCCGTATAGTGGGGTAGATCTGGAAACCGTGCTTCTCCGCAAGGCCACGGCTCAAATCCTGGCGTGGAACCTGATCGGTAAACATGGAAACCAGGTGGGTGCGCGGCTGGATAAAGACTCCGTTGGGCGAGTAGCCATCCAGCAGCCTGCCGATAATCACGTTGGCATGCGTGTTCAACCGGCCATCGTTGGTGTACATGGTCACAACGGCCGCCACTCTTTTCCTGGCTGACTGTGCGCCGGCCCGCGGGCTACCGGCAATGCCGAGTCCAGCGGCAATCACCTGCCGGCGGTTCATCTTCTCGTGCCTGCTTCCGCCGTCAAGCATCGCATAACTGACGGAGCCGGCCGGCAGTCCATTGCACCGAGATTTCGATCATTGCTTCACCCTTCGCGGCGGTGGCCAGCTTGGCTTCGCGCGCAAACTCCTCTTCCTGAATGGCCGACTGCGGGTCCTTAATATTCAGGCGCGATTTAATCTTGTCGTAGTCAACGCCTTCCCAATGGATGCGCTCAGGGAAGGCGGCCATGGCGAAGGAGGTTTCGAACTCCGCCGCGTGGCCGGGAGCCTTTCCACTGGCCATGTACTTCTTGACGATCTCCGGCGTATAGGCGTCCCAATAAGAATTGGTCTCGATCCGGATGCCCAGTTTGCTGGCGAACTTCGGCGCGCTTTCCCGGAGAGGCGCGACGTTGCCGCCATGACCATTCAGAATAAGGATGTTCTTGACTCCGTGCGCCTGAAGGCTCTCGCAGATTTCGAATACTACCGCCAGAAACGTTTCCTTCTTGAGTGTGAGGGTTCCCTTCCTCTCCATCCAGTGGGGCGAGATGCCCACAGGCACCGGCGTCGCCACCATCACTTTCGGATAGAGCAGCAGCGCGGCTTTTTGCGCAACGAGAGTGACGCTGGCGGTGTCGTTGATCATTGCCAGATGCTCGTTGTGTTGCTCCGTGCTACCGGTGGGAACGATCACCGCCTTTAGCGCCCCGCTTTCGATCGCCTCGCGAAATTCCTTACGCGTGCTTTCATAAAGCAGAACTTTCCTTGGATCCACATCAGCTGTCGCGCCGGCCGCCATCGTGGCCAGCGTCCCGCCTGCAATGGAGCGGACAAATGAGCGGCGGTGAGTTTGCGGATTCATGCCAAATCGACTATCCGAAACCGCCATATTCGCATCCTGCTTGTCGATGTCCTGGGCAAGAATCCGTCTCTCTTGTTGATTCATGAAAGCATTCACCTCCGCCACAAGCCGCTCTTGCTGCATTGGCCCGCCATTCACCGAGCCTCATACACAACCTGGGCGATTCCGATTCCATGCTCGCCCGCACTTGCATAGAGCAAATAAATCTTACCGCTCTCGCGAAAGATAGCCGGGTCCCTTAAGCCGCGTTCCCAGGATTTCGACCGTCCTCCCTTGGAATACGCTAACGGGAGGCCGGCGCCTTCCCAGTCTGTTTCGGGGCGTAACACTTCGATAACGCCTCTTGCTTTCCACCCCCCCGGATCACCCGTCATTTTCACCGAGGTGGCAAGAATGCGCTCCGGCTGATGACCCACGCAACTGAAGTAAACCCACATTCGGTCCCCGTCAGTGTCTACCCCGACATGCCGGATCGAGTAACGGTCCGGGCCTTTCTTTGGCTGGCCGGACCGCGCACCGGGTTCACCCAGTCTTACCGGGTCCACCAGATCTTCGATATCAGGCCCAATCACGCCGGATACAGCCTCAAACGCCTTCCCCAATTCAGGAGAACGTAGCAGGCTCCCTCGCCCGGCCATCCCGTACCACTGTCCGCCGTCCCGGAAAACGCGCAGGTAAGCGGGAGCCACGATAACTCCGGTAGGGCAAAACTGCAACCCGTCCGAGGAAACGGCAGCCGCCGTCTTCTGACCTGCCTCTGGATCGGAATCCCCCTCCGCCTTCGTCTTATCCCTCCTCCTGAAGGCCGGCGGGTGGCCGTGGTAGAAGAGCACGATCTTCTTGTTCTCTTCATCCACCACCGCCTCGGGCGATGCCAGGTGTCCGGTCAACGTGCTCTGGTCCTCGAGCTTGACGACACCTCCATCGTGGATTTTCCACGGTCCTTCCAGACGGTCCGCGTAGGCCATCCGGATGTATTTTCTGGCATGGTGCGCGAAGTAGAGATAGTACTTGTCTCGCGGACTCGTGACCCACGCCGGTACCCTGATGAGGCTGGGACCGTTGATGCTTCCGCCATCGTCTCCCGGCAGCATCTTCTCGGTGATGATCGGATTGCCGGAGAGCCGCTTCACCGCGATTCGGCGCGGTGGTTGCGCGTTCGCGCTCGACGCGGCGGCCAGCAGACAGAGTGCGATACCGCGGCGTGTCATTTCCCCTGCCCTTTCCTTAGGACGCGAATGCGGAACATCTGCCGCGTACGGTCCCGGTCGTCCGCGATCGCCGTGAAAAGAACCTGGTCGCTCGTACGGTTCCAACATGGAGCGCCGTCCACGCGGAGATCCCCGGACGTCCACCCGGGATGAGGAAAACCCGTTGTTGTCTCAAAACTTGAATCCGGCCGGCGGAAGATCGTGTAGAAATTCTCCGCCTTGACGCGGAAGCCGCTCGCGAGCCACTGTGAATCTGGTGAAAGTGCGATATCGCTGCCGGGATCCGGAAATGCTGCCTTCGTGCCGATCGTGCCTACGACCGCTTTCCGGTCTACATCGTAGAGGATCTGCTTTCCGTCGACGGTCCCGATCATTCGCGACTCGGATTCCCACTCCGGGTGTCCGCCTATAAAGACGGGTTCCTCGGTGAAGCCGCTCCCATCGGGCCTGATGGTGCAGGGAATGTTCACGCGGTCCGGCTTCTCGAAGTTTCCACGGACGTAAAAGTAGATCCGGTTGCCGGCACGGTTCCAAAGCGTGTGGTTGATGAATAGCGGCACTCCCTCCATCTCGGGATGCTTCGGCTTCAACCGCACGAGCATTTCACGATAGGAAATCAGAAGCCGCTGCCGCCCGGTCTCAACGTTTACCAGGAAGATGCCGTCGTTCGCGGGTGCGGGGTCCGTTGCGTTCCAGTCGAACGCGCCGGGATAGCCGGTTACAGGGCGGAGCCTCGCCAGGCGCCCGTAGTTCAGGCCGAGAAAAAAGCCGCCGTTCTGCGCGACTCCGCTATTCGCGAAGTGCACGTCCGGATAGCGGTATTCACGAATGCGTTTCCGCGCGCCAATGTCGAACAGAACGCTGAAGGTCTGATTCGTCTTAGGGTCCCGGTCGTTGAAAAACACCTGGGTATCGGCGGCTTTGGGATTCCAGTAGAACATGGTCCCCTGCTGGAAGTTCCAGGCGCGCGTCCGGTCGATCACGACGACAGTGTTTTTCCGTGCGGTATCGATGAGAACGACGTCTGCGGCGTCGGCGGGCGTAGGCATACGGTCCTGAAACGCCGTGCGCAGACCTACGATGTACCGCCCGTTCCCATTCCATGGGATGTTCTGGACGTGGCCGATATATCCAAAGAAGTGATGCCCAGGGCCGGAGGTGACCTGATCGATTTCAAGGCGCCAGTCAGGCGCCGCAGCCGCGCACGGCAATGCACGAAAGGCGGCTGCGAGCGCGAGCGCCAGGAACCGGTGAGAGTCCATCGTTTTACTTCGTTTCTAAAATGTAGGTGGGCGCAAGCCCCGCTGCCGTCGAAAAGCCTCCCGCGCCGCTCGCCGCGAGCCAACTCGCGCATCCGGCAATCTTGCCGAGGTACGCATGCGGGTGCAGATCGACCCGCATTTCACGGAACTCCAATTCGCCGTAAGTCTGCAGGGGGAAAACCGCCTTGGCCGGTTCCACTTTTTCCTGCACCACGTAAGGCGCCCGCATCGCTTCGCGGAGGGCGCGCTCCCATCCAGAAGCGTCCATTTCCCAGCCGAAAAACGCACCTTTCCCGCCATACTCGTCGTTCGGTTTTAGGACGAGCTTTTCCTGGTTCTTGAGGATAAACTCCTGCAGATCCACGGTCTCGCCTTCGTAGGTGGTTTTCATGGGCGAAACCAGGCGGGTCCACGGTACGTGATCGAGTATCGCTCTCCGCTCCGCCGCGGGAAATTTTGCCGTAAGGGTCTCATCCGTCAGCAATCCGAACATCGCCTTCTTATGAGCCAGTTCGGAACGGAAGCTGTTCACAATGCACACGGCGCGGCTCTTATAGGCCTGTACCAGCGGATGCGACAGGTCGAACCGCAGCAGGAATTCCTGAGCGCTGACACGCCGGTGAATGAGGTTGATTTCGAAGTTGCCCCGCCGGAGCACGCCGTTGCGGAACTCAAGCTGATCGGGCGAGACGATTTCGGACTGGAATCCGGATGCCCGGTAGAAATCGCGGAATATCTCATATTCGCTTGGGGCGGACGACTGGAACGACGGGCGAAACTCCAGAATCCCGATTTTCGGCTGCACGTTCTTGCCCGCGAACTGGCGAAAGGCCTTGAGCAGTGCCGAGAGCAAAAGCTTCTTCCCTCCGATACGCGTCAGAGTATAGCGCTTGCGAAACTCCTTAACCGGAGGGCAATCGTAGAAGATATCCGCAAGCCCTTCCGCCCACGCGAGTCCGGATGGCGACTCGGCGCTATACTGCACGAGGTGGAGCGAACCGTTGTTGAGATGGGAGTCGAGTCGCGCCGTGACATCCGGAATGTGGTATCCCGGATCGATCGAAGCGAGCATCTTCTCGCCCGGGAGCAATTCCATTCGCGCAAGAAGGGCCGGCGTACTGAGCACCATCTGGCCCATGCGCTCAATAGCCCCGATGAGGGTTTCAGCGGTCTTGGACAGTGCATCGAACTGGCGCCGCGAAAGAAAATGAGGGCGAAGAAACGGGCAGAGCAGGCGGCCGGCCGTCGAAAGATTTTCGGCGTGCATGCGCTCGCGCATCGCTTCCACCCACGATAGATCTTTGGAATGGCCGTTCTCAAGAAGCTTATGGTATCGCGAAATCGCTTCGTCCAACTGGGACATGCTAAGTGTTAACCTTTTCTAAGACTTAGTATTGCATATGACTTGCCGAAAGGGAAAGCAATAGAGGGTCCGCCAGCAGGCGCAACATATTGAAAATAAGGCGGTTAAATTAAATATTGCTTGCCCTGAAATATGCAAGCCGGCCGGCTCGCGGATCTATGGCGAAGCTTTCGCGTCAGCGCGCGGCCATCAGTGCCCGCAGCCGCCTTGCTCTTTCCGGAGCCCGCAGTTGTCTCAGAGCCTTCGCTTCAATCTGCCTGATCCGTTCTCTGGTAACATCGAACTCCTGGCCGATTTCCTCAAGCGTGTGCTCCCGCTCGCAGCCGATGCCGAAGCGCAAGCGGATCACCTTTTCTTCTTTGGGCGAGAGCGTTTTTAGAATTCCGGCGGTTTCGTCGCGAACGTTCGCTTCGATCACGGCATCCACGGGTGACCCAACCCAGCGATCTTCGATCAGATCGCCCAAC
>SHUI01000200.1 GCA_009697455.1 Bryobacterales bacterium
TGAATGCGAACCGCCGCAGTGGATCCACGCATCTCGCGAACGTCGCCTTTGAATCCCTCCGCATTGAACCAGAGCCGCGACGAGGAGTCCGAGAGTCCCACGCCATACAAAGTAGCATCGACGGTTTCACCGGGACGCATGGCGATCGGCGAAACCGTTTCGAGTTGAGGCGCTTTCCGGATATCGAACTGGTATGCGAAGGTCGCGTCGTTACGATTGTGCGTAGGCTGCAGGACGGCGAAATACTCGCCATCCGCCGGGAAAGTATAGATGAGGAACGGATCCCAGATGAACACGTCTTCGCTGTGCGCCATTTTGCGGCCCCGAGAGTCGATCAAGATAAGCGCGGGATCGAGGCCGTTGCCGTTACGCGCGGAGCGGACATCAAAAATCCAGCTTTCGCCTTTCTTTGCGCGAAACTTGAAGAAATCGAAATCGCCATCGACATTCAGCCTGCCGTTGACGGTGGCGGGCAATGAGATTTCCTGGGCATCCTCCACGAACGAATTCGGCTCGCGCTCATCCACGTGCGGCTGATCGCCGACGCGGAACAGCAGCAGGTTCGATGCACCGCGCGGAGTAACGACGCGGAAATAGTGTGGACCTAATGCGGCATCCGCATTCACGGCAATCTCGAGTGCAAGCCGTGTGTAAGTCCCGCCGAGGATTTTCGCGGAGGCAAAGCCGTCCGGAAACACGACCGTCTGCGCACGATCAAGGTACTCACCGAGAATCTCGGCTTTCACCGTCGCGCCCGGGCGGGATCCCTGGGGAAATACGGAGGACACCGCGGGTAGACGGTGACGGACGTCCGCGCCCGCGGCTGCCGAGACGGACAGCACGAGGGCAAGCGCATGCTTGCGGAGTTTCGCGTTTGGATACAAAGTCATTCGTGCATCCCAACAGAGCCGCGCGCGTGAGCACGCGACGCGCGGCAAGCTGGTAGGGTTCCGCTTAAGTTTCCGAACCGCCACGCCAAACGCGGTCTCCCGAGGCAGAAGCCTCCGCGGGCAGAATGGTAGCCTGCCGGGGGATACGATTGAAGCTCTGGAGAGCGTACAAACGAGCCGTTTGTTGCTCCGAAGAGCGCGGAAATCACTTGACGACCCGTGGAATTTGTAGCAAGACACGGCCTCTTGCGAGGCTGGCAGGCTGTCAGCCCGCCACACCGAGCACCCGCTGCCACCTTCGGAACTACTTCACACCCCCTCACGCCCGGGCCCCGGCGCGTGGCAGCGGCGTAAGTAGCGGGCGTTCGAAAGTCGTGAAGAGATCGAGTGCTCGCAGGTAATGCTTGCGCCCTTCGGTCCTCGCGGGCTGTCCGGTTAGACCTCATGAAACCGACTCCAACGCCGGACGCAACAAATGCCTCACGCCGCACGCGAGACAGTCGGCTTCGAGCATTTCACGGATCAAAGCATGGAATCCGGTGTGATGACGCCACCCTAGATTCGCGCGGGCCTTCGCAGCGTCTCCCAGCAAAACCATGACTTCGGCCGGCCGGAAGAAATCGTTGTCAGGCACCACGTACCGGCGGTAGTCGAGGCCGGCGATGGAGAATGCGTAGTCCGCGAACTCCCGGACCGTGTGGCATTCGCCGGTGGCAACGACGTAATCGTCCGGTTCGGGCTGCTGCAGCATCCGCCACATTGCCTCGACATACTCACGCGCATGTCCCCAGTCGCGTTGGGCGTCGAGGTTCCCAAGCCTCAGTTCGGTTGACTCGCGAGCGAGAATCCGTGCCACACCGGAAGTTATTTTTCGCGTCACAAACTCAAAACCCCGGCGGGGCGATTCGTGATTGAAGAGAATTCCGCTGGAAGCGTGCATGCCGTAAGCCTCGCGGTAATTCCGGGTCAGATCGAAGCCCGCGACTTTGCTGATACCGTACGTGGAACGCGGATGAAAAGCCGTGCGCTCGTTCTGAGGAGCCGCTTCCGCTTTGCCGAACATCTCGCTCGACCCCGCGAAATAGAAGCGGCAATGCGGCGCCAGGTTCTTAACGGCGGCGAGCAGAAAATGCGTTCCGTTGATATTGGAATTCAGGGTGGAGAACTCGTCGTCGAACGAGTATGTCACGAAACTTTGCGCGGCAAGATGATAGCACTCGTCTGGCGCGACACGCGTTACCACCTGATGAATGCTGGCGTAACTCTCGAGCGACGCCGCGTGCAACTGAAGCTGGCGGCGGATGGAATGGAGTCTGGAAAGCCTGTGCTCGGGGTCTTCAAGCGCCACGCGGCGAACCACGCCATGAACTTCATAGCCCTTGCTGAGCAATAACTCCGCCAAATAGGAGCCGTCCTGTCCCGTGATTCCGGTGATCAGCGCCCGCTTGGCCATGTCGTCACTTGGATTCAAACCCAACTGCGGAAACTACCAGGCCGAGTTCGCGGCGGTCCGCCGCGCCGGGAGGTAAAAACTTGTCGAGAGAGAAGTTCACGGTTACGCTCTCGCCGTTAAGCAGCTTCGCATCGACTTCTCTTTCGTAGGAGTGGCCCCCGGCCTCGTTGTACTTCTCGGGCGGCAGCTTCGAACCCTGTATGTCAGCGCTCAGAGTAATTCCCTTCAACTGCGCGAAGACGGGCTCGGGAATTGAGAACTTCAGGGTTAGCACCGCGCCCTTCTCCGATCCTCCGGGTGGAGGACGGAGGGCGACGGAAAACGTTCCCGCTGTCCAGCGCCACGCGTTGTGCTCCACTGGATGCCAGCCGGCGATAAGCTGTCTCGCCACGGCCGGATCGGCCGTGTGAATCATCGACGCCATCACGCCGCCAGATTCGTCGGTCGCTACCGCCGGCGTCTTGTTCATGCCGCACGAGGCTGCGAACAGGCAAAAGGCGCTCGCGACAATCGCCAAACTCGTCATTCTGGATTTCCCGGTCATTAATCTCCGCTCTTTTCCACTTGCACGAGGCAGTTGTAAAACGTGGGGCCTCCGCCGAAATCCGTAAGGCGGTCCGAGATAAGCGCGTTGACGTTGCGGCCATCGGGCGCGCGCTTGTTCCATCGCACCGCGGGCGCGCAGGCGACCCCACGCGCAGTGAACCTGCCAACCTTCGCGATCAGAACACAGGCCCCGCGATCGTTGAACACGCGAACGTTGTCGCCGTCCACAATACTTCGCTCGGCGGCGTCGGCACCGTTCAACTCAATCGTCGACGTCTGCCGGTCGACCATCGGAACGTTGCCGAACGTGGAGTTCATGCTGTCATCGTTTTTTGGTGAGATGAGTTCCAGGGGATACTTCTCTCGAAGCCCGCTCGCGCCGAGTCTCGATTCCACGGGCGGCTCGTACTCGAGCGAATACGCGTTGAACTCGCACTTGCCGCTCGGCGTCCCGAATCCGCCCTGGGCGAAGGGTTGGAAAGGATCACCGTTGTACGCGACTTTCAGCCGCACCGAGTGCTCCCGGTCCAATTGCTCAATCGTGATGTCCTTGAGGAACGGGTGACCGGAATCGAGCAGCGTGCGGATCATGTCGTCTTCGGTCTCGGCGAAGCACGGGTCGTCGAAACCCATACGCTGTGCGAGGAGGCGGAAGATTTCCACATTCGACTTCGTCTCGCCAGGCGCCGGCAGCGCGGGTCTCGCCAACTGCAGATAATGGTGCCCGTAAGCGTAGTAAAGATCGGTGTGCTCCAAAAACGTCGTGGCCGGCAGAAGGATGTCCGCGTGGTCCGCGGTGTCGTTCTGGAACTGTTCAAGAACCACCGTGAACAGGTCCGGCCGCCTCAGGCCGCGCAGCACCAGATTCTGGTTTGGCGCGATCGACGCCGGGTTCGAGTTGTACACGACGATGGCCTTGACGGGTGGATCTCTCAGTTCCGTAAGGGCCTGGCCGAGCAGTGTCATGTTGACAGAGCGCGATTCGCGGCCGAGCGGAGAGCACTGCTGCAAGTCGGCCCGCTCGAGTCCGGGGCGGTTCAGTTGAAACGCTTGCGACGTGGAGAGTTGGAGGCCGCCGCCTACGTCCTTCCAGGCCCCAACGAGCGCCGGGAGATAAGCGATGGTGCGCACGGACATTGCGCCTCGCTCGGAACGCTGCACGCCCAGGTTGAGCCGGATCGCGGCCGGACGAGTGGTGGCATACTCGCGCGCCAGAGATACGATATCTTCGCGCGCGATTCCCGTAAGCGCCTCGACACGTTCCGGCGTGTAGTCGCGAACTTTGGCGGCGAGATCGTCGAAGCCGAGAGTATACCGATCCACATACTCCGCATCGTGCAATTTCTCGCCGATGATGACGTGCATCAGGCCGAGCGCAAGCGCGGCGTCGCTGCCCGGATGGATGAAAAAATGCCTGTCCGCCAAGCGGGCCGTGCGGTTCTCGTGAGGATCGATGCAGTAGAAACGCGCGCCGTTGCGCCTCGCCTCAACAACGAACGGCCACAAGTGCACGTTGGTTCCGAGGATGTTCGCTCCCCATGCGATGATCAGCTTTGAATGCCGGAATTGTTCCGGCTCCGTAGCGTAGCGCACGCCAAGCGCTTGGGTGAGGCCCACGCCGCCGGCGGCCGAGCATATGGTACGCTCCAGACGGGACGCTCCCAGGCGGTGGAAGAAACGGCGGTCCATGCCCGATCCATTGAGCAGGCCCATGGTGCCGGCGTAGCTGTACGGTAGTATCGCCTCAGGACCGAACTCGCCGGAGATCGCGCCCAGCTTCGAGGTGATCTCGCCAAGGGCTTCATCCCACGTGATCCGCTCGAAACGGCCTTCGCCCTTCGCGCCCACGCGTCGCTGCGGATAGAGCAGACGGTGCGGCGAATATTCGCGGTCGAGATATTTCGCCACCTTGCCACAGAGAAAACCCTGTGTAATCGGATGCTCCGGGTTGCCTCGCAGACGCGAGCCGAAGCCGTCTTCGACGGTAATCAGCAGAGAGCAGGCGTCCGGGCAATCGAGCGCGCACACGGAATGGCGAATTTCCGGCATGATCTAGAAATTATACCCGTTACGCTACACTGGGGGCAGAGTGGAGTCTATCTATTGGGTTATCTCCCGGGATTGCAATCTGCGGTGCGCGCATTGTTACAACAACAGTGAGCCGGGCGCGGAGGGGTTGTCGTTTGAGGAAGCGGCGCGTGTGGTCGCGAATTTTCCGGAGCCGTCCTCGGTGGGCCGCGTGATTCTGAGCGGCGGCGAAGTACTGCACGTTCCCGAGTTACTCTTCGAAACCCTGCGGCTCCTCAGAGAGCGCTACCCCGACGGTGCGGTGCCGCTTTGGATCCAAACCAACGCGGACCTGATCGACGGGGAAATGCTTGACCGGTTGCTTGCCGCGGGCGTGATGCACATTAGCGTTTCGAGTATGGACGATTTCCATCCGAGATCGACGTTGCGGCGCAGGCCCTACCTTGAAGACCTGTTCCGTTCGCGGGGCATGGTGGCGATCAGTGAAGTTCCGGCGGGTGAGAAGCATGGCAGGGGCCGATATCGCGATTTCTCATTCTGGGGAGCGACCCCGGATATGTGGATCGGCAAGATTTGGCCGCGAGGGCGCGCCCTCGAAACGCGAACCACGAAGGCGGGACCTGAAGACGATTTTTGTTCACGCTGGTCGGGCGCGCTGAATTTTCTCGAAGCGGAAGGCGATGGCTCGGAAGTCAACGTGCAATTGGCCGCGGTGTATCCGTGCTGCCCGATGACGGTACGGCCGATCGGCGACCTGCGCCATGAGAAACTCGACGCAATTCTCGCGCGATGTGGTGAGAATCCGGTCTACCAGGCGCTGAACCGCGGGCGGCCCGAAGAGATGGGAGTGCATTTGGGAATCAGCGTCGAACAAGCTCTGGAGCGTACGCGCGCACTGGGAAACTGCTGCCTCTGGTGCGACGAGTTTTTCACGCTGCACTACCGCAATCCGCGGGAGCCGGAAGCCGCCGGGATTCCCGGCGGACGGCGGGATTTGGTGCCGGTGGCAAAGCTGCTCGCCGCCAGTTAGTCAAGTTCGAGCAAAATCCGCGCGATCCGGTCCCGCATGTCGTTTAGCCTTGCCGACTCCAGGTTCGCCATCAACGCGAACGCAATGCCTTGGTCCGGCAGCATTTGCAGATACGTCGTAGCCCCCTGTTGTCCGCCTCCATGCCCCACCGCGACACGGCCTTCGAATTGACCGGAGGTCCAGCCCATGCCGTAGCTGGTCGGCTTCCCGTCGCGTAGCTTCTGCGAAGTCCACATCACGCGAACGATCTCGTCTTTGAGGAGTTGGCCGCTGCGCGCGGCGAGCGCGAATTTGACGAGGTCGGACGCGGTGGAGCTAAGGCCGCCTCCGGGAATCTTGTTGCTCGTGTCCGCGAGTGAGCAATTCTCGACCTGTTTCGACGCCGAAAGCCGGTAGCCACGCGCCCTGTGGGGAATGATCGCGTAGACGTCGTCGGCTCCGATGCGGTCCATGCGCGCCGGCTTGAAGATGCGGTCGCGGATGTAATCGGTAAACCTCATGCCGGACGCGGTCTCGACCGCCGCACCCAGCAGGTTGAAGCCGTAGGAGGTGTAGTGGTACTTCGTGCCCGGCTCGGCGAAAAGCGGGTCGGACTGGAAGATTTTGAGTGGCGTGATGCGGTCGGTGTAGTGGCGCGTGCTGTCCAATTCCTCGGGACCGCCGTAATGGCGGATACCGCCGAGATGCCCCAGCAACTGACGCACGGTGACTGGCCACGGCTTGGCAGGCATGGACGGCACGTAGCGTTCGATGGACGCGTCGAGGTCGATCTTGCCGCTCTCGACGAGTTGGAGCACCGCAACCGCCGTGATCGGCTTCGAGATCGACCCGAGACGGATGACGGTTGAAGCGGTCACGGGAACGAGATTCTCGAGGTCAGCCGTGCCGAAGCCCGCGGCCCATCGCAGAGTCGAGCCTGTCGCGACGGCGGCTGAAAGACCTGGGATGCTGTTCCGCGACATCTCGGTGGAGATGGCTTGCTCAATCTGCTTGAGCTTCTCGGGCGGAAGCTGCGCCAGAAGGGTGAGCGGAAGGAGGGTGAGGATTGCGAAGCGGCGGGTCATTTGGGATATGATAGCGCGGCGGGAGTTCTGCGAATGCGGCCGCGTTCGTCGCGATCGTTGCTTCCGGACCGAGGTCGATGATGCGAGGTATGAGTTCGTGGAACGAAGAAATCAGCAGTTGGACTCGTTAAGCGAATCAAGAAAGATCTCGCTCTCAAGATTTGGCCGCGAGGGCGGGCCCTCGAAACGCGAACCACGAAGGCGGGACCCGAAGACGATTTTTGTTCACGCTGGCCGGGCGCGCTGAATTTTCTCGAAGCGGAAGGCGATGGTTCGGAAGTCAATGTGCAATTGGCCGCGGTGTATCCGCGCTGACCGATGTTGGTTACCCAGACGGGAATGCCGCGAGGCCGTTTACTTGTCGACCTTTTCGTCCTTCTCCACCTTACCGTCGCGAACGTGGATAATTCGATGCGCGTGCATCGCGACATCGTGTTCGTGGGTAACTACGATGATGGTGTTCCCCTCGCGGTAAAGACGCTCGAAAAGCGCCATGATTTCCGTGCCGGTCGCCGAATCCAGGTTTCCGGTAGGTTCGTCGGCGAGCAGAATGGACGGGTTATTCACAAGCGCCCGCGCAATCGCGACGCGCTGACGCTGTCCACCCGACAACTCGCTCGGCTTGTGGTACATGCGGCGTTCCAGATCGACGGCACGGAGAGACGCCTTGGCCCGTTCAAGCCGGGTCGCCGAAGACACTCCGCTATAAATGAGCGGCAGTTCCACGTTATGCAGCGACGTCGCGCGCGCGAGCAGATTGAACGTCTGGAAGACGAACCCGATTTCTTTGTTGCGAATGTGAGCGAGTTGGTCGTCCGTCATCTTACTGACGAGGTTGCCGTTGATGTAATATTCGCCTTTGCTGGGAGTGTCGAGACACCCGATCAGGTTCATCAGCGTGGACTTGCCCGACCCCGATGGCCCCATGATCGCGACGTATTCGCCCCGGTTGATCTGGAGATCCACGCCCGAAACGGCGTTGATCTCCTGGTCGCCCATGATGTACGTCTTCCAGAGATCGTAGGTGCGAATAACCACCCCGTCCCGTTTTAATTGTTCTCCGCGATCGATCTCTTCCGCTGCCGCGTTTGCCATTCAGATTCCTTGAACCTAAGATTCCGTCTTGACCGGGGCCTTGTTGTCTACTTTGATCTTCGCCTCGTTACGCATGGTGCGAATCACCTTGTAGCTTCCGGTGACGATCTCGTCGCCGTCTTTGAGCCCGGTAGTTACTTCGATATCGGTCGCGCCCGTGATTCCGGTGTCTACCTTGCGGAATTCCGCCTTCTCGCCCGCGATCACAAACACACCCTGAATTTCTTCTTTCTTCGCCTTCTCAACCGCCGGGTCGATCTTGGCGCCCTTCACTTCTTTGGGTTCCTTGCCGTCCTTCGGCTTCGGCTCGAGATCTCCCTTCTGGCGGATGGTCAGCGCTTGAATAGGGATGGTGAGCACCTTCTGGCGCGTCGCCGTCGTTATTTTTGCCGTGCAGGAAAGTCCCGGCCGAATGTCTTCGGGCGCGTTGTCAAGCGCCACCACTACCTTGAAATCCTTCGCCTCCTGGCTGGAAATATTGCTCTGCGAAGCCGCGAGGCCCGTGGAACGGAGAATCGCTGTGTTACCGATTTCAATGACGTGTCCCTTGAACGTGCGGTTCGGCATTGCATCGACGGTGATATCGGCTACTTGATCAAGTTTCACGTTGACAATGTCGGTCTCGTCTACCTTGACTTCCGCGGTGATGAGGGACATGTCCGCGATTGTCATGATCAGACTGGCCGCCGAATTCTGAATACCAGGCACAACGGTTTCGCCCACCCTAACGGGCAGGTTGGTGACGACGCCATTCAGCGGCGAGTAGGAGTAGTGTTTCTCCAGCACGTCGGCAAGACGTGCCAACCCCGCCTGACTCTGCGTTACACGTTTCTGCGCCGCGCCCAGTTGCGCCGCGAACTGCTGCCGTTGCGCTCTGGCCTGCACCAGTCTCGCTTCCGCCTCTCTCACGCCGGCCCGCAAGCCCTCATACTCAGCCTTGCGGAGATCGAATTCCTGCCGGGCGATCAACTCTTCCTTGTACAGCAATTCGGCTCGCTCGAACGCGAGCCGGGAGCGATCCACTTCCGCCTTTGCCCGATCGATCGAAGCTTGGAGGGTATTCAGGTTCTCATCGGCAGCCTTCACGCCAGCCTCCGATGCCGAAGACTCCGCATCAGCCGAGCTAATAGCCGCTTTCTGAGCCGTGACGTCGGCCTGCGACTG
>SHUI01000201.1 GCA_009697455.1 Bryobacterales bacterium
CGGTTCCGTCCAGAATGTGGAAGAACCCGAGTTCGATGAAACGCCCTGCCGCCTGGCTCCAACGCGGATCGAGCGGAACCAGGCCAGGGTCGCCCGCGAACTCGTAGGCGCGTACCGCGCCTCCCGGAGGAACGAAGCGGAGCACGGTGGTCACTCGCGCCGCAAGCCGTTCCAGGCGGGGGCGAATCGAGAACCTGGATTGATCCGATTGAATCGGATACTCGAACAGGATATCGAACAACACCTGGTTCCAAAAGAGGTTCTCGCGGTTCTCGGGCTTGGGCGCGAAAACGTGAGCAAGCGCTTCTTCAAACGAGGCAAAGGATTTGTCGGACTCGATCGACAACTGGGTCGAGACGATACGCGGCTTGGGCATCCTTGTCTCTCCTTCGTGGATCGCAATGAAATCCGAGATCCAGAGAGTCGCGGCATCCGGCAGTCGCGGCACAAGCTTCTCCACGTCCAGGTAACCGCGCTCGATCTCCGGAAAATCGAGGTCGCGAATCGCGCGCAGCGGGACGCGAATCAGCAATTGCAGCTTTCCGCCGGATGGCTTGACGAAGGCGTGGACCGTTACGTCGCTCGGGACTTCGTGAGCCGCCCCGATACCTGCGAGCGAAAAAAGCAGAGCCGTCAGGAGCAGCGGCCAGCGCGATGCGCGCAAATTTGTCCCCTTAGTGTCAAATCGTGTATCATAGCCTACGCCGTATCCGGGAGGAAACAGCAATGAAGCGGACATACCATTATGCAGTAGCTGGGGTACTCACGATCGCCGCCGGACTCGCGATCCAGTCCTTCGTGACGCAGAAAAGCGCCATCGCCGCGCCGGGTGGCGTTCAGGCCCCGCGCTTTGAAGTGGATCCGATGTGGCCGAAGCCCCTGCCGAATCATTGGGTGCTCGGAGCCGTGATCGGAGTCGCGGCTGATGCGAAGGATCACGTCTGGATTATCCACCGCGGAGGCTCGCTCGAAGCCAAGGAGCAATATCTGACGATGAAACCGCCGGCTGCCGCGTGCTGCGCCGCCGCTCCGCCTATCCTTGAGTTCAACGAGGCCGGCGACCTGGTGGGTCACTGGGGCGGCCCCGGCAAGGGCTACGAGTGGCCGGCGTCAAACCACGGGATTGACGTGGATTTTAAGGGTAATGTGTGGATCGGCGGCAATGGCCGGGGTCAGCAGCCCGCGGCCCTTCCCTCGGATGAGAGCCGGATGGCGGGCGGTGGGGCCGTGCACGACAGCATGGTCCTGAAGTTTTCCCAGTCGGGAAAATTCCTGATGCAGATCGGCAAGCCGAACCAGGGCAAGGGAAGCAACGACACCGAGAATTTGAGCTTGCCGGCCAAGACGCTTGTCGATTCGAAGACGAATGAACTTTACGTGGCGGACGGCTACGGGAATCGCCGCGTAATCGTTTACGATGCCGATACGGGGAAGTACAAGCGTCACTGGGGCGCCTACGGGAAGAAGCCGGACGACACGCAACTGCCGCCGTACAATCCGGCCGAGCCTCCGGCGCAGCAATTCCGCACGCCGGTGCACTGCGTCGACCTGGCGAAAGACGGTCTGTTGTATGTATGCGATCGCACCAACGATCGCATCCAGGTATTCAAGACGGATGGCACTTTTGTGAAAGAAGCGTTCATCGCGAAGAATACGCTGGGCGACGGGTCGGTGTTCGACATCGCGTTATCCAAGGATCCGGGGCAGAAGTACCTGTATGTGGCCGATGGCTCGAACATGAAGGTGCACGTGCTCAAGCGCGACACGCTCGAAATCCTGACGGCGTTTGGCGACGGCGGAAGGCAGCCTGGACAGTTCTACGCGCCCCACAGCATTGCGACCGATTCGAAGGGCAACATCTTCACGACGGAAACCTATCGCGGACAGCGCGTACAGAAGTTCCGTTTCCGTGGGGAGGCTGCGGTTACGAAGAAGGAGCAGGGCGTGGTGTGGCCGTCCGGCAAGTGAACGGTTCATAACCCAGGAATTATTTTTCAGGTTGATTTCACGGGCGCGGATCAAGGCCCGCGCCCCGGCATGAAGATCCTCATCTTTTCCGATATTCACAACGATCTGAAAGCCCTCGAACGGGTCATGGCGATCGAGGCCGACTGCTACATCGCGGCCGGCGACCTCGCGACTATGGGCCGCGGTCTTGAGCGGTGCGGGGAAGTCATGAAGCCGCGGGCGGCGCGGACTTGGGTGATGCCGGGCAACAATGAATCGGCGTCTCAGATTGAGCAATTCTGTGCCGATTTCGGCTTCCGCAACTTTCACTGCACTTCATTCGAGGTTGCCGGTCATCATCTGGCGGGCCTCGGCTATTCGAACCTCACTCCTTTCAACACGCCCGGCGAATACACGGAGGCGGAGCTGGCCGAACGGCTCGAACCTTTTGCAGCACTGAAGCCGCTGGTTCTCGTAAGCCACTGCCCGCCTCTTGGGACGGCAGTCGACAGGGCGGGGGAAGGGAAGCACTTCGGCAGTTCCGCCGTGCGCGACTTTGTCGCCGGACGCCAGCCGCGCTATTGCTTTTGCGGCCACGTTCATGAGTCGGAGGGCGTCGAGACGAGGATCGGCGATTGCCTCGCCATCAACGTGGGCAAGAGAGGCTATCTGTTAGAATTGTAGTTTATGACCCTCGAAGAACTCGATCGGGAATTCCAACCGCTCCGCCACCAGGCATTCGCCGTGCGGAGCTATCTTTGACGCGCCTGCCAAAAAATCTCAGATTGATAAGTTAGAAGAGACCATCAACTTGCCGGGCTTCTGGAACGACTCCGAGAGAAGCCAGAAGATGATGCAGGATCGCAAACGCCTCGAACGCGCCATCGAGGAGGATGCGAAGATTCAGAGCCTCACCTCGGACATGGATACGCTGTTTGAGTTGGCGCGTGAAGGCGAGAACGTCACGGCGGAGATTGAACGCGAACTCAAGTCCTACGCGGCAGTGCTCGAAAAACTCGAAACCGCGATGCTGTTGTCGGGCGAGAACGACGCGAAGAGCGCGATCGTCACCATCCACCCCGGCGCGGGTGGCACTGAAAGCCAGGATTGGGCCGAAATGCTGCTCCGTATGTACTTGAGGTGGGCGGAAAAACAGAGCTTGGGAGTTGTGGTCACTGACCGTCTGGAGGGCGATGGGGCGGGAATCAAGTCGGTCACATTCGAGGTCAATGGCGAAAACGCCTACGGGATGCTTTTCTCTGAAATCGGCGTGCACAGGCTGGTTCGCATCTCCCCGTTTGACGCGAACGCCCGCCGCCATACGTCGTTCGCTTCGGTCTTTGTCTATCCGCAGATCGACGACGAAATCAAGATCGATATCCGCCTGGACGATCTGCGCATCGACACGTTCCGGTCGGGCGGAGCCGGCGGCCAGCACGTCAACATGACGGATTCGGCCGTACGCATCGTCCACTTGCCAACGAATATCGTTGTGCAATGCCAGAACGAGCGGTCCCAGCACAAGAACCGCGACAGCGCCATGAAACAGCTTCGCGCGCGCTTGTACGAGTTCGAACTCGACAAGAAGAAGGAAGAAGCGAGAAAGACCGAGGCGTCAAAGCTTGAAATCAATTTCGGCAGCCAGACTCGCAGCTACGTCCTCGCTCCCTACCGCCTCATCAAGGATCACCGCACAAAGCTCTCGATAGGCGACGTGGATCGCGTGCTAGACGGCGACCTCGAACCGCTCATTCACGCATTCCTCGTGTACCGCAAAACCGGAAGGACGTCGGGCGATGGTAAAGACGACCTCGGTGAGTGAGGCCGCGGCCGCCATCCGGGCAGGGAAACTCGTAGCGTTTCCGACCGAAACCGTCTATGGGCTTGGGGCGAACGCGCTCGACGCCGCGGCGGTAGGCCGGATCTTCGAGGCGAAGGGAAGGCCGGTAACCAGTCCGCTGATCGTGCACGTGGATTCGGTCGCGATGGCGCGAAATCTGACCGTTGAGTGGCCGGAATCCGCGGAGAAGCTTGCGGCGGCCTTCTGGCCCGGTCCGCTGACGCTTGTGCTTTCCAAGGCGGCAGCCGTTCCCGATATCGTGACTGCGGGTTTGCCCACGGTGGGGCTGCGAATGCCATCGCATCCAGTCGCGCTGGCGCTCATTCGCGAAGCGGGTGTTCCAATCGCCGCGCCCAGCGCGAACCGATTCTCATGTCTTTCACCGACTTCTTCCGCGCATGTGGCCGACGCGATGGGCGGCCAAGTGGATGTGCTTCTTGAAGGCGGGCCCTCAACGGTGGGAATTGAATCGGCCGTGCTCTCGCTCGCGTGGCCGGTTCCACGATTGCTCCGCCCTGGAATGGTTACGCGTGCGGAAATCGAAGTGGTGATTGGCCCAGTGGAAGCAGGTGGCGGGGCCGGAGAGGTGGCCGGGGACAATGTGGCGCATCCGTCGCCGGGCATGCATCCGAAGCACTACAGTCCGCGCACGCCTCTGCTCCTCGGCGCGCCGCGCAGTGAAGGGCGGGGCGCATATGTTTTCGTTGAGGAACGATCCGTCGAGACATCCGCAGTGGTCCAGATTCGCATGCCTGGGGAGGCGTGGGCCTACGCAGCGGTGCTATATGAGACTTTGCACGCCCTTGACCGGCAGTCACTCGACTGGATTGCAGTGGAACCACCGCCGTCCGGCCCGGAGTGGGAAGGCGTATGGGATCGTCTTACACGCGGCGCGGCCTGAGCGGGCCTTGTCAGCTTGCCGACAGGAGCCGGCTCATGTGCCCCAGCGATTCCGCTACGGAGTTTTCGAGCATTGCGGTGAAAGCGGCCATGAGCTCCGGATCGCGCCATCCGCGCGCGGTTTCCGACCGCATGATCTCCAGAGCTTCGGCGGTCGTGAAGGCGCGTTTGTAGGGCCGCGCACTCGTCAGCGCGTCGACAATATCGCTCAATTGTAGAATTCTGGCCAGGAGCGGAATTTCGTGACGCCGCAACCCATCGGAATATCCCGAGCCGTCCCACCTTTCGTGGTGGCTGCGGATGATCGGCAGGACGGGCCGCAAGCATTTCATGGTCTTGCACATCTGCTCGCCAATCACTGTGTGGTTGCGCATGACTTTCCACTCCGCATCGTCGAGGGCGCCCGGTTTGAAGAGGATCGCGTCGGGGACGGCTATCTTCCCGACGTCATGCAGGTACCCGCCACGCTGAAGGGAAAGCAGGTCCTGACGGGACAAGCCAAGGCTCGCTCCCAGATTCACGCTGAGGCTTGCCAGTCGCTCGCAATGCTGGCCGGTGCAGTTGTCGCGCTGCTCGACGGACTGAGCGAGCATTACCAGCAGTCCTTCGGATTCCTCCAACCGGTCGAGCGCCATTTTGTGACGTAGGAGCGCGCGGACTCTGGCCCGCAGCAAATCCGGATGGAAAGGCCGATGCAAGTATTCATCGGCGCCCGCGCCGATTCCCGCGATCTCAAGTTCAACCGCGTTCATGCTGCTCACCATTAGGACAGGAACAAGCTCCGTGTGTCGGCCCGCCTTGATCCGGCGGCAGCACTCCAGGCCGTCCATGCCGGGCATCATTTGGTCGAGAATGACCAAATCCACGGGCTCGTTTTCGAGGATCTGAATGGCTTCCGCGCCACTGGCCGCCTCGAGAAAGCGCACCTGCTCCTGTTGCAGCGTGCGTGCCACCAGGAATCGGTTAATGTCGAGATCGTCGACGACAAGTATGACCGCCTGCTCTTTCGCTTGCTGCAGTAGCGCGGCCCGGTCGCCGTTACCTAAATTCGTGCTCGCCGCGCAAACCGTAGTCGTCTCAGCCACGGTGCCTCCGGGGGAAAATAGCATGTCAATTTGGCTTATCGGCGCATGGCGGTTGACCTTGAGGAGAAAGTTGAAGAGACATGCTCGGATGGCCGCATTGAGGGATTCCGGGCAACGAAGGAGTACTTCACGGGGATTTCTAAACTATTTGGCTCCAACATGCCGGAGTGATTTGGTGGTGCTGAAAAAGACACTGAAGAAGTTGATGATCAAACGCAGGCGGCCCAGGAACTGGGGCTGTCTGCACGCCAGGTGCGGCCGATGCTGCACGGGCTGAGAGAGGAAGCAGACGAATTGGTGATCGACGGATTGAGGAGCCGCGGATCGAATCGCAGGAGGAGCCAGGAAGAGCGGGAGAAGATTATCGGGATTCTGTCAGAGAAGCTGTACCGGGGCTTCGGGCCGATGTTGGCGAGTGAATACCAGCACCTGGTGGTTACGCCGGCCAACCCAAGCGACGCGCGCATCGGCCTTGGGCGCCCGCTCGGGCGCGACCCATCACGGACCCCTTCAACCTAACACCACCCCCTCTTGCGCCTTGCAAAAATAGGACATTTCTATTTGGCAGAGAATAGGACATCTCTAAATGGCAGCGACAGGGGATTTCAGGCGATTGACACGCCGGTAGCCGTTTGTTAACCTCGCATGATTCCCTGATGAAGAAACTCTTTTCACTCCGTGCGCAGTATTCCCGATCCGTTTTGCTGGTGGCCGAAAGCCGCCACGGCTTGGTGGCGCGGCGGACAGTTCTTGAAGACCTCGGTTGTGAGGTCACAACGGCTCCCGGCGCTGCCGAGGGTGCCGCACTTTTTTCAGCAAATCATTACGATCTCGTCGTGACCGATCACAAGTTGCCAAAGATGAACGGCATCGCGTTGATCGCGGAAATCCGAAACATCTCGCGGTCCGCGCCAATCATTCTGCTTGCCACGTTTCCGGAACAGTTGGGACTTGACGAAGCGTCGACTGGCGCGAACGCCGTGATCGGGAAAGGCGTAAACGAAGTCGCGCAACTCAGCCGCGCGGTTGCGAAATACATTGGCCGGAGGGCCTCGAGGAAGCCGCCCCAAATCCAGGGCGGAACCGCGAGATCCAGTGCAAAAACGTCCTAGTCAGGACTGAGCGTCACCATTCCATGCATTCGCCCTCCTCACGCTTGGTGGCTGCCGTCCTGCTTGTTTGCTTCTGCATGGCTGGCGCGCCGGCGCGCCGGACACCGGCGGCATCGAAAAGGACCACCAATGCGCGAAGGCGGATCGCCGCCATGACCCTTCGCGAGAAAGTGGCGCAGCTCGTGATCGTTCCGTTTTACGGCGAGGCGCCAAACTCGCGGTCGCGCGAGTACGCGCAGTTCGTAAGGCTAGTGCGCGAAACGGGCGTGGGCGGCATGGTGTTGCTTAACCGCGTGCCGAAAGGCGTGGTCAGGCGCGCGGAGCCTTACGCGCTCGCCGCTTTCACGAATCGCATGCAGAAGCTCGCGAAGATCCCCCTGATCGTCGCCGGGGATTTTGAACGCGGCCCTTCCATGCGCGTCGAGGGCGCGACGCCGTTTCCGCATGCCATGGCTTTTGGCGCGACGGGCGACCCGTCCACTTCGCGCTACATGGGTGAAGTCAGCGCGCGCGAGGCACGCGCTCTCGGCATTCAGTGGCTGCTCGTACCTGTTGCCGACGTCAATAGCAATCCCGACAACCCCGTCATCAACATCCGGTCCTTCGGCGAGAATCCCGCGGAGGTTTCAGCGCATGTCAAGGCGTTTCTCGAAGGTGCGCATGGCAGCGCCAAATGGCCCGTGCTCACGACTGTAAAGCACTTTCCGGGTCACGGCGACACCGCGATCGATACCCACGTCAGTCTCGCTTCCGCTGGTGGAGACAGGGCTCGGCTCCATTCGGTGGAACTTGCTCCATTCAAAGTTGCGATCGCGAATGGCGTCGACGCGGTAATGACCGCGCATATTGCCGTGCCCGCCCTCGACGCGCCGGACGTGCCCGCGACCCTTTCGGCGGCCATCCTGACAACGCTGCTCCGCGGCGAATTGGGATTCAAGGGCCTGGTGGTCACCGACGCTCTCGAAATGGGCGGCGTAGCCAAAGGTTTCAAGAGCGGGGAAGCCGCGGTACGCGCGATCGAAGCCGGTGCGGACATTCTGCTGATGCCACCAGACCCTCTCGCGGCGATCAACGCTGTTGTGGCTGCCGCAAGCCAGGGACGCATCACGCGCGCGCGGATCGAGCAGAGCCTGGAGAAGATACTCGCGGCCAAAGAAAAGCTGGGCCTGAATCGCCAGCGCCTCGTGGACGTCGAATCGGTCGGCGATTCCGTGGGCGACCCCGAAGCGCTCGATCGCGCCCAGGCGATTTCAGACCATTCGGTGACGCTTGTCCGTAACGAGGGAAGCATGCTGCCCCTTCCCCGGGAAGGCGTCTGTTTCGCGGTGCTTCAGGAAAACGCGCGCTCGCCGCTCGGACAGACCGTCATCGACGAACTTCGCAAGCGCGTGCCTCAGGCTGTCACAGTCACGGTAGGTACGGCCACCGGGTTTGACGGCCCCGAGACCACCGCCCGCTTTGCCGGATGCGCGCGTGTTGTGGTTTTCTCCTTCAGCACGTCGGGCGCGTTGCCCGACCCTTTACGGCGGTTCGTCGCGGCGTTGGCGGAAACAAAACCGGTGATCCTGGCTTCCCTGGGAAGTCCATATCTGCTGAGAGTGTTCCCCGGCGTGAAGGCATATCTGACGACGTGCAGCAACGTGCAACCGGCTGAGATCTCGGCCGTCCGCGCGTTGTACGGAGAAATCGATATCGGCGGCCGCCTGCCCGTCACAATTCCCGGGTACGCCGAATATGGCGCGGGAATCCGCCTGCCCGCGACGCGGCCCGTGCCATAATTCCGTTATGGTTGAAATCACCTGGCTCGGACACGGCACCTTTCAATTCCGGCTGGAATCCGGCGAAGTCATCGTCATGGATCCCTGGATTGAGGGGAATCCCGCGTATCCGGCTGGCCACGTATTCACGCGCCTGGACGCTATTCTGATCACGCATGGACACTTCGACCACATCCACGACGCGGTGCCTCTGGCGAAGCGATTCTCGCCGCAAGTAATCGCGATCTACGAGACGTGCGACTGGCTGGGAAAACAGGGCGTGAGCAATCTACTTCCGATGAACAAGGGCGGCACGCAGAGCGTAGGACAGCTCACGGCGACGATGACGCGCCGTCCACAGTTGCGGAATTCTCGACGGCGGCCAGATCATCTATGGCGGCGAAGCGGCCGGTTACGTACTGCGATTCGGGAACCGAAAGAGCGTCTACTTCTCAGGCGACACGAATGTGTTTGCCGACATGGAACTGATTCGCGAGCTATACCATCCGGAACTGGCCTTCCTGCCCATCGGCGGACTCTATACGATGGGACCGCGA
The DNA here is from genome assembly GCA_009697455.1 of Bryobacterales bacterium. Taxonomy (GTDB): domain Bacteria; phylum Acidobacteriota; class Terriglobia; order Bryobacterales; family Bryobacteraceae; genus SYKU01. The sequence goes on from SHUI01000201.1 coordinate 9,199, forward strand.
GAGGCAGCGATGGCGTGCCGTCTGCT
>SHUI01000202.1 GCA_009697455.1 Bryobacterales bacterium
ACGGATGATTCGGGAGAATCACAGGAGGTGTATGGCAGATAAACGCATGACACAGACACAGTTGATGAGATCGCTTGCGGAAGCCTGCGAGGTTAGCAATAAGGTATCCAGGCAGTTTCTGGAAACGCTTGCCGACACCGCGGTAAAAGAAGTCAAGAAGAACGGAGTCTTCGTTCTTCCGGGACTGGGCCGGTTGGTACGCGTCGACCGTAAGGCTCGCCTAGGTAGGAACCCGGCAACCGGTGAGAGCATCAAGATTCCGGCCAAGAAGGTCGTGAAGTTCCGCGTGGCCAAGGCCGCGAAGGATGCGATCGTACCACCCAAAGTGAAGAAGTAAACATCCATCAGCAGAAAACCCCCGCCGGGTCCGGTTGGACCCTGGCGGGGTTTTCGTTTTTCCTGTCGATGCCGAGATGAAATCCGCCCAAACGTGCGGGCAGCTAACGAAGCTTACGCCTGCTTTTTTTCTTCGACCTTGTCTTCCGTCTTCAAAGCGTTCTTGAAGTTGCGAATACCTTCACCTAAACCTTTCGCGAGTTCCGGAATCTTGCGCCCGCCAAAAAGCAGTACCGCGATACCCAGGATGATGAGAAGTTCAGGCATGCCGATTGATCTCATGCGGCCTCCTGTACATATGATAGGGTCACCTCTACGCCGAGTCAAGGGCGTCAATTTCCACGGACTGCTTCCCGGCCACCACGCGCCGCCCCTCAATTCTCCAATTCCCTCCCAGAATCAAACCAATCGCCTCGCTGTAGATCCGGTGTTCTTCCGCTAGAATTCGGGTTGAAAGGGCATCAGCATCGTCGCCGTCGAGAACCGGTACCGCAGCCTGCATGACGATCGGCCCCGCATCCAGATACTCATCGACAAAGTGGACCGTGCATCCGCTAACCTTCACGCCGTGCTCAACCGCCTGATGCTGCCCGTCCAGTCCTGGGAACGCGGGCAGCAGGGACGGATGGATATTCAGAATCCGCAGCGGAAACCGGCGCACGAAGCGCGGGCTGAGCAATCGCATGAAGCCCGCGAGACACACCAGATCGACGGCGTGCCGTTCCACCTCGTCCCCGAGGAGCGTATCGTACTCCTCGCGCGCCAGGCCTTTCGACGGCAGCGAAACAGCGGTGATGCCGAGAGTGCGTGCCGTCTCCAGACCGCGCGCATCGGGACGGTTCGAGATCACGATCGCAATCCCGGCGTCGAGCGTGCCTGCGCGAATACGGGCTGCGATCGCTTCGAAGTTCGACCCGCGCCCGGAAAGCAGAATAGCGATGCGCTTCATTGCTGTTCCAGGGGCCGGTATTCCACGCGCCCGCGCCCGCGTCTCGCTGTCATCACTTCACCAACGCGGTAAAACGGCTGGCGCAGCTTCTTCAGCGCCGCCTCAGCCTTCGCTACGTGCGCCGCGCCAACGGCCAGTATCACTCCAATCCCCAGATTGAACGTGCGCCGGTAGTCGTCGTCCGGAACGTTGCCGATATCCTTCAGGAGTTCGAAGACCGGCAGAACCGGCCAGCTTCCGGTGTAGATCGCGGCGGCGAGGCCTTTCGGAAGCATGCGCGGCGTGTTGTCCGTGATGCCGCCACCCGTGATGTGCGCCGCGCCTTTGAGAAGCCCGGCGCCGATCAGGGCGCGAAGCGGTTTCAGATAGCTCCGGTGCACTTTGAGCAGTTCCTCGCCGGCCGTGCAGCCGAGCTCCGGAACGCGGCTGTCCACGCGGTATCCGGCCGTTTCAAACAGCAGCTTGCGCGCGAGCGAGTAGCCGTTAGTGTGGAGGCCCGTCGAAGGCAGCCCGAGCAGGACGTCGCCGGCCGCGATGGAAGCGCCGTCGAGAAGCTTGCTCCTCTCGGCCGCGCCGACGATGAACCCCGCCAAATCATACTCGCCATCGGCATAAAGTCCGGGCATTTCGGCGGTCTCACCGCCGATCAGCGCGCACCCGTTTTCGCGGCAGGCACGAGCAATGCCCGAAATCACCGCGGCCGCAACGGGCGCGTCGAGCTTGCCCACCGAGAAGTAGTCGAGAAAAAACAGCGGCGCGGCGCCTTGCACCGCGATGTCGTTCACGCAGTGATTCACCAGACATTGGCCGACGGTGTCGTGCCTGCCTGTGAGGAACGCAACCTTGAGTTTCGTCCCGACGCCGTCGGCGGAGCTCACGAGAACCGGCTTTCGAAATCCGGACAGAGCGTAAGCCGCGCCGAAGCTGCCGATGTCGGTCAGGACCCCCTTGCCGAAAGTGCTCCGCGCCATTCTCTTGATCGAGACAAGCGCGCGGTCCGCTTCGTCGATGTTCACGCCGGCGTCCGCGTACCGGATGCTTGTGTTTTTTTGCATTGAGAGGAGGAAAATATCAGTATATCGATCTCGCCAAGGGTGGGGCAGCATTCAGCCGGCAAATTCCGCTCCACTATTCCAACACTCCGGCCACCGACGCGTTTCTCGACAAACACAACATGGTGGTGGACGCCTTCTACATTCTTGCGGTGTTCACGACATCGGCATGGACCCCAACCCCGAACTCCAGCCCGTACCGTCTTTACCTCCACCCTGCCGCCCCGGCCCGAGCCGGCGGAAAGCGGCGGCAGGGACAAATGTGGTACCATTTCGCGAAGCGGATCTGGAGGATACATGAAACGTTGGGCTGTAGTCGCTGTTTTCCTGCTTGCGGAGGCCGCCTTCGGCCAGCGCCACAAACTGGGTACCGTCAATGCCGAGACTCCCGAGGGCGCTCTTCTTCAGCAGATCGGAACGGAAGCCGACGCCGCAAAGAAGGTCGCTCTCATGGAAGAGTTCTCCACAAAATTCCCCAAACATGAAGGCGCGGGATGGGTTCTACTCCAATTACAGGGTGCCTATTCAAAGGCCAATCAGTTCGACAAGACCCTCGAAGTAGGCGAAAAACTGCTCGCGCTCGATCCCGACGATGTCGAAACGACGCATCAGAATCTCAGGGCCGCCGAGGGCAAGAAAGATCTTGACGGCATCGTGAAGTGGTCTGGCGAGACGGCGCGGATCGCGCCCAAAGTCGCCGCTTTGCCGCAGCCCAAAGATGAAGACGAAGTCGAGTACTGGAAACACAGCGTGGACTTCGCGAAACAGGTGGTCGCCTACACGGAGTATTCCATCTACAACGCCGCGCTCACAGCCCAGGACGGGCGCAAGAAAATCCAGTTGCTCGAAACGCTTCAACAGCGCAATCCGAAAAACGCCTATGCCGCGGGAATCCCCGCAATGATCTTCACGACTTACCGCCAGCTTGGGGACAACGACAAGGCCGTCGCTACGGCGGAACAGATTCTGGCGACGGATCAGAGCAGTGAAGACATGCTGCTTCTTGTAGCGTTCAACTACCTGCAGAAGAATCAGCAGCCCGACAAGGTTGTGGGTTACTCGACGAAGCTTGTGGACGTGATGGCATCGAAGCCTAAGCCCGAAGGGATCGCCGATGCCGATTGGACGGCGCGAAAGAATCAGCTCACCGGTCTGGGCCATTACATGATTGGTTCCGTTCAAATGAGCCAAAGCAAGTTCGGTCCCGCCGACGAAACGCTTCGGCTCGCTTTGCCCCTCGTCGAGAGCAATGCCGATATGAAGGCGGAGACGCTGTTCAACCTGGCGCTCGCGAATTTCAAGCTCGGCGAGTCCACGAAGAACACGCAGAGGATTCTCGACGCCATCAAGTTCAACGAGCAGTGCGCGGCTATGAAGAGCCGGTTCCAGGCCAAGGCGGCGCAGAACCTGAAAGTCATCCGTGCGCAGTATCGCGTCACGAAGTGAACATTCTCGTTCCGAACCTCGGATCCACGTCACTCAAGTATCAGGTTCTCGAAATGCCGTCCGAGCGAACGCTCGTGAAGGGGCGTGTCGAGCGCGTCTCGGATTACGCGGAGGCGATCGCTCAAATCGGGGCTGCCATTGAGAAGGCCGCCGCCGTGAAGGTGGAGGCCGTCGCTTTCAAAGCTGTGCACGGTGGCCCCGATTATCGCGGAACTTTCCTGGTGGACGCCCGTTTGCTAGGCGCGCTGGAAGAATTTCTGCCGGCCGCGCCCGCGCACAACAGGATTTATCTCGATGCCATCCGCGCCTTTGCGGTCAGCCTGCCCGGGGTCCCGCTCATTGCCGCTTTTGAAACCGAATTCCATTCAACGATGCCCGATTACGCTCGCGAATACGGCGTCCCGTCCGGCTGGCGCGAAGCCGGCGTCGCGAAATACGGGTTTCACGGCGCGTCGCACCGCTTCGTCTCGGGGCGCGTGACCGCTATGCTCGGCCGCGACGTTCGCCTCGTAAGTTGCCACCTCGGCGGAAGTTCGTCGATATGCGCGATCGACCGGGGCCGCTCGATTGATACGACGATGGGGTTCTCGCCGCAATCGGGCCTTGAGAACGCAACCCGCCACGGCGACCTCGACGTTTTCGCCGTCCTCTTCATGATGGAGAAGCGTGGATGGGACGTGGCGGAAGTCCGGGAACAACTGGCACGAACCGGAGGGCTGGCCGGCCTTTCCGGAATTGCGGGAGGAGACGTGCGCGACTTGCAGTCCGCCGCCGCGGCCGGAAATGCGCGGGCCGCAACGGCTCTCGCTGTGTTCGTGTACCAGGCAAGAAAGACCATAGGCGCGTATGCCGCGGCCATGGGCGGCCTCGACGCGGTCGCCTTTACGGGCGGCATCGGCGAGAACTCCGCCGCACTCAGGAAACAGTGCTGCGCGGGTCTGGAATTTCTGGGCATCGCGCTCGATCCGCGCCGCAACGAGGATGGCTCGGGAGACAGGCTGGTTTCACCCGACGCGAGCGGCGTTGCGGTGCTCGCGCTCGCGACGGACGAAGAGTTGATTGTGGCCCGCCGGGCCTACGCTGCTTTGACAGCCAACGCCTAAGCGGAACATTTGCCGTGCGGAATCCGGATGCGAAGCGTGGCAGGGTCGACAAACACACCTAATACATACATGACCAAGGGCTGCGCCCTTGAAATCCGAGGGAGAGGCTGGTATCCGCGAGAGTGCGGTCAGCAGGCGTGCCCCCATTTCAGTTCGTTGGCTTCACCGGTACTACAGCGCGATCCGGTCCCTCTCCCGCGCCAGACCCACTACCCGCAGCGAATTGCAAACGTTGTTTTATGACGGGCACCCCGTCCCTGAACACTTTCACTACGTCCGAAGCCAACACCATAACGACGGGCAATCGCTTGCATCCCGCAAGCGAACATTGCGCGGGCGAGCAGGGCCTACGCCACGTCGATGTCCAGGCCAAAGCCCGGCCGCTCCGATGGCTGCAGGTACACGCCCTCCGGTCCACGGCTTACCAGCCGCTGCTCTTCGAACATCTTGTACACGCGATCCGGACCACCCGGCGGCGGCAGCGTCGTCTCGGCCCAAGTGAGCGCGGGCATGTACGCGAGATAGTGGATCGGCTCCTCCGATCCCCCGATGTGGGGGATCAGTGGAATGCCGTTCGCCAGCGCCATCGATCCGATGTGCCGCATCTCCGACATGCCTCCGCACCACTTGATGTCGGGCTGCCAGATGTCAACGGCCTTGTAGTGCAGCAGGCGGCCGAATCCCCAGCGTGTGTATTCGTGCTCCCCAGTGGCAAGCAGCGTCGACCGGATCTTCTCGCGAAGCCTCCCGAAACCTTCGTAGTCGTCAGGCTGCAGCACTTCTTCCAGCCAGTGGACCCGATACGGCGCAATCGCGTCCGCAAGCTGCAGCGTGTAGGTCTCGGTGAGCGCCATCCAGCAATCGATCATGATGTCGCCATCCGGCCCCAGCAGTTCGCGCGTGCGCTTGACCTGCTCCACATTTTTCTTCAGACCCTCACGCCCTTGCGCCGGTCCATGCACCAGTGCCAGTTTCACTTTCTTAAAGCCGAACTTGACGCTCTGTTCGATGTCGTTGCCCGTGGCGTAGGCCGGCAAGCGCTCCCAGGTTCGCCCGCCGAGCAGCTTGTAGACCGGCTCGCCGCGGACCTTACCCGCCAGATCCCAAAGCGCGAGATCGATCGCGCTGATGGCATGCACGGCGGCGCCCGCGCGCCCATAGAACAGAGTCGCCCGCCACTGGATGTCCCACAGACGTTCGATGTCGAGCGGATTCTCGCCGGTGATCAGCTTGGCCAGATGGCCTTCGACGACCGGACCACCGCCGTCGCCGCCGCGGCCGTAGCCCTTCACTCCCTTGTTGGTTGCGATCTCCACGGTGAAGCTGGAAATCGGTCCGGCCGGATCGGGCATCCACTTCGAGCCCGGACCGCGCCGTCCCGTGAACTGCGGGTAGATGGAGATGGGGCGCGCGGCTTCCCGGTTCACCCAATAAGAATCCGGCGCCGGCGCGTAAGACGGCAATGGATTTTTCGGCCGCGTCTTCACGAGGCGCACGCCGGTGATCTTCAGATCGGGATCCGCGGCGGCAAAGGACAACCCGCCCGCCGCGCCGGCAAGTGCAGAGCGAAGGAAAGTTCTTCGTGTCGGCGTCATCTTAGAAAATTATCTTCAAGCCGAGCTGCACCTGCCGCGGCGCATTCTCCTGCGCACTCACCACGCCGAACAGCGGAGTGCTCACGGTCGTGCCGGGCGAAGCGAAAACGGGATGGTTCATCAGATTGAAGGCCTCGCCCCGCAGTTCAATCCTTGCCCGCTCCCGGAAGCGGAACATCTTGAACAGCGAGAAGTCGATCTGCTGGTACGTGTCGCTCCTGAGGTTCGGGTGGGTGCGATTCAGCGATCCAAATGTATAATCCTTGGCCTGCGAGAACTGGCCGGTATCGAACCAGCGGTCCAAAGTTTGTTTCGATCCGAGTTCGGCATTCACGTTGGTCGTATCCGGCCGTTGGTTGCCGCCGAACGAAAAGCTGGTGTTCTGCGGGACGGCGAACACCAGCGGCAGTCCGGAGGAAAGCGTCAGAATCGTGTTGACCTGCCACTGGCCGAATAGAGTATTCGCGATGTTGTTCCACCCGCCCCCGAAGGCCTTGCCTTTTCCAATGGGCAATTCCCAATTAAGGCTGCTAACGAAGCGGTGTGCCTGATCGTAGGATGTCAGAGAGCGGTCGCAGGCCCGGCAATAGGCGTTGCGCTGCGTGTTGGCGCCCCCCGCCCAATTGCCATCCGCTGCATCGTCAAGCGTCTTCGACCAGGTATAGGAGAGGGTGACGTTCAGTCCGCGGGCGTAACGCTGCTCCAGGCGCGACTGCAGCGCGTGGTAGCTCGAATTCCCCCAGCCGCTCACGGCGGCATTCACGCTGGTGAACTGCGGGTAGGGTTTCAGCAGATTGCCGCGCTGCACCGTGGGCTGCCCCAGCACTCCGGTGCCTATCAGTCCGGCGAATGGATTCGGCACTAATTGCTGCAATTGATCGCCGAGGGCGAGCAACTCCGGCCGCAACTGGCTCTGCAACGCGCCAAGGGAGAGGTTAGTTCCCTTGTTGCCCGCGTACGCCACTTCCCACACCATGTTCTTCGTCAGGCTGCGCTGGATGGTGAAATTCCACTGCTGGTTATAGACCGGGCGGAGCGCTTCCGGCCACGGACCGCTTAGGGCTTCCCCCACCTGACTCAGCAGCCCGTCGGCGGTGCCGCGCGGCCGGTTGAATCCGCGGGAGAACGGATTGCGCAGCAGGTCGGTGGGCGTGATGCCGTCAATGGTGGCAAGCCACGGCGTGTTCGCCGTGAATCCGCCGGCCACGAATCGCGGATTGGCGGCGTAGGCCGGCACGCCGAAGAAAATGCCATACGCGCTGCGGATCACCGTCTCCGGGTTCAGCGTGTAGGCAAATCCAAGCCGGGGATTGAGTTGTTTCAGGCTCGGCGCGCGGGGGCCGCGGCGTCCCAGGCTCTCTTTCTCGCCGGCGAACAAGTAGCCGCCGCGCAAGTCCAGTTTCGTTGCATCGCTCAGCGGATTCTTGACGTTCAGGTCGATCACGGCCAGCCGGTTGTAGCGCTCCGTCACGGCGCCTTCGAAATCCCAGCGGAAGCCGAGATTCAACGCCAGTTTCCGGGACACACGGAAGTCGTCGTTGATATAGCCCGCGCCGTAGTGGTTCGAGTTCGCCGGACGAAGTCCGTATGCCAGGCTCCCGCTCGATCCGGCACCGAGAAGGTACGATGCGTAACCCACGCCGCCGGCTGGGCTGGTCACGCGGGGGTCGGGGCCCTGAGTCATGGTGCGCGTGAAGCCGAACGTTCCGGCGGGCGCGCTCAGTTGCAGGAAATTGTTGATGTTCAATCGCCCCTCGAATCCCAGTTTGAGGCTGTGCCGCCCCCTCGTCTTCGAAAGGTTGGCGATAAGCGTGTGGGTGCCATTCCGCATCTGCCAGAACGATCCGCCATTGGGACCGATCTGCGCTACGTCCTGTGCGGAAAAAGTCGGGAAAATCGTCTCGTCCACGGCGGCATCGAGCGCCGCCGGGAATCCGAGCGACGACATCTTCGTGCCCACTCCGGCGGGGCTGCGTGTGCCGGCCGCGCGTCCCCAGCCATAGCGCACATTCAACACCGCGCTCGCGCTCAGTGTGTGCGTGTAATCGAGCGCGGCGTTCTGAAGCCGCTCAAAGCGATCGCCGTCATACGGCATCGCGGCGGTGCCCCAGAAGTTCGGCGAGCCGACCAGCGAATCGATCATCGTGTACCGCGCGAACATGCGCTGGCGCTCACTGAAATGGTGATCGATCTTCAGCTCCACGCGGTCCACCGGCACCTTTTGCCCGGTCTGAATCACCAGGTTGTTTGCATGTGTGAACGGGAGGCCAGGACCGGAAGGCGCGGGGACGAACTTCTGGGCGGCTAGAGCTACCGGGTCGAGACGGCTCGCCGGCAGGCGATTTCCAGGAATGACGTCTCGAATGAACCTGCCGGCGCGGTCCGGATCCGCTCGCGTGCTGAAAGGGTCGAACACCTGCTTGCGCTGTCCGCCGGCGATATAGGTTTCGGAAAAGTCCCCCAGCCGCTCGAGTTCGGTGGGTACCGTGTACTGCGCGGTTCGGGCAGCCTTGATGCGCATCCCTTCAAAAAGGTGGAAGAAGAAGGTCCGGTTGCGGCCGTTATACACCTTGGGGATAACCAGTGGCCCTCCGACGCTGTATCCATACTGATTGCGCTTGAAGCTCACCAGCTTGAGGCCGGCGCGATTCGCCTGATACGAGTTCGAATCGAACACGCTGTTGCGCAGAAATTCGAACACGCTGCCGTGCAACTCATTGGTGCCGGATTTCGACACCAGGCT
>SHUI01000203.1 GCA_009697455.1 Bryobacterales bacterium
CGTACCCTCCTGAATTTCCGGGCCGCCAATATCGATGCGCGCCCGCAGCTTGTACTCGGCTCCCGCGTGGATGGGTCCCTTTAACGGGAACAGGAATCTCTGTTTTCGCTTCGGCAGTACGGGCAGTGGCTGGAACTCCATCGATTCCAGAACCTTTCCTTCGGCGTTGAGCAGAGCCAGCTCGCCGATGGGACGAAAGTACATCAGGCCGGTGTTTTCCACGGACACAACGGCGCGCCAGAGCGGCGCTTTGGCATCGGGGACATACTCGATCTTCATATCCCGCAATTCCCCTTGCACCTCAGGTTTTCCGGTAATGGCGTAGAAGGCCGAAATGATGCGTACTGCCGTCGCAATTCCGACGCCCTGCTTCTGGGCCGCGGACGGCAGGGTGCTGAAACCGGCGGCGCAGTGATAGCTGCGTTCCGCGGTGTCGGCTGGAACTCGAAGAGTGTAGCGGATGCCGCGCTGCACGCCAGCTCCCAGTTCCAATTCCATTGGGTTGAGAGTAAGCCACTGCTTGCAGGAGTACTCCTCTTCCTGCTTGAACTCGCGGCCGAACTGGGGAGTGGCGGCGGCGTCGATGAAGAAGTCGAGAACTTCGGCGCGAATACGGATTCGGGCATTCGAGTCGTTGGTGAGCGTCAGGACGCCCGTATGCTGTCCGCCTTTCGGAAAGCGGAGTTCAAGCCGCATGGGGGAGAGGGCGAGGCCCAGTTGTCCCCAAAGGTTTGAAGCCGGAACGACGCCGGCCGCAATCGCAAGAATGAGACTCTTAAGGCGCATTGACGGTATAGGTAACGCTCAGGGTACAACTCACCGCAGTCGATGGTCTGAATCGCCAGGCGTCGACGATTGTGTAGGTGACGTTGGCGGTGTAATTCCGGGTTCCGGTCCCTTCGATTCCACTGGCAATCTGCTGGTTGGCGCTGGTTAGCGTGATCTGCCCGCCCGCGACATAGGTCGCGCCGCCGCCGGTATTGGTGCCGGAGGGGGCGTTCACTCGTACCGCGCTGTTCGGCACGGTGGAGCAGTTGGTAAAGGATCCGCCGGCCTGCCCTCTAACGCTTAGCGTCCACGTCTGCGCGTTCGATCCGCCGGTAACCCTCCAACTCACCACGGTGCTGATGGTAAAAAGCACGCTCGCCGAGTAAGTTCCCGTCGAATACTGCGGATCGTTTTCCAATATGAAATTGATCTGCATCGAGTTCGGATCGGCATTGAAGCAGGATGGACCCGTGCATGCGCCGCTCCCAATGGTCAAGATGGTCGTATTGATGACCACTTTCATGGTTTGGGTGCCGGCGCAGGCTGTGCCGAGCGACGCCGACGCGCAAGTGAATGTAAGCTTTCCGGTGCTGATGGTGGGTCCGCCGACTGGGGTGAAATCCGCGGTGGCATTCACCGTTATCGTTCCCGAGCCAGCGGACGTTGTCCGCGCCCGGTATTGCATCGTCATGCTCCCGAGATAGGAGACGAACGTGCTGCCCGAAGTCGTAAGTGAAAGGTTGGCCGGAACAGAGAGTTTTCCGTTGGGCTGAAAGGTTCCAGATAGCGTGTGCGAAGCCGTTCGCGTGCCGCCGTAACAGACGGTGCTGAACACACCTAAGAGAACCACGAATTTTTACCTAGTTCGCATATAGTCGCTTTCAAGCGCGGCCTATTGAGATAGTATCCTGAAAGCTATGAAAATACAAGGACTTAGGGTACTCCGGTACCGGCGTGGGGATAGCAATGAGACTCTTAGAACTTAGGATCTAGGCCCGTGATAGTACCACAGAGGGATACGTTTAGACCCATCTCGGAAAACATTGCTGCCTTCGAGGACAACGCCAGCAGCGCGGATTCGCCGTCCGGCGCATAGGCAACCTGGATATGATTTGACTTATGCCTGGCCATCATCTGGTCCCGGCTCACGCCCGGCGTGACCGCGTGCATGATGGGCCACTGCGGGGTAGTGATGCGCCAGCGGCGTTCGGTTTCCTCAACGGGCAGACCCACGGCGTTCGCCAATCCCAAGTCGGCCTTAAGTATCCCGTTGTCGATAAAAACGCGGCTCCAAACGATGCTTCCGGGCTTGCTGATTCCCTTAAGAGTGCCGCCGCCAAGTCGGAAGTACATCGGCGGCTGACGTTCGCTGACCGCGCCATTGAAACCACCGATAAAATGTTGGGGCGGGGCCGCTCCGGAAATCTCAAACACCCAGACAAATTTCTCTTTCCCGTCCACAACATGGGCTTCGCCGTAGCGGATATCGTGAAGCGTAGTCTCGGGATCGAAGCCGAGGTGAGTCCAGATGCGGTTGGTCACGAGCGCGTCAAGCCCCGCGCACTCGTCCACTTCGTTAAAGTGCGGCAGCGCCCGGCTTTCGTACAGGATAGGACCGCCACCGGGCGGCCGGACCGGCGGGCGATCCACGTTATTCAGCAGCCCTTCGGCCAAGTCAGACGCCGGTGCCAAGTCTTTCAGCCCCTGTTGGTACTGTATACCTATGGTGTCACAGCCGAACTCAGCCGCGATCCTGACGGCGGCGATGTACATGCGGCACTGGTCGAGAACCTGCTCTGGTACCAGACTCGACTCGGGATCGTCACCGAAAACGAAGCGCACGCCCTTCTCGTCGAGCCAGTCCCGGATTTCCTGCGCCTCGGCGTCCGAAACCTGCCTCATCCCCGCGTAAAGGGCCGACTGGCTCAGGCGCTCCTTGAAAACGCCGGTCGGGTGCAGCAACTCGTCGGGGATGATGGCGTTGTACATTCCCATGCAGCCCTCGTCAAATACGCCCATGATCGCCTTGTTCCGGCGAAGCTCGACAGCCAACTGCCCGCCGATTTCGCAAGCCCTGTCCGGCAAGGTAAAGGACGACAGCGGCCGGACGTGGCTCGTGTCATGCACCAGACGCTCGCCAGCAAGCCACCGTTTGAGGCCATCGAGAAAAAAGGCGTCGGTGAAATCGGCGCTCCAGAGGGAACTGTACGGGATCCCCGCCTTGGTCATCGATCCGTTCAGGTTGAGCAGGCCGACGAGCCCCGGCCACTCACCGCTCCAGTTTGCAATGGTCAGGATAGGGCCGCGATGCGTATACAGGCCGTGCAGCAGGTGGTGGCTATACTGCCATACGGCCTCCACTACGACGAGCGGCGCGTCCTGCGGGATTCCGCGGAAAACCTCCATACCGCGCTTTTGGCTGTCGATGAAGCCGTGTTCCTTCGCCGGGTCGTAGGCGTGGGCGCGCGTCACAACGCGGCTGTTACTCGTGATGGCGGCGATCACCGCCTGCTCCGCCTTCTCCTGCGCCGGCCAGCACTTCCTGTTCGCCGCAAGACGGAGGTCGCCGTTAGCGGCGAGGTAAACGGGTTCGGGCATGCCCACATTCTGCCACTGTGAGCGCGGTTTCGTCCAACGGGTTTCAGCCAACACGGACGGAAAGCGAGTAGAATGACCCTCTGGAGGGCGGCAATTCCATGTGGATCCGGAAGGCACAGCGCGATATCCAAAAGGGCGTCGATTCCCCGATGCCCACGCAGTTGGTCTCGAACGAAGAGTTCATTCCTCGCAGACAGAGCAAGGAGCAGAAGCACGTCGAACACCTGATCGGCGAGATCTCGGCGCGTAACTCGACCCGCCTGGGCATGGACCGGCGGGCGTTCATGGCCAGTCCCATGGGACTGGCGACGTGCTTCCTCGCATCCAACAAAGTCTTCGGCGCGAACTTCGACGTGGATGAAGCGGAGACGACGGAAGCCGCGGCCTCGGCCGAGAAGTAGCCCAAGGGCGAGTACTTCGTGATGGACGTCCAGGCGCACTTCACGAATGGCTTCGCGCTCAAGTTTCGCGACAACGAGTTCGTGAAGAACATGGGATTCAACCTCAAGGACGACGTGGAATCCTACGGGTTCAGGAACTTCGTCAAAGAGATGTTCTTTGACAGCGAGACCGACATGCTGGTGATCTCGGGCGTGCCCGGCCGCGAGCAACAGAAAGACGCCGCGGGCAAGACGCTGGACGGTCGCGACCGCAAGGGCGGCGTCCTGCCGAGTTGGCTGATGTCGCAGAGCAAGAAACAGCTAAACGAACTTTCGGGGTCCACGCGCGCTCTTTGCCAGGGGAATCTTGCGCCGAATCACTACTGGAACAAGGCCACGAATTCCATAGATAAGCCCGCCTTGCTCGATCAGATGGACCGCGAATTGAAGCTGTACGGCATCGATTCCTGGAAATGGTATTGCCACACGGATCCAGGGCAATCGGGCGGCGGATTTCAACTCGACGACGACAATGCAGCGTGGTTTTACGAAGAATCGCGCAAGCGCGGGATGAAGCTGATCAGCGTCCACAAGGGGTACTCGTACCAGTCCCGAACGCTGGGCCATCTGGCGAATCCGAAGGATGTGGAGAAGGCGGCACTGCGCAATCCGGATTTCAGCTTCATCGTTTACCATTCGGCGCTGAAGCACGGCATCAGCGAACCTGAGTTCAAGGACCCGAAGAATTTCGATCCAACGACTGGCGATTTCGAGTGGCACAAGGTTTTGATGGACATCAAGAAGCGCAACCCCGGGATGACAAACGTGTATCCGGAGATTGGGAGTTTCTTTGCGCCTCTGGTGCTCGCAAACCCTTTGATGTGTATGCACGGGATGGGCAAGAACATCAAATACTACGGCGCTGACCACGTCATATGGGGGACCGATTGCCTGTGGTGGGGATCTCCGCAATGGGCGATCGAGGCCTTCAAGCGTTTCCAGATTAGCGACGAACTGTGCGAAAAGTTTGGGTACAAGAAGATCACGAAAGAGGATAAGGCCAGAATTTTCGGGCTGAACGCGGCGAAGTTGTATGGCGTGGACTTGACGAAGCAGCGTAAGGCTTTTCCGGCGGACGTTATGTCGAGGCTGAAGACGGCGTATGTGGATCGCGGCGGGCAGCGCAATAATGCGGCTTACGGGTGGGTGCGCGCGGACGATTAGGGAAAAGCGGGGAGGAGCGGTTCGGTTTCAATATTTTGGTAGAGCGTGACGCGGCGAGCAAAGTATTACCTGAACTAAAGCCGCCCATATGAAACACACTCTTAGGGTTAGCGCAGGAAGGGTGGGTTCGCAGGTCACGTGCGTTACAGCCCGCGTGTTGGCCTCGCGAGTCCGTCAGTTCCATTGCCGCACCCACGCTCGATCGGCTGTGTTTCGAACAGCCAACTTGCACGGGTGAACTCCTTCAATTCACAGACGCGAAGCGATGGGTGGCGTCCAGAGAGAAGTAGATCACGCGCTTGATGGCTACTGGCCAACGATGACAACTTGCGAGGTCACGTCGCCAACCTTGATCTCGAACACGTTCACTCCCGCCTGAGTTCCGAGGCGAACGCTCGCCGCCCACACGCCCGGATAGCGTGAATCGAGCGAATCGATGCGCACCAACTCTCCGTTGCCTGTCGTCGCGACGATTTTCGTGTCCGGTTCCTTCAACGGCACACCGGCCAGATCCGTGACGCGGAAAAGAATGGCGCGGTTGACGACGGTGGCACGGCGGGCGCGGTCGCGTGAATCAAGCACGGTGATGTACTTTGCGGTCGCTGAGGGAATTGCGTACCAGTAAGGGACCCGCGCCTCCACGCCGGAAGTGAGACCGAAAACGCGAAGATAACCTTCGTAAGCGCCGGCGCCTGAATTTGGCGCCGCGAACCGTACTTTTACTTCGGACGATGCACCGGCGGCTAGTTGGACGCTTTGAACTGTGACCTGAGGCGGCGGCGTGCCTCCCCGCGGCGCGAAACTGAGTTGAAAAGTCTCCTGCGTGGTGCCTACGTTAGAGAGCGTCAGGGATCTCGTCACGTCCGCCTCCGGGCCGCTGCCGAAACTCAGCGATACGGGCGCCAGTGCAACTGTGCCTCGCAAGGCAGCGCTAAGATCGAGTCTGCCTGCCCCGCTTTCCTGGACGCGCGTATCGGATAGAGGAGCCGCGTAATTGACCAGCAGCGAGCGGTACTGCGCGGACGTCAGCCCCTGGCGCGCGCTCTTCAGCACGGCCGCGGCCCCGGCCACCAAGGGCGAAGAAAAACTGGTCCCTTGCGTCACGGTGTACCCCAGGAGGTCGAACAGGATTCCCTCGGGGTCGTTCGTCTGAGCGGCGGTGTAGAAATTTGTTCCGACGGCGACGAGATCGGGCTTGATCGCGCCCGTCACGGTCGGACCCACACCTGAAAAGTCCGCCAGCCCGTCGGCGTTCGTAAACAGTGGTCCTATCGTAAACTTCAACATTGCCGGGAGACTTAAGTTCACCGCGAGTTGCTTCTTGATGTCCACTCCATCGGAATTGCTCACCATCAAGGCGGGAAGTTTGGCGGCACGGACATCCATGCCGATCGGTTGAGGCCTCGTTGCGTCCGTATAAATCAGCGCAGCCACAGCGCCTCCCGAAGTGACGTTGTTCAACTTTTCTTCGAAAGTGCAGGTGCCGCGAAGGATAAACGCGATCCGGCCCTTGAGAGAGTCCGCCGCAAAGGCGGAACAGCCAAGTCCGTCGCCGTCAATCGCCGAAACGTCGCGCAATGGCGCCGAGATGCCAATGGCGGAGTTCGGGCCCGTTCCGGGTATGGCAATTTTCGGCGGCAGTCCCTCGACTGTCGCGCTGGCGGCGAAAACGCGATCGTTTCTCGATGCACCGACTGTGATTATCGATGGGCCTGTTCCGGGTGTGCCAATCGTGTTCGGGTCGTTCCCGTCATTGCCCACCGCAACCACCACAATCACGCCAAGCGCGGCGGCGCGCTCAAGAACCCGGACCTCAATATCCTCTTCGGGACGCTGCGCCAGAATGGAGCCGAGGCTCAGGTTGATGACATCCATCCCGTCTGAAACCGCGTCGTCGATGGCCTTGAGGATCATATCCGTCTGAGCGCTGTCGTTGACGCCGGGGCTGCCAAAAACCTTATAACTCCCCAGGTAGGCCTTCGGAGCGACACCGGTGATGGAAGCCAGAGGACCAGTGTTGAAGACACCCGCAGCCGCCATTGCCGTAGCCGTCCCGTGGCCGAAATGATCCCGGGCGGTCTCATCGGGGTCAGGAGTGGAAAACATGGAGACGTAGCTCCTGGCGACGATGACTTTGCCGTTGGTGAACTTCACGTCGTCCTCCGCATTCACTTTCGGGAAGCCATCCGGCGGCTTTAACGATGCCTCCTTAAAACCCGGATGGGCAACGTCTATCCCGGAATCGATTATGGCGATCTTGATTCCTTCGCCCGCGTGGTCCACGCCGACCTGCGACCACGCTTCGGGAACCTTGTGCAGCGGTAGCGCCCGGTCAAGCGACATATGGAAAAGACGGACGGGATGCACCTTTCTGACGCCTGGAATCCGTTCCAACGCCGCCGCATTGGCGTCCGGCACCCGGACAATGAGGGCGTTCGAAAGGCTTTCGAGCGAGCCGACAACTTCGACTTGCTGCGAGGCAGCGGCGTCTCGCACTGCCCTCTGTTCCAGACGAAGCGCCTGACGTCTGGCGCGTGCGGCCGGACCCTGCAAGTCGAAACGCCGGTCCGCGCGTCCCGTGCCGCGCTCCGCATGGGCGGCCACGGGATCGCCCGTGAGTTCGACGATGTATCGTCCGGGGACAGTCTGCGCATCGAGGCGAACGCAAAACAGAAATGCGGCGGCAAATGCTAAGACCGAATGAACTAATCGCGAAGAAGGCCGGATGGACGCTCGTGGAGCGGGCTCAGACGATTCAACTGACAGGCCGGGAGGCCTGTTCCACAGACGAGCCGCCGAGCTTGTTTCCCTCACGAGTTGGGTGCCGCTGACGGATCCTCGCGCGCAAGCAAGCGGTGGCAGACAGTTCAGACAGTCCCGCGCTCTTGTGAAATTCCGACGCATGGTCAGCTAGACCTACTCTACCGGAATCGTAACATTCGGTGCTTCAATGCCGTTCGCTGAGACTGCCACGGCCTGAACTCCGGCGGCCGAATCGGGCGGAACGATTACATTTATCTGATAGACGCCTACGCGGCCTGGCGCGAGCCCTGAATAGATCACTTCCGCCCGCTTGCCGCCAATCGTCACTACCGGCTGAACCCTGGTACGAGCCAATGGTTCCACGGGTCCGGGTTCCCCGCTCGCCGGCTGCTCGCTGACGGGCCCAAGTCCAGCGGCAAAAAACGCGACGGTCCGGCCTCTTCTTGCCGGATTCGCTGAACCTACTGCTCCACCAGCCTCATCGAGTGCGTTCGCGAAGCGGCGTCCGCTGCTGTCCTCGGCTTCGAACACGCCCGGCGCATAGTCAGCCAACGGAACCGTGTAGACCGCGCTTGAGATGTCGCCCGCCGTCACCTTCATTTGGACCGAGTTGAGGCCCAGCAATTCCCAGGGAATCTGAACCACCACCTGACCCTCGCTCACGGATTGAATACGACCCGGCACGCTAATTTTTTCGGCCGTATTGTCGAAACTCACGCTGGCACCGCCAAGAATCAGGGGAAGCGAAGCCGACGTAGCCGTTCGTGTGGAATTACTAAGCGCCGCGCCGCGAATCGCGATGGTCGAGCCAGGCGCCAAACCCGGCCCAACCTGAAAACTCGCGGCGCTGACAGCGCCATCGGTCGCGATCACGGGCTGTAACCGGGCCGTTCCGTTAAACTCAAGCACCTGATTCCCGATCTCGGCGGTAAACAACTGCTCACCCAACTGCGGCCCAAGATTGACGTTCGCCGCGGCAATGCCGAGAACATCGGTGGTCGCGTCCGCGCTCGAGATGGAACCGCCGCCCCGCCCTACCCGAAACCTCACCGGTGCGTTCGCAACGGGCACGCCGAAACGGTCCACCGCTTTGAACGCCATCAGCCAATCCTTGTCGTTCACCGCTCCTTTGAACCCGGACCCTCGCAGAGGAAATACATTCGCCACCACGCCGTCGCCAACCAGATACAAGTAAGGCACGCGCAAATTCGTGCTACCGGCGCGAATAGCGATTACGCCTTCATAGTTGCCGGCCGGCGGCCGGCTGCCCGCGAGCCGGACAGTCACTGAAGCGGTTTGTCCAGGCGCGAGATTCATGCTGGATGGCGTCACTGTGAGTTGAGCATTGTTATCGCGGTCGCGCGCGGTAACGGAGAGTTGCACGTCGAGCGGTCCAGTGCTTGTGTTCGCAAGCCGCAACGAGCGAGAAATCGGAAGACTCCCGGAGGCTGGAACGCCAAACGACAGAACCGCGGGATCGGCCGATAGT
>SHUI01000204.1 GCA_009697455.1 Bryobacterales bacterium
CGCCACGTTGAGCAACTGAGAAGCGATCGACGGAGCGCCCGGTCTCGCCGGAACAACCTGCATCGCCGCTGGCTGCGACAATACCTGAAAACCGCCGATGATGTTCGGCGTAACCACCTGCGACGCGGCGGCAGGCGACGCAACCACGTTCGCGAGCGCCCGCGACGGACTCAGCACCCACAACTTGTTCACCGTAATGTCGCTCGAGCCAAAGCCAAGCACAGTCTGTCCTTCGGCAAATCCGGTATTGAGGCCCGCGATCTCAACCACCGTTTCCACGCCCGCCGGCAGCACGGACTGGCCAAAGAACACAGCCTGTCCGGCAGCCGTGTCGTAAGCGTAAACCTGCGCGTTCCACCCCTGCACGAACGAGGAATTCTGCCCGTCTCCGTTGTACGCCGTGAGGGTTGCGCGCTGCCCGGACGCTCCCGCCGGAACGGCAACCACGGCGCGGCCGGCCGCTGCGTCCAGGCTGCGGACCTGCGCCGGGAGAGAATCGAAACAGAAGACGCTGTCCGCTCCAAAACCCGTACCTGTCAGCGTAACAATCCGGTTGCCATTCGGATCGAGTCCTGGCGCAACCGACGTAATCGAAGGCGGACGCCGCTGCACCAGATTGAGTCCGGAAGGCTGCACATAAATGTCGTTTGCCGTCGAGAAAATCAGGTGGCGCGGCCCCTGGCCTGAAAACAGATTAAATTGCAGGTCGACCTGTAGGAACGACGGTGCCGGCGAATACGCGCGCACTCCAGTGATCACGGCCGATCCGCCCACCACGCTTGCGCTAAGACCTGGCGTCGCTGTGTTATTCGCCGTCAGTCCGGTTCCCGCCACCACTACCAGACCCGACGCGGAGCCGACGTTAACGTAGGCCGGTTTTACGGTCGCCTGCTCGAAAAAGCTGTACGTCGTGACGCGTTGAATGGCCACCGAATCGCGGCGCTGTACATCGAAATTGATACCTTCCGTGCCCGCGCCCGCGCGCACGCCAATCGGCGATGACTGATTCGGGTCGCGGGTCGCCGGGTAGAACAGCGTCTCAAACGCTCCGCTAGCCGCCACCGGACGTCCATCCACGTCAAGCGGTAAGATCACGTCCGCGGGTCCAAGGCCCGCTTGACGCGGCGGGGGAAGCGGATGCACATAGACCAGATATTGACCCGCCGGAAGACCTTCGATCTTGTACGTGCCGTCCGGATTCGTCAACGCGCTCACCGCCGATCCACCCGGCCTCAGCGCTACCACGGAAGCAAGGTGCGCCGGCTGGCCCGAGATTGTGACGCGTCCGGAGAGGCTCCCCGTCGAGGCGGAAAACAGACGTGACGGATAAAGAAGGGATAGCGCCGCCACGTCGTCAGTCTCTATCGGCCTTGCCTTCGATGTGGCCCGTGTCACGTCGGTAGACATCGCGCTCGACGTCATCGAGTGCTGCAGACCCAGCGCGTGCCCCATTTCGTGGACCACAGTGAGGAAGAAGCTCTCGCTGTAGCTGGGACCTGGCTGTTTGGTCAGGTCGCGGTTGAGGCGCACTGTGGCGCGCGTGATCGGAACGAACGGACCATTCGGGCCAACCGTCAGGTCGGCGCGCGAGGTAGGGCCGCCATATCCTAGCGTTCCCGGAGGAAGTTCCTCGAACACCACATCTCCGGCGGGAGTATTTCCAGTCAATGCGCCGCCTGAGTACAGGCCGCCAAAAGCCAAGCGCAAATCCGAGGTTTCCACGGAATTCCACGCCGCCACGGCCTCGCTTACCTGGCCTAGAACCGACGGAAAGCCGTCGGTGGTGGTGTACTGGCTAGGCCCCTGATCCGAAACGAAAAACGTAACGGTCTTGTTCGGGAGAGCGTTCAGGTCGAACTTCTCAGCGGCGGTCGAAAACGGGGCGCTTCTATTCGTGTAGCGAATGAAGTGGTAATAGGCTGGCGCGGGCGCAAGACCCAATGAGGCCGAGAGGATCAGAATGGCGAAACGACGGATCACTTGGCTCCGCCTTTTCCGCCAAGTACCGCCACAATCCGCCGGCCCAGGTCTTCGAGCGTGATCTCAAGCGCTTCGTCCTTCACGACTTGGCCCGAACCCGGTTCCAGCATCAACTCCGAAGTAGCGGACTTGGTTGCCATTTTTGCGCCGGACGCGGACTGTTTCAGGTCGAAAACGCCCTGTGAAAGACCGATGATGTGTGTCAGGCCGTTCCTGCCCGTCCAGAGAAACAGCACATACTCAGTTCCTTCGGCGAGCGCGGGCGTCCCGGAAAAACTCTGACGCGCGTTTGCGACCTTTCCGCCGGGAACGATAATTTCCTGAACCGCCGCCGGAGACCCCTTCCATCGCTCTAACACCTGTATTTTCAAGTGAGTGTAGATCATCGAGCCATGGAACTGCGCACTTGAACCGCTCACCCGCCCGCGGACGATGGCCGTCGATTTCCCGATCATGTCGTCAAGCGAGATCCGCTCAAGCGTGGCCGCCGCGAGCGAACCGAGACAGGCGAGAAGTGTGAGAAAAGCGCGCATTACAAGATCCGGCGTATTATTTGCACGCACCCCTCCACTCTTTCAGACGTTTCGCGTCAATAAGTTAGTACGGAGACCCCTTCGTTTCATGTGTCTAGTGGACACGCTCATCGGGCAGGATGTCACACTACTACCAACGCGATCAGCGGCTGAACGCTGGTTGCTTTTCGCTCGCAAGGTAGTCGAGCGCAGCCGTGACGCCGCCCGGCGAATGAGACACGCCCGCAAGAGCCAAGCCCATCTCGACACCGCTCAGGGTACCGGCCAGCATGAGGTCGTTAAAGTCGCCCAGATGGCCGATCCGGAAAACCTTACCCTGGAGCCTGCCCAGACCGCTACCGAGCGACATGTTGAACCGTTCCAGGATGACTCTCCGAAGCTCATCGGCGTTGTTTTCGGGCGGTAGAAGAACAGCCGTGAGGGAACTGCTGTATTGGCTCGAATCGAGACACAGTATATCGAGCCCCCAAGCCCTTACGGCTCGCCGTGTAGCCTCGGCGTGCCGGCCGTGGCGATCGAATACGTTTTCGATCCCTTCTTCCCGCAACATCCGCAGGGCCTCTCGCAACCCGTAAAGAAGATTGGTAGCGGGCGTATAGGGGAAGAAGCCCGTACGGTTGGCGGCCAGCATCGGCTGCCAGTCCCAATACGACTTTGAAAATCGCGCCGAATTTGAGGCCGCGAGCGCCTTCGCGCTGATCGCGTTAAAACTCAGCCCCGGCGGTAGCATGAGACCTTTCTGAGAGCCGGCCACGGTCACATCCACGCCCCACTCGTCGTGGCGGTAATCCATGGAACCGAGAGAGGAAATCGTGTCGACGAGAAGCAGCGCGCCGTGCCCGGCTCGATCTATCGCCGTTCGAATCCCGGCAATGGAACTGGCGGCTCCGGTGGAGGTTTCGTTGTGAACGACCGCGACGCCCTTGATCCGCCATTCGCGATCATCCCTGAGCGCGGCCTCCACGGCGTCCGGATCGGCGCCGTGCCGCCAATCGCCGGGCAGGAACAGGACGTCGAGACCCAGTTTGGCCGCCATCTCCCGCCAAAGCGTGGCGAAGTGACCGGTCTCACACATCAGGACCCTGTCTCCCGGGGAAAGCGTGTTGACCAGGGCAGCTTCCCAGGCGCCGGTTCCTGAGGCCGGAAAGATTACAATTTTCGATTTGGTCTTGAAAACTTCCTGAAGGCCATCGAGAATTTCCAATCCCATGCCGGCGAATTCCGCGCTACGATGATCGATGGTGGGTCGCGCCATTGCCCGCAGGATGCGATCGGGAACGTTGGTGGGTCCCGGAATCTGGAGGAAGTGTCTTCCGCTTGGAAACGACATGGGTGGGCCGATCCTCAGTATACATAAAGATCCGTCGGGAAGGATCGGAAATGAAGCGAGTCCCGCGCGCGCAATAACGGACGTTCGACAAGACACCTGGGAAATTCGTCCCGAAAGGCAAGACATGAACATCACCGGACGCAGACCTTTCCTCGCTTCGATCGTGAGCGGACTTGCAACCGCGCGCCTGATCGCGCAGGAACGCTTCGTGCCGAAGCAAAGCGACAGGCCGGAGCCATTCGCCGGAGAGGAACCGGGCTTCGAACCGATTTTCGACGGCAAGACCCTGGATGGCTGGGAGGGCGATCCGAAGTACTGGCGGGTCGAAGGCGGCGCGCTCACCGGCGAAATCACTCCCGAAACCGTAATCAAGAGCAACACATTCATCATCTGGCGGGGCGGCGCGCCGAAGGACTTCGAACTTAAAGTCGACTACCGCATCACCTCCGGCGGAAATAGCGGTATCAATTATCGCAGCATGGTTGTGCCGGACCCCGTGACACCCGCCAACAAGTTCGCCATGCGCGGCTACCAGTTCGACATCGATGGGGCCAACCGGTACACGGGCCAGAACTACGAGGAAAAAGGACGGTTGTTCCTCGCCCTGCGCGGGCAAGTTACGCGAATTACCGGAACGCGGAAACCGATCTCGATTTCCTCAACTGGGGACAGCAAGGAACTCGCGGGGTTTATCACGAACGGCTGGAATTCCTGCCATCTGATCGCTCGCGGCAACGTGCTGACGCACCTGCTGAACGGCCATTTGATGTGTATGGTTTTCGACGACGATCCGGTGGGACGGAAATCCGACGGGCTTATCGGAGTGCAGGTTCACGTGGGCGGGCCGATGAAGGTGGAATACCGGCAGTTCCGGTTGAAGAACTTGTAGCGCTGGCGAATCGACGCGCCGGCCATCGGTCGGGCGGCATTTCCGCTCCAAGCATTTGGACCAGCCAAGGGTCAGAGGATTCACCTCGGCAACGGATCGCGGCCGATTCGCCCTCGATCTTCAGGAGACATGAATCCGCCTTGACGTCCACCCGGGTCAAATCGCCGCTTGAGATTGTCGTGGCGCGCCTGCGGAGCAAGTTGTCAGCCGTTAGCCTTCAACGTCGGCGCCCAGTCGCAGGGCCGGGCCACAACCACCAAACTCGAAAGCTGCACGGTTATACTTCTTCAGCCCCGCCGCAATTGGCAGCCGTTGAGGCAGGCGATCGTTTTTGGTAGTCTGCCAATTTCGCGGCCCGGTGCAGAGTTCCCGATGCGAAGATTTTTCGGTCCTGCCGTCTTACGCGGAAATGCCAGATGACAAGCAACGGTGGCCTGCCCCACCGCAGCAAGCATCCGGGCGGTCATGTTATCTTAGAAATACGCCGCCCGGCGACGAGCAGCCGAGCCGCCACTGGATACCGCGCCGCATAATGACTCTCCGGATCGTATCGTTCCTGGCCCTTGCTTGGGCAATACAGGTGCATTCCCTCGACGCTCAAGCGCTAAACCGGAAACCGTTCAAGTCGATCGGGCATCCGCGGGCGCTTGCGACCTCGACCGATCCGTTTCAGCGCGATACCGACAGTCCGAATCTCGTCGAAGGGCGTGAATTGAACCAGCCGCAAGCCGTCGCCGTCGACACGAGCGTAACGCCCTTCATCGTTTATGTCGCCGACACCGGAAACAACCGGGTGCTCGCCTGGAAGAACGCCGCCCAGTTCGTCAACGGGGCCTTCGCGGACCTTGTAATTGGGCAGAAGGACCGTTACTCAACGCTTCCCCAAGGGCCCGGGCAGGTGCTCACGAGCGGCCTGAATTCGCCAGCCGGGCTCGCCGTTGACCGCAATGGAAACCTCTACGTCGCGGACACCGGAAACAACCGTGTTCTACGCTACCCCACGCCGTTTTCGCAGCCCGACGACTACAAGATCCCAGACATGGTCATCGGGCAATTGAATCTTGGCCTGAACGTCGCGAACGCCGGGGGCATTACGGAAAAGACGCTCGCGCTAAACTCGGGCTCGCAAAAAACCGGATTGGCCTTCGACCCGGTCGGAAACCTCTGGGTCTCGGACTCGGCAAACAACCGCGTTCTGCGCTACCGCTCGACCGACCTCGCGTCGGGACAGAACGGAGCGGCCGCCGACCTGGTGCTGGGGCAGGCAGATTTCGTGAGCCGCTTCACCGGTGCGGGCCGTTTCTCGAAAACAGGCCTCAGCGGCCCCGCCGGCTTAACGGTGGACGATAAGTCTCGCGTCTACGTCGCGGACCGCTTCCAGCGAATAGTTGTTTATGACAATTTGAGAACCGGAGCGTCGGCTTTGCGCATACTTGGCATCCAAACTCAGGTTCCGGGACAACCCCCTCCGCCGCCCATCAACGAGGCTTCAATCGGCGGGGCGGACAGCCCCCCGCAAGGTGTATTCATGATGGGCGCGCGCCCTGCCGTGCTCGATACCGGGAATCATCGCATCCTGATCTACGATTCCCCCGAGGTTTGGCCAACCGAAGAGGCGGCGTTTTCGCCGTCCGCGCGAACCGTTTTCGGGCAGGAGACCTTCCTGACGGGGCGCCCGAACCGCGGCGACCCGGCCAGCCTTCAGCGAACGCAGAATCCAACGGCTAATTCCTTGCTGTTTCCATATGATGCCGTGCAGGCGGGCGAAGAAGTATTCATCGCGGACGCGCTGAACAATCGTGTGATCGTCGCCCCGGTCACTGGGCCTGGCGTAATCGGCGCGGCGACGCGCGTGCTTGGGCAGTTCGGTTTCATTTACAGCGCGCCGAACCTGATCGAAGGCCGCGAATTCTCGTCGCCTGGAGCGGTCGCCGTCGACACCGCATCGAAGCCGCAGCATTTGTACGTGGCGGACACGAGAAATAACCGGGTTCTGGGCTTCGCCGATTTCGCGAGGTACAGGCCGGGAGACCGGGCCGACGTGATAATCGGTCAGCCGGATTTCCTGTCCTCAACATTGAATCACCCTGGAGGCGATGCTTCGGTTCCAAGCGATTCGGGGCTGGCGCAGCCGGCGGGGCTGGTGGTCGATTCGTCGGGGAACCTTTACGTTGCGGACACCGGAAACGGGCGCGTGCTTAGATTTCCGAAACCTTTTGAACAGCCCCAGGCCACGCTCCAGCGTGCGGATCTGGTGATCGGACAGGCAAACTTCACGGCCCGTCTGATAGAGCCTTCGGCGCGAACCATGCGGAATCCCACGGGACTGGCCTTCACCGGGGAATCCTCCGCCAACACCGCGGACCGCGGTGCGCTGCTGGTTTCGGACTCCGCTCTGAATCGCGTGCTCTATTTTCCCAAACCGTTTGCGAACGGCATGACAGCCACGAAGGTCATCGGGCAGCCTGACTTCACCAGCACTAGTCCTAACACCGACTTGGGCCGGAATTTCAACACGCCGCGGCATATCGCCGTCGATTCCGAGGATCGCTTGTACGTGTGCGACTCCCAACGCGGGCGAATCCTGATCTTCGACAGCGCCCCTGCGCTGAGCAACCTGCCCACGCCCGTTCAGACCCTGGGACTACGGACCATTGAGGGCCGCCAGGAACTGACTCAGCCTGTGGGAATCGCCATCGATCCACGTGGATCGATTTGGGTCGCGGATTTCCAGCCGAGCCGGGTCGTGCGGTTCCCAAGGTTCGACAAGCTGTTTACGAATAATTTCGCCGATTCGGCCGTTTTTGCGATTGGACTACAAGGCTTGGCGGTTGACCGCTTCGGGAACCTGCTCGTATCGGACTCCTCCCATCGTATTCAATACTTCGTCCCGGAGATCGCGATTACCAACGCCGCGAATTTCCTCACCCGGCCGCTCGCGCCGGGAACCATCGTTTCCGCGTTCCCGTTCAACAGCGACTTCTGCGGCCCCGTGAGGTGCGATCCTGCGCCGTTCGGAACCGAAACCGCCACCTTCGATAGCCAGCCCGTGCCGATCCCGCTGCCGCGAGAGATCGCCGATATCCAATTGCGTGTCAACGAGCAGCCGATCGGCTTGTTTTTCGTCTCTCCTGGACAGATCAACGCACCGCTGCCCATGAGTTTGCCCTCGACTGGCACTGCGGGGATCGACGTGTACCGCCCCTCAACCGGACAAATAATCGGGTTCGGAGACATCCGTCTGGACGCAGCGTCGCCGGGCTTGTTCAGCGTCAATTCGAGCGGTGCGGGTGGCGCGGCCTCGCTCAATGAAGAGGCCAGTTGCCGTTCCGAGCAAGTGTTTTTCCGCTGTTTCAATTCACCGACGAACCCCATCGCCAGGGGCCAGGTGATTCAGTTCTTCGGCACGGGTCAGGGAGCGGTGGAGGGCGCGCCTCCGGACGGATTTCCGGCCACGGCGGCGATTTCGGTTCAGGACCGCACCCGCGTCAGCTTCGCCGGGGAGTTCGTGGACGACGCGGATGTCCTCTATTCCGGACTCGCGCCCGGCTTGATCGGAGTCTGGCAGGTCAACGTGCGAGTTCCACAACGCGTGACGCCCGGCAGTTTCATTCCGGTGAACGTGGTTTTGCGTAGTATCGGCACCGTCACGAATTCCACCCGCATCACGATCGCCGTCAAATAGAGCCGCGATGCCACTTCCCGGGCGGCCATTGTCGATCGCCATCGTCGGACAGGGTTCCATGGGCCGCGCCCATTCGAACGCCTACCGGCAGGCGCCGCATTTCTTCGACACTCCCTTTACGCCTCGCCTCAAAGTGATCTGCGGCCGCAATCAGGCCGGTCTCGATCGCATGGCATCGGTGTGGGGCTGGGAAGAGACGGCGACGGACTGGCGTCAGGTCGTGGAGCGCAAGGATATCGACGTGGTGGACGTCGCCGTGCCGAACGCCTTGCACGCCCCCATCGCGATCGCGGCCGCGGAAGCTGGCAAAATCGTGTTCTGTGAAAAACCGCTCGCGGTTTCGGCTGAAGAAGGCGCACGCATGGTGGCGGCGGCCAACGGCGTCAGGACCATGGTCTGGTTCAACTACCGGCGCGTGCCCGCTATTGCTTTCACGCGCCGCCTGATCGAGGAAGGGCGCATCGGCGAGGCGTTCCATTACAGGGCCACGTATCTGCAGGAATGGGGCAACGACCCGTCGCGTCCGCCCGGTTGGAAGACGGACCGGGCCCAGGCTGGATCGGGCGTTTTGGGGGACCTGCTTTCGCATTCGATCGACACCGCGCTTTATTTGAACGGACCGGTATCTGAGGTCTCGGCGATGTTGCACACCTTCGCGCCGGGACGCGACGTGGACGATGCCGTTCTTGCCTTGGCCCGCTTTAAGAACGGCTCCATTGGAACGTTCGAAGCGAC
>SHUI01000205.1 GCA_009697455.1 Bryobacterales bacterium
CAGGCTGTCGCCCGTGCAATACTTGAATTAGCTTTGCCATCGTCCTATGAAATCGACCGATCCCAAGGAACTCGTCAGCGCCCACAGTCCGGATTCCGACGACGCATATATGTTTTACGGCCTCGCTACACGGCGGGTCCGGTCTAACAAGATCACCTTTCGCCACGTGCTTGAGGACATCGAGTCGCTCAACCGTAAGGCGCTTCAGGGCACGTACGATCTCACGGCAATCTCCTATCACGCTTACCCCTACGTGGCCGATAAGTACGTCCTCATGGCCAGTGGGTCCAGCATCGGCGACGGGTACGGACCTCTTCTGGTGGCTGTCCGCCCTGCGGATCTCGAAGAATTGAAGGGCAAGAAAATCGCCGTCCCCGGTTTGCTGACAAGCGCCTATCTGGCCTTGAAGCTCTGTCAACCGGATTTCGAGGCCGTCGTGCTTCCGTTCGACAAGATCCTGGACGCGGTAAAAGAAAGATCCGTGGATGCGGGCCTGATCATTCACGAGGGCCAGTTGACGTATGATCGAGAGGGCTTTCACAAAATCCTCGACCTTGGCCGCTGGTGGAAAACGAAATACGACTTGCCGCTCCCGCTTGGCGGCAATGCTCTTGCCCGCCACCTGCCGAAAGAACTGCAGTCGGAAGCGTGCCGGATGATGCGCGAAAGCATTCAATACGCGCTCGATAATCACGACGAGGCCCTGACCTACGCCATGCAGTTCGCACGCGACATGGAACAACGCCTTGCGGACAAGTTCGTCGGCATGTACGTCAACCATTACACGGTGGATTGCGGCGATGCCGTTCCCGCCGCCGCTAAGAAACTCCTCGACATGGGGTACGAGGCTGGAATCATTCCGCACCGCGTGGAACTCGAATTCGTGCGGTAGAGCCTACGCCGTTGCCAGCTCCGGGCAACTCTTCGCCGCGTGCATGCGGAAGCGCTTCCGCGCTCGAAACAGCAGCACGCCCAGGCATCCTGGCGTCACGCGAAGCCTCGCGCACATCTGGCTGGAGTCGGCGTCTTCGTAGAAGCACATCTGGAGCAGTTCGCGATCCCTGGGAGCAAGCCGTTGCAGAACCCGCGCGATGAGCGAAGCTCTTTCCTTCGCGACGGTCCTTTCGTGGGGGCCGGAGGATGGGTCGGCAGGTTCGTGGGTTTCGTCTTCAGGCTGGTACCGCCGGTTCGTCCGGCTGTTCTCCCAAAGTGTAAATCGGCAGACAGCTACGACGTAAGCCCCCAGACTTTCCGCCTTCCGCAGATCGCCCTTTCGAATGGCGCGCAAGACCCGCAGGAGGGTTTCCTGCCGGATGTCCTCGGCAGCGACGCCGATAAGGGGATTCCCTCTCAATCGCAGATCGACAAGGTTGCCGAAGTACTGAGAGAAATGCTCCTCAACCTCGCGGTCGCCGGCGGCGAGCTTTTCAATGTAGTCGCTGTTGAAGAGATATGGGTGAGGTCGGGAGTCGGTCATGTCAGGCTTTGATGCACGTGCCGGCCCAATATCTAAGTGCCTTAGAATGATCGTTTCCTGGCAATATTGCTATCCAAAAGGATAGTTCCGTCTATCCGTTCGGTTTTGAGCGTCTCTGACCCCGGCACAGCGCTCTATTGAACCGGAAACGCCCATCTTGCAAAATCCGGGCGGACGCCCTCGTACGCACCCTCGTCCGCGCGCGCCGCCTGTTCCCGTTGACTCTACCGCTCTACCTGCCTGGAGCGAAACGCAGACGCGGCCCGGACTGCCAACTTAACTGCTGAGCCGGATCAACTGCTCGGCGTGCTTCAGCGCCTCCGGCGTCAGCATCTGGCCGGAGAGCATGCGGCCGACCTCGCGCGTGCGCGCGGCCTGGTCCAGCTCTTCGAGAACCGCAATGGTTCTGCCGTTCGATTCGCGCTTTTCGACCGAGTAGTGATGGTCCGCGAAACTGGCGATTTGCGCCAGATGCGTGACACACAATACCTGATTCCCGGCGGCGAGTTTCTTGAGCCGCCGCCCAACGCCTTCGGCAGCGACTCCGCCGATGCCCGCGTCCACTTCGTCGAACACCAGCGTGCGCCCGGCAGAGTCTCCCAGGCAGGTTTTCAAGGCCAGTGCGATCCGGGAGATCTCGCCGCCCGACGCCACTTTCTCAAGCGGCTTCGGTTCCTCGCCCAGATTTGGCGAGACGAGAAACTCCACCGCGTCCGCGCCGCTTCCCGACCACTTTGTGGACGCGAGGGCGATGCGAAAAACCGTCCGTTCCATGGCGAGCGAGGCGAGTTCCGCCACCACTTGTTTTTCAAGCCTTCGAGCCGCCTTGGCGCGCTGCGCGGTGAGCTCAGCCGCAAGCGCCTCGTACTCCGAGCCAAGCTTCTGCTTCAGCTTGCGAAGTTCCTCCATGCGCTCTCCCGCGTTCTCAATGGCCGCGATGTTGGCGCGGACTTCTTCGAGAAACGCCAGCACCTGTTCGAGCGAGACCCCATACTTGCGTTTCAGGCGGTCTATCACTGAAAGCCGCGATTCGATCTCTTCGAGCCGGCCAGGGTTCGATTCCAGATGCGAAAGGTAATCGCGCAGCGCGTATGAGGCCTCTTGAAGGCCAATCTCGGCAGGCTTGAGCGTTTCGCGAATCTCGCCAAGAGCCGGGTCAATACGGTACAACTCTTCAAGCCGTTTTGCGGCGACACGAACCTGAGAGAGAGCCGATTCGGGAGAATCATATAGTGCGGCGTACGCGGTCCCTGCCGTCTCCTGCACCTTGCCGAGGTTCTGAAGAATCCGCCGCTCGGTCTCAAGCGCGGCGTCTTCGGCCGGTTCGAGCGTAGCGCTTTCGATCTCGGTTCGCTGGAAAGACCAGAGATCGAGGAGGCGCAGTTTTTCCTGTTCACCGCGCTCTAAGTCCTCCAGGTCACGCACTGCCGCTCGCCACGAATGATACGTGGCCGAGACGCGCGTCAACAGATCGCTTGAACCGGCAAAAACATCGAGCATCTCCAGTTGCGAGTCCCTGGAGAACAATAGCTGCTGATCGTGCTGCCCGTGGATATCACCCAGCAAGGGGGCAAGTTCCCGCAGCAGCGCCACGGTGGCGGGACGGCTTCCGACAAACGCGCGCGACTTCCCGTTCGCCAGAATCTCGCGCTCAATCAGCAATTCGCCGTCTTCCGCGGCGAGGCCTTCCGGAAGCGCCTTTCCACCGACTTCGAAAATCCCTGAAACACGCGCGCGGTCCTCGCCGGAGCGGATCATCTCCGTCGAAGCCCGCGAGCCGAACAGGAGCCCAAGCGCGTCGACGACAATGGATTTTCCGCTGCCCGTTTCACCGGTAAGCAGATTCAGGCCGGGATGAAAACGCACCCTCAGCCGGTCTACCACCGCATAGTTTTCGACAACGAGTTCGAGGAGCATGTGAGTCTATTATCTGTGTGGGGTGGACGAACGTTTTTTGTCGCCTCCCAATTTCACACCCCGCTTGAGATCGCCGATGGGAGAGGCCTTCCGCATGACGCGCTCGCTAAGACAGGATGGAGCGAACCACTTCGCCGTGCACGTCGGTCAGGCGCATATCGCGGCCGCTGAAACGGAATGTCAGGCGTTTGTGATCCATGCCGAGCAGGTGCAGGATGGTCGCGTGCAGATCGTGAATGTGGACCTTGTTTTCCACGGCGTAGTAGCCGTAGTCGTCCGTCGCGCCGTAGGTAACGCCGCCCTTCACGCCGCCGCCCGCAAGCCACATCGTGAAGCCGAAAGGATTGTGGTCGCGGCCAACGCCGCCCTGAGACATGGGCGTCCGGCCAAACTCGCCGCCCCAAACTACCAGCGTCTCGCCGAGCAACCCGCGCGCCTTCAAGTCCTTCAACAGACCGGCCACGGGCTTGTCGGTCGCCTTCGCATTGCGCGTGTGGCCTTCGAGCAGATTGCCGTGTTGATCCCACCGGTCCAGGCCCTTGAGCGCGGGCGTCAGCGCCTCGACGAACCGCACACCTCTCTCCACCAGTCGCCGTGCGAGCAGGCACTGCCGTCCGTACGCTTCGGTTTCGGGCTCGTCGATGCCGTACAGTTCAAGCGTCGCCTTCGACTCGCCGCTGATATCGGCGAGTCCCGGAACCGCCGATTGCATACGGAACGCGAGTTCGTAGTTCGAGATCGTAGCGTCGAGTTCGGTGACGGACCCCAGGCGGTCGAGCACTCCCCGGTTAAGGCGCGAAAGCAGAGCCAGCTTCTCCTGCTGGATTTCTGGTGATGCCTCGCGCGGCTCCACGTTCGCGATGGGCTTCGCGCCGCGCCGCAGGAGTGTACCTTGATACGCGGCTGGCAGGAATCCGCTGCCAAAGTTGTCCATGCCGCCCGGCGGGATGAGGCCGCTATCGAGCACGACGAATCCCGGCAGGCTCTGGCTTTCGCTGCCCAAACCATAAGTGATCCAGGAACCCATGCTGGGGCGGCCCTGCATTGCAAAGCCCGTGTGCAGCATGTAATTCGCGGCTGTGTGCTCGGAGTTCTCCGCAACCATGGAACGGACGATGGCGAGATCGTCCACGCAGCTTGCGACATGCGGGAACAACTCGCTGACGTCCGCGCCGCACTGGCCGTGCTTGCGAAACTTCCAGTAGGATTGCATCACATTGCCGTTGTCGTTGAACTGCGTGGGCGGCATGGGGATCTGAAGCGGCTTGCCATGCTCGCGTTCCAAACGCGGTTTTGGATCGAAAGTGTCCACCTGCGACGGGCCGCCATCCATATACAAAAAGATCAGGGACTTCGCTTTAGCTTTGAAGTGCGTGGGCTGCACGGCGAGCGGATGCAGCACGCGGTCCTGCTCGCTCGTCGCGGCCATCGCGGCGATCGCCAATCCGCCAATGCCGTTGGCGCTTCGACACAGCATTTCGCGGCGTGTGAGAGTCATCGAACGAATATGAACTCCGTCGTGTTCATCAGCACGTGGCAAACGTCCGCCCATGCCTTGGCCTTGTCGCCGTAGCGCGCGGTCAGCGAATTCGCCATAGCCAGGATTTCGCGAGTCTCGTCGGGCGAAACCGGTCGTCCAAACGCCTCTTCGTAGAGCAGCGCGACCCGCGCCTCGGGCGCGGGGACCCCGGCGAGCACGCGGCGCGCCCAGCGCTCCGCCTGAAGCGCGATGAGTTCGCTGTTCATCATCCACAATGCCTGCGAAGGCACCGTCGAGGCTCCCCGGCGTCCGATGGTCGTGATCGGCAGAGGGTAGTCGAAGGTAAGGAACATGTCCGTCAGGTAGTTGCGTCGCACTTGGATGTAGATGCTGCGGCGTCCCGCCCCATCGACCGGACCGGACTTCGGTTTTCCGCGTCCATCCATGAACGCGCTGACGTAAGGGGGGACACTCGGACCATAAAGCGTCCGGTCAAGACTTCCCGCAACCGCGAGCAGGTTGTCTCGAATGGCTTCGGCTTCCAGGCGGCGGATAGGCATGCGATGGAGAAGCTTGTTGAGCGGGTCGGCCGCATCGGCCGTGGCGGCGGGACGGCTCGACATCTTGTAAGCGCTAGACAGAAGCATGCGGCGATGAAGTTTCTTGATCGACCAGCCGCCGGCCATGAACTGGGATGCGAGATGATCGAGCATTTCACGATGGGAGGGCGGCTCTCCGGTAAGCCCGAAATTGTCCACCGTTTCGACGATGCCTTTCCCGAAATGGTGCTTCCATACGCGGTTTACAATAACGCGCGCGAGCAAAGGATTCGAAGAGTCCGTAATGCGGCGGGCGAGTTCGAGACGACCGCTGCCGTTCGAGATGGGCCGCTGGCGTTCGCCACCGAGCACCGTGAGAAACCGGCGTGGAACCGCCGGGCCCGGCGTCTTGTGATTTCCGCGGATGTGGATTGGAGAGTCTTTTGGTACGCTTTCCGTCGCTGCCATGGCAAACGTGGACGGCGGCGCGGCATCCCCTGGAACAGGAGGGGGCGCGATGCCGTTTTCACCTGGATCGGGCGGTGGAGCCTTCTGGTCCGAAAAACAAATCTGATCGACGGCAACCGACTTCTCACGATCCAGGTCTTCGATGGCAAGATAACCCACGTTGCCCACTCCCATACGCGCGTCGATGGTTTTCCATGCGAATTGATCGCCCCCGGTGAGAATGCGGCCGGCGTTCGTGTACTCGTCGGCAATCAATTTCACGGTTGCGCCGCCTGCCATGCGCACGTGGATATAGCGTTTCTGGATGAGGAACTGCTTCGAAATGAGAATGCCCTGCGCCTGATTCGAATAGCGTCCCGAGTCGGCGATGCCGCTCACCGGGCCGCTGCTGAAGGCCAAACCTGTCGCGGTCCACGTGGAGAAATCCACGCCGTCGAAATCTTCGAAGACTTCGTAGCTTTGATCTCTTACGGGCGCCGCCCCGGCCGCGCGAGGACGCTGTTCCAAGTGTGCGAGCGCGCCCTGGATCTCCTCCGCGCGCGCCGGGGAATCGACGGCCGCCTGGCGAAGCCTGGAACTTTCGAGAAAACCCGCGAGCGCATAGTAATCGGATGTTGGGATGGGATCGAACTTGTGATCGTGGCAGCGAGCGCATGCGACCGTAAGTCCAAGCAGCGATTTGCCGATGACGTCCACCTGATTATCCGTGCGGTCCGCGGCAGCCTGGAAGGTATCGACCGGCGTGTTGATGACTTCGCCCAGCCAATAAAAGCCCGTGGCGATGGTAGGCTCCTCGATATCTCCCGTGACGCGGTCCTTCGGCAGCAGGTCGCCGGCGAGTTGCTCGAGCACGAAGCGGTTATACGGAACGTCGTTGTTGAAAGCGCGGATGACGTAGTCGCGGTAGCGCCATGCGTTGGGCTTGTCGACGTCGAATTCATGGCCGTCAGTTTCGGCATACCGGACGAGGTCGAGCCAGTGCCGGCCCCAACGCTCTCCGTAATGAGGCGATGCCAGCAGACGTTCGACCACCGTTTCGAATGCCTTCGGCGAACTGTCGGCGAGGAAGGCGGCGATTTCCTCGGGCGTGGGCGGCAGTCCGGTGAGATCGAAGGTGACGCGGCGTATGAGCGTGCGCCGGTCGGCGGGCGGAGCAGGCGCGAGTCCCTTCGACTCAAGCTTTTCAAGCAGAAATGCGTCGATACTGGACTCCACCCATTTCGAGTTACGCACCACCGGCGCTGGGTAGTCCTTGATGGGTTGAAACGACCAGAATTTCCGGGCACGATCGAAATCGATAGCTCCCGCCGCCAAGGCAAGCGCGGGCAACAGCAGACAGGCTACGCGGACGTGTGCGGCGGGGGCGCCCATTGGTAGATTATGGCGCAGAACCAGCATCTACTGCTGGCCTGTTTCCATGAACCCCCTTTCAAACCGTAAGCGCGGTTTTCCCGCATACGGCTTTACGATGATCTTCGGTGGAGTGGCTTGCGACGGGTAGCGCACTGTGCCTTGCAGTTTATGCAGTCCCATGTCCCAAAAGGTTTGGCTGGTCCAGTCCGTCGAGCACCGCGCCCGTTGCCCGCCACGCCGATACAGCCAGCGCGTCAGCCGCCGGTACACAGCCCGGCTTCGCCGCAAACGCATAACAGAAAAGCCGGCGTTATCCTCTGTAGAATTGCCTCGTTGAAGTTCAATCACCCGCACAAATCCAGGAGGAGAACGCCATGCAAGAGTTTATCAACAAATATCGGGACCGTATCCATGGAACGCTGAGCGGGTTCGACCGCCTAATGCTTCGGGGTTCGCTGCGGCGGCTGAACTACGGCTACTGGGACGAGAAGCTGGAGGCCATGGTGGCGCAGGGGATGGAGCAATACCTATGCCAGAGCAAGATCCTGTTAAATTCAAGGATTTATCTGGACCACGTGAAGGGGGAAAGGTAGAGAGCGAAGCAAGCGAGCGGGCTGCATTCGGCGAGCCCGCACGAGCGCGGCATATTCCGGGTGGCGGCGGACTTCTGCCGTGCGCAGGGCGTTTCGATCAGCCAACTGGCGGTGCAGTTGCCTGCGGCAATCCTGATATCCCGACCCATCTCTTCAGTTCCGCGAATGCGGACTCGGTGACGCGAAACGTCCGCTGGTGCGAGGAGCCTTGCGACGATGCGCTGTTGAATCGGGTCCGGGAGATCCTGCGTCCCGCCCACAATCGCCAATGGGACTACCGGTGATGGGAATGAGGATCTACCCCACCTCCATCTTTGGCGATTCAACGACGACGGCTGGTCCGGGCGAACGGCATCGACAGTGTGGTCACGGTCCAGGCGCGCCAGACGATCGGGGAGACGCGCTCGGAGATCGACGGTCCGCTTTGCGGCTCCATCCGTGATATCGTCTTCCAATGAGTCCCATCGGAAGCCAGCGGAATCACGCGCTGGACGTCTATCGCGGTTTCGTGATGCTGCTCATGATGGCGGAGGTGCTGCGGCTGTCTCGCGCGGCCGCCGCCCTGCCCGGAAACTGGCTCGTGGGCATCCTCGCCTACAACCAGACTCACGTGGAATGGGCGGGATGTTCGCTTCATGATCTGATCCAGCCATCCTTTTCTTTTCTCGTGGGCGCGGCGCTTCCCTATTCGATCGCCAGCCGTCTCGCGAAAGGCAAGACCTTCGGGAAATTGTTCGGACACGCCGTCTGGCGAGCTTTCCTCCTTGCGGCTCTCGGGATTTTTCTGCGGTCCATGCGAGGCCCGGGGACGAACTTCACTTTCGAGGACACCCTCACGCAGATTGGGCTCGGCTATCCGCTCCTGTTTCTGTTCGGCTTCCGCCCACCGCGTTGGCAGTGGTCCGCGCTCGGCGTTCTCCTTTTCGGGTATTGGCTGGCGTGGGCGCTCTACCCCGTGGCCGGCCCCGGCTTCGATTACCACACGGTCGGGGTACCCGCGGACTGGCAACACCATTACTCGGGATTCGCGGCGCACTGGAACAAGAACGCGAACCTCGGGTCCGCGTTCGACCAGTGGTTTCTGAACCTCTTCCCGCGCCAGAAGCCGTTCGTCTTCAACGGCGGCGGTTACCTCACCCTGAGCTTCATTCCGACGCTCGGAACTATGATCCTGGGCTTGGTGGCCGGACGCTGGATGCGCGACGCGAGTCCGCGAATACCGTTCCGGCAGTTGCTCACCGCGGGCGCCGCGGGCGTTGCTGCGGGTGTGGTATTGCACGTGTCCGGAATCTGCCCGGTCGTGAAACGGATCTGGACGCC
>SHUI01000206.1 GCA_009697455.1 Bryobacterales bacterium
ATCCCATG
The DNA here is from genome assembly GCA_009697455.1 of Bryobacterales bacterium. Taxonomy (GTDB): domain Bacteria; phylum Acidobacteriota; class Terriglobia; order Bryobacterales; family Bryobacteraceae; genus SYKU01. Next base: position 9 of record SHUI01000206.1, read on the forward strand.
GGAGTCGTCTTGTAGTAGGCTATATCCTAGTAGGCTAAAATCATGTCGGCGACCATCAATCCGCATCCCGCGCCGGTTCAAACTCCGTCGCCCGTCGTAACTCCCGCACCGCCAAAGCGTTCGAAGTGGCTCTTTTTCGTCATTTTTGCCTTGGTGGCCGGGGGCTGCTGGACGGGATACAAGTATTTCCTGCAACCCAAAGCAGATCCGGCTTCCTCCGCGTCAGCGGTGGGCGGGCCGGTTCAGGTGCGAAGCGCCAAGGTCGGCAGCGGGCCGATCGACCGCACGCTGCGCCTAAGCGGCGTGACGGCCGCCAAAGACTTCGCCGCGATGCTTGCGCCCATGATGCGCGGTCCCGACGCCGGACGAGCGCTGGTCCTTATCGATCTGGCAAAGTCCGGCACCCTCGTCAAAAAGGGCCAACTCGCCGCGGAAATCGACGCGCAGTCGATCCAGGATCATCTCGACGACGTTAAAGCGCAGGTGATTCAAGCCGACGCCGATATTCGCAAGCGTAAGGCCGAACAGGCGACCGCTACCGAGGATATGCGGCAGAATATCCGCAACGCGAAGGCCGATTGGGACAAGGCGAAGCTCGACGCCGGTGCGTCCGAGATCCGTACACCGGTCGATGCCGAGATCCTGAAACTGGCGTCCGAGGAATTCGAGGCGGCCTATAACCAGCTTGCCTCGGATATGAAGAACCGCGAAATCGCCGACCGGGCCGAGATTCGGATACTCGAAATCACGAAAGAACGGCAGGTGCGCCACCAGGGGCGGCACGACGCGGATGTCGTGAAGTTCACGATGCGCGCTCCCATAGACGGCTTGGTTGTCATGGAATCCATTTTTCGCGGCGGCGAGATGGCGCAGATCCAACTCGGAGATCAAGTGGCGCCCGGTCAGCCGTTCATGAAGATCGTGAACCCGGCGCGCATGCAGATGGAAGCCACCACGAATCAAGTGGATTCGGAAGAGATGCGTATCGGTCAGGCGGTCAATCTTCAGTTTGACGCCTTCCCCGGCCTGTCTTTGCCTGGCAAGGTGCAGAGCCTCGGCGCCCTCGGCGTGGGCGGATGGCGGCAGAACTACTATATCCGCAGTGTGGCGGTTCGCGTAGCGATTCTCGGCTCGGACCCGCGCCTGATTCCAGACCTTTCGACTAGCGGCGACATCGTCCTCGAGCACAAGGACAACGCGGTTCTGCTGCCGCTCGCGTCTGTATTCAGCAAGGACGGCAAGGAGCAAGTGTTCGTCAAGCGGGGCGAGAAGTGGGAACCGCGCGAGGTGAAACTCGGCCTCCGGAACGGGACGCATGGAGCGGTTCTGTCAGGGGTCGATGCAGGCGACGAAGTGGCGCTCGAAAACCCGACGCCGAAGCCGGCAGTGGTTGCGTCGAACTGACCGCCTCGAATTCGGTGGCCTGTTTTTCAATCGGCGCTCCGGTCGATCACTCGTACGCGGCACGGCAAGCACGAATATTTCCTGCTGGGCTCGATCCGCAACAGATGCCAGCGGCATCTGCGGCAGCGATCGTAACCGGGTTGTCCGTCACCATGCCGTACAGTTGGCCCGGCACCAGGCGAGACAGTCCAACCACTGCCGGCAGGCCGCTAGGCTCCGTTGAACCGCAGTCTCTTTGCCACGAACTCGTCGATTTTCGCGACCAGATCGGCGGGGTCCGGGCTGGCGCTCGAAACCGCCATTGCCAGGCACTTGACGGGAATGTGCACCGAACGCGTGCCAATCTGAACCGTCATTTCGTGCCGTTTCAAGGCGATTCCCATCACCATGGATCTAACCTCGGCGGGCGCTTCCAGGCGAACCAGTAAAGCAACAAGCGTTTCAGGAGTCCAGCGGAACAACCGGTCCTGTGGCTGAAATTCCCTGGCAAGTTGCTGGCAGAGCACCTGCAGGGCGCGATCACCCGTGGTGGGCCCATGGCACCGGTTAAAGGCCTGATAGCCGTCCATCACAAACACCGCCGCATGAAGGTGAGAGCGCTCGGCGTCGTGCGCAAAGATAGAGTCCACGGCATCACCGCGCCACAGGAGACCGGTTGACGGATCGCGGCCTTTAGGCGTTTCGAGTGCTGGCTGCGACGCAGCTGACACATCCGGAGGGGGCTCGCGGGCAGCCGGCGGAGCCGGAGTTTCCGCCGGCTCCCGCGCCGATTGTAAGCTTCGCTCGAGAGGCTTGCGTAGCATGTCGATCTCCGTGATCGTGTCGGAAATCGCAGACAGCATGCGAGTCAACTCTCCTTCCCGTGCCCCGTCCGTTCCGTGTGCCTGCCGCATGTATCTTTCGACTACACGAGTGAAAGCTTGCGCGACCTGCATCAGTTCGTCGCCGGACCGGCAAGGCTCAAGCCTCGTATTGAGCGCGGCCACGGCCGACTTGAACCTCTCGTGAGTACCTCTATCGTTCGCCTGGGGATGCAGTGTCGTCGCGTGGAGCAGCAGGCGCGAGAGGGACAGGTAAACGTCTGCCCGGCGCAATGATTCGTGCTTCGCAACGTATGTGATCACGCAGCATCCTCCTCCAGCCGCCAGGAAGGGCCGACAAGCAAAGTCTGGCGGACCTAGGTGGGCCTCAATATCTTTATCGGCGGGAGGCTCGCCGTCCGATAGGCTTCCAGCATGAAAAAAGGAGCACCTCGAAAGTATTACAATGGACCTTCGGGAGGAAGCATGAAACGGATTCTTATGACGGGTTTTTTGTTTGCCGGAGTCTCGCTCGCCGCGACCTGGAGCGGAACCCTCGTTGACGTGATGTGCAAAGCCAAAGATCTGGCCAGCCACACCGCCAAGTGCGGCGTCGCATGCGCGAAGAGCGGATTCGGCGTCGTGCTCGCCGACGGCAAGTTCGTCAAGTTCGACGAAAGCGGGAATGCCAAAGCTCTCGCAGCGCTGAAATCCACAGCCAAGGAAAAGGACCTGAAGGTCAAAGTAACTGGAGAGCTTGACGGAGAGACCGTGAAGGTAACGTCGATCGAACTTCAGTAGGCGCCAGAGTTCTCGGATAGCAGGGTCTTCAGCCGCAGCTTTGCCCATGCGGGGAACACCGGCGGGTTCTCAAGCCATACGAGCATCCATTCGGACATCTCGGCCTTCAGCCGGCGTTTTTCCTCCACAACCTTCTGGTTTCCGGAAGCGAAGCGCGCTCGCCTGCGTGCCTCGATCACGACGCGACGGCAGTGCTTTGCCGTGTCGCGGTCGCCGCACGCAATCGCTTGTGTGTAGACCTTCTCCATCTCGATGAGCGAAGCTTCAAGTTCTGCCATCGACTTTTGACCGACTCCCTCGAACGGCTGCGCAACACGCATGCCGGCCGCTTTCAGAAGACTCCGCAGACTGCCCTCCGAGATGGGGTGCAGCAGGCTCAACAGAGCCCGCCACTCAGCTGTCTCAATCGCGTCCGGCAGATCTCTTTCCTGACGCCTTCGTTCGAGGTATGCCGCGAACCTTTCCTTTTTTGTCTGCCTTCCTGTGTGCGCGGCGATATCGTTCGGTGGCGGCTTCATGTTCCTTGATGGATCCGGAAAAGGTGTGACCGCCCGACCCATCGGAGCGAGCCACAAAATAAAGATAACCGGTTTCAGCGGAACGCAGCGCGGCTTGGATCGCAGCCAGGCCCGGGTTCGCGATCGGCCCAGGCGGAAGCCCAGCGTTCCGGTACGTGTTATAGGGATGCCTGCTTTCGAGGTCGGATCGATGGATCACGCCAGTGTAGCGGCCGGTGAGCAAGGCCGCGTAGATGGTGGTCGGATCGCAGTCCAGTTTCATACCGAGCCTGAGGCGGTTGCGAAAGACCGATGCGACGAGGGGCCGTTCCTCCGCGATTCCGGTCTCCTTCTCGACTAGCGAGGCGAGCGTCGCCACCGGGTGTGCGTCCATGCCGCCCAGCTTTCCCCAAGCCTGGCGGAACCGGGCCGTCATCACGCGGCAGAGTTCAGCCGGTGTGGTCCGGCGCTTCAGCCGGTAGGTATCGGGAAAGAGGTAGCCTTCAAGGGACGGAGCGCGCGGCGAGAGGTCGCGGATGAGGGCGGGGTCGCGCGCCGCGGCGAGGAAATCGGCCGCGGAAAACAGGCCGAGCTTTTCGGTGGCGGCCCCAATCTGGAACATGTTCCAGCCTTCCGGCACGGTAAGTTCATGGTAGAAAGAGTCACCCCGCGCGATCCGTCCAAGGACTTCGCGAGGCGACGCCGGTTTCGTGAACCGGTATTCTCCGGCCTGCAAAGCGCGCCGCGATTCAATCAGCCTCGCCGCCAGAAACAGCCATTCGTGCCGCACCACTTTTTCGGCGGAGAGCACGCCCGCCATCTGGCGCGCGCTTGCGCCTCGAGGGATCTCGACAAATGTCTCGCCTTCGAACCCGGCGTAGGGAAGGTTGAGGAGAAACCATGGAATCCCCGCGGCGAAGGCGAGTGCGAGACAAACGGTTAGGACGAAGCGCCGCATCAGAAGGACGCTGCTTGACGCCGCCAGGCTGCCATGCGTCGGGCGTGCAGTCCGATACAAAGCTGTATCATCGCAGCCGCACCGCGCTCCTGAAGCGTTTGCAACCGCTCCCCTGAGAGTGTAAGGCGCACCCTGCCGAGGTTAGCACGCCACGCAGTCGCAGGCGCCGGCCCCATAACGCAAGCTTGCTCACGCTCGCGGCCCGGCGCTGGGCTGTAGCGAAGGAATCGAGTCCCGGCAAATCGCGTGAATCCGTATGCGGAGTTATATTTCTTCACACCTTTCAACCTCTAAGTAGTCGAGCGCGTCCAAATAACTTTGCAGCAGGATAACGGCGGCAAGCTGGTCGATTGCCCGTGCCCTCTTCTCTATGCTGATTCCGCTCGACCGCAGGACGCGCGATGCTTCCACAGTGGTGAGTCTCTCGTCCCACAACTTCACATTCAACCCCGTTTTCCTCTCAAGAGTAGCGGCGAATTCGCGCACCCATCCGGTCTGACGCCCTTCTTTTCCGCTCATATGCAGCGGATTCCCGATGAGGATGGACGTGATTCCACGCGCCTCTATGAGGCGCTTCAATTCGCCGATGTCGGTTCGCATGTTCGAGCGCTCGAGGGTGTGAATTCCCTGCGCGGTCATGCCGAGTTCGTCGCTAACCGCCAGTCCGATGCGCCGTTTCCCAAGATCGAGCGCGAGAATTCTGCCTTGGTTTTGCACGAAGATCCATTATACGGGGGAGCGTGCTAAAGTGGCTTATACTGACACGCCGTGGCACTTTTATCACGATCGCCTAAGGATGAAGGAATAGACGCTGACCTGCGGCACCGCGCCGCGTCTTTGGTGGCGATGGGGGCCATTATCGCACTGCTCTACTGGGCCCGCGTCCTCTTCATTACGCTGGTCACGGCGATGGTGTTCGCATTTATTCTCGAGCCTTTCGTCGGGCTTCTGATGCGCATTCGATTTCCCCGCAGCGTCGCCAGTTTCGTGGTCTGCAGCCTTGCGCTTTTTGCGGTGTACCTGATGGGGCTCGGCGCATTCACGCAGATGTCGGTGCTGGCCGACGACCTGCCGAACTACACGCGGCGAATCGGCGAGATCGTGGAAGCCACGCGGAAGAAGATGGACGATTCCGAAAAGGCGGTTTCCCGGGTAATTCTTCCCCAGAAACAGATCGCGCAGCAGCAGGTTCAGGAGCAAGCCGCTCAAGCGAAGAGAAGCCGGAAAAAGGTTTCCGAGGCTGCCGCGCAGTTCCCGGCCGCCCAGCCCGCGATCCAGGAAGTACGCATCCATACCGATGCCAATCCGGTGATGGACTACCTTTATGCCAAAGCAAGCGGCCTCTATCAGGTCGTTCTGATGGGTTCGTTTATACCGTTCCTGGTCTACTTCATGTTGAGCTGGCGCGATCACGTTCACCGCAGTTTTCTACAGTTCTTCAGAGGCGAGGACAGGGTGGTTGCGGCGAAGAGCCTGCAGGGAATCGGTGAAATGGTTCGTGGATTCGTCGTGGGCAACTTCGTGTTAGGGCTGATTCTAGCCGCGGTGAGTTCGGCTGCTTTCTGGAAACTCGGCGTTCCTTACCCTCTGCTGGTTGGCCCGTTGAGCGGATTCCTGAGCCTGGTGCCATACGTCGGCCTGCCTGTAGCGATGGTTCCGCCGCTGCTCGTCTCTTTGACCGCGCACACGGAGTTGTCGTTCTACGTTCTCGTAATGGCGGCCGTAACGGCGTTCCACGTGCTCGCGATGAACATGCTGTATCCGAAAATCGTCGGGTCGCGCGTGCATCTGAACCCGCTTGTCGTTACGATCGCGCTGATGGTCTGGGGCTTCCTCTGGGACGCCGCGGGGCTTGTCCTGGCCATTCCTCTCACGGCGGGCATCAAGGCCGTGTGCGACAACGTGAAGGAACTCCGGCCCTACGGGAAGTTTCTGGGGGATTGATGTTCCGGGCGTAAGAAGCAAGCTCCGCGAGCGCCGCAATGGGATCTCCTGTTCGCGATTTCATCGAGTGTCACCGCGAAGTAGGGCGAATGAGGCACCGGAGGCCTTTTGGGCGGCGCCGGACGTCGTGGAATGCCGCGAAGCAGCCGGAGTTATCCTAACCGTATCAAAACACCGGCTGGATTGAGTCCAGGCGCTTCCGGCCTCAGTTACTTCCGCCGAGGAATCGCCAGTTGCCCCTGCCGGGCGTAATCGATGGCCTCGGCGAGAATCCGCGCCGCTTCCTGCGGGGCGTGGAACCCCATCGAGTTCTCGGCGTTCACGAAGTCCGCCCGAAATTGTGCCTTGCGCTGTAACTTGAGCGCCGCGTCGAGCTGCTGATCCGTGGCACCCGCGGCCCGCGCCGCTTTTACATCGTCCAGTAACGCGATGAGTGCGTTCTCCGCGCGGTCGAGCAGCTTGGCGTTGCGCTCCTGAATCGCTTCCGCGCGAGCCTTCATCTCAGGGGCGGGGAAAGCGTGACAAACCAGACACGCCCGTTCGACGTTGAGCAGCGGACTCCGGACATGGTGATCACTGACCTTGATCGCACCCTGCCTGGTGTATGGCATGTGACAATCGGCGCACGACACGCCGCTGCGCGCATGCACACCCTGGTTCCACATCTCGAACTCGGGGTGTTGGGCCTTCAACACCGGCGCTCCCGTCTCCGCGTGTTTCCAGTCCGAAAACCCAACTTCGTCGTAGTAGGACTCGATCTCCTCCACTTTCAAGCCCTTCGCCCACGGGTAGGTTACGGTCTTCCCTGGCCCCGCAAAATAGTACTCCACATGGCACTGTCCGCACACGAAGCTGCGCATCTCCTGACGGGTTGCCATCTTGTTAGGGTCGTAGTTCTCAACGCCCTGAGATTTCTTGAATGCTTTGATGCCATTGAGGAAGCCCGGCCTTGTCACTCGAAGCTGCATGGTTGCCGGATCATGGCAGTCGATGCAACTGATCGGATGGGTCACCAGCTTGCGCGCCTCGGCGTAAGGCATCGCGTTTACCTTGTCGAACCCCTTCAGGATATCGCCTTCTCCTAATTTGCGGTACGCGCCGATTACGGAGGCGTGGCATTGCAGGCAACTGCCAGGCTGCGGGCGCTGCTTCACGCGCTCGGTTTCGTCCTGATCTTTCAGCGAGTACGCGTGGCCTCGCTCTTCGCGGAAATCGAGCGCGAAGGCATACCCGGCGAAAATGCGCTTCAGGCGTGGATCTTTCTCCAGTTTGGAAAAGGCTTCACTGCCTCCGAAGCGCGTCCGCTCGATGTCGGTAGTGCGCTTGTAGCCGTCGTACTGCCGGGGAAAATTCTTGCCCCACTCGGCCGGGTCAACCACGTTTTCGTCGAGCTTCACGATCTCGAAGTGCGTCTGCCTCGCTTCGTCCTTTCGCTCGCGGACGTTCATCAGCAGCATCGTGATGCCAAACGTGGCGACCGCCGTCAGAGCGATGACTCCGATATAAATATTTCGGGAACCTTGCACTCGCTATCTCCTTGACCCGTGGCCGACGCCAGGGTGGCACCGCACGCACGATTCTTCCTCGCCTCCAGGGCGGGAAGGCGAATGGCCCATGCGTATTTCGCTGACAAACTCGCCGTGGCATCCCACGCAGTTCTCCTGCAACCTGCGCGAATTGCCCCTGGTTATGCGTAGCGGTTCCGGGTAAGTTTGCAGAGTAAATTTCACCGAGTGCCGCCACCCGTTCTCAGCCTTCGTGAGCAGCTTGGGAATCATGGCGTGAGGCGTGTGGCAGTCGTTGCAAACCGCCCGTCCGTGGTGGCTCGACCGCTGCCAGGAATCCAGGTAGTCCCGCATGATGTGGCAATTCGCGCAGGCGTTCGGGTTATTGCTGAAGTAGGAGAGGCCTTCCGCATACCGGAACGTGAACGCTCCCGCTCCCAACATCATGCCAATCATCGCGCTTGCAACCAAGGGGAAGGTCACACTCATGCGGCGATTCGACAAGTCATTTAGTGATTATAGGCAATTGCAGGGCCAAGACCCATTTGCATCGGAACGTCACCTGCAGTCATCCATACCAATGGAGGCGTTATGTGGGCCTTTTCGGATGACATGAAACTGGCGATCATGGTCGCCGCACTTGTGGTATTCGCCGGCTTGCTATCAGCGGCGGGCGCGATCTGGATGGCGAGGGAGTTCTTCTGGAGACGGCGGAGCCGGATGAAAACCGGCGTGAAGCCCATCGACAGCGGGCGGCACTTCAAGAAAGCGGCGTGAACTCCCGCGCCCATCTGCCAAGCTCGCGGTGATACCATGGGCGGACAGCATGAAGCGCCTAATCACGTCTCTTTTCCTCCTGCCCCTGTCGATGTTTGCAGAGGATCTGTTTGTCGCCACGCCGCTCACCGCGGTGAACAGTTTCACCGCCGAGGTCGAAGGTCCCGCCTGCGACCGCGCGGGCAACATCTTCGCCGTGAGCTTCGAACGCAAGCCCACGATCGGGCGAGTCACTCCATCGGGAAAGGGCGAAGTCTTCCTCGAAATGCCTAACGGTGGACTGGCCAATGGCATCCGATTCGACCGCAAAGGCCGGATGTACGTTGCCGACTACACGAATCACAACGTCCTGCTGGTCAACCCCGCGTCGCGAGCCATCCGGATCTTTGCGCACTCCGCCGAAATGAACCAACCCAACGATCTGGCAA
>SHUI01000207.1 GCA_009697455.1 Bryobacterales bacterium
CGCTATAGTCCCGAGTTTCTCAAGATTGCCCGGGAGTGGTGCGACGCGTTTCACGTTCCACTGATGGCCCATATCAGCTTTTCGCCGCCGGAAACCGACGAGGTCATGCCGCTGATGCGTTCGGGCGATGTCGTTACTCATTGCTACAACACGCACGGCATCGGTATTGTCGAGAAATCCGGCCAGATAAAGGCCAGCGTTCTCGACGCCCGTAAGCGCGGCGTGAAGTTCGACACTGGACATGGTCTGGGAAGCTTCAACTTCGAAATCGCGCGTAAAGCGATGGCGGCCGGCTTTCTACCCGACACGATCTCAACCGACATCTACAATCTCAACGTGAAGGGCCCGGTGTTCGACATGCCGACCACGATGTCCAAAATGCTTCACCTCGGAATGAGCTTCGAGGATATTCTGCTCAGGACGACCATTAATGCGGCGCGTATCGTGAACCGCGTTCCAGGCCTTGGAACGCTCGATGTGGGCGCTCCGGCCGATCTAGCCGTGCTCGGGATCGAAGAAGGGAAATTCCCGCTGACGGATTCGCAGCGCAATACCGTCACGGCGGACAAGCGAATCGTCTGCCGCGAAACGATTTGCCGCGGGAAGCGCATGGCGTAGAATGGCCTCATTATGAAACGGAATCTGGGTTTATCTTTTTTTGCAGCCGCCGTCCTGAGCGCGGCCGACGCCTACACCCCCACAAGCGGAGAAATGCGGCAGATCGGCGAACGCATGGCCGATCTCAAAGCGCGCGTCGAGAAGCTCTCAGCCGCCCGGACCGACGACGCCCTGCTCGCCGATGTGGCCGTCTACCATAAGGCGGCGGATTGGATCACGCGGCACCCGGAAGAATTCTACACGAAGGTTTACGTCGCCAATACGCTCGCGGCGCTCGATCGAGGCATCGAACGCGCGGGGCAACTGGCGAAGGGCAGCGCGCCCTGGGAAAAACAGAAGGGCCGCTTCTCCCGCGCCTACCGCTCAAAGGTGGATGGCAGCTTGCAGCCGTACGGAATGATTGTGCCGGATTCCTACGACGGTCAGAAACCGATGCGTCTGGACGTGGTGATGCACGGCAAGGGGGCGACGTTGAACGAGGTCAGTTTCCTCACGGCGCACGATGCGGCAAAACCCATCCCACCCGAGGAGGATTACCTGCAAGTCGAAGTGTTCGGCCGCACGAACAACGGATACCGCTGGGCCGGCGAGACAGACGTTTTCGAAGCCCTCGCTTCGGTCCAGAAACGGTACAACGTGGATCCGGCGCGTATCGTGCTTCGCGGGTTCTCCATGGGCGGAGCTGGAACATGGCACATTGGACTGCATTACCCGGACCGCTGGGTTGCGACCGAAGCTGGCGCCGGCTTCACGGACACCAAGGTATATGCGAAGCAGACGGACTTGCCTCCCTATCAGGACGCCGCTCTGCGCATCTACGATGCCGTCGATTATTCCCTGAACGCGGTCAACGTGCCGATGGTCGGCTATGGTGGCGAGGACGATCCGCAACGCCAGGCCGCTTTCAACATTCGCGAGCGCCTGGAAGCGGAGGGCTACCACTTCACGGCGGGCGTGCTGCGATGGACGACCACGGATCTGCGCGCGCTGTTCCTGGCTGGGGCGAAGACCGGCCACCGGTTTCACCCCGACAGCAAACGCGAGTCGGAAGCGTTCATCCGCGAGGCCGTGGCGAAAGGCCGCTCAACTCCGGAACGCATCCGCTTCGTCACCTACACCCCGCGCTACAACAAGTGCTTCTGGGCGCAGGTGGATGTGCTCGACAAGATGTACGAACGCACGGAAGTCTACGCCGACAAGAACGTCGTGAAGACCAAAAACGTCACGCGGCTCACGGTAACTGATGGCTTGCCCTATGGCTCCATCACGCTTGACGGCCAGAAGTTCCCCTCCCCGGGCGTCTACTACAAGACGAACGGCGTCTGGGAGCAGGTGGAACCGTCGGTCGGCGTCCTGGTGGGCAAGGTGCACGGGCGCTCGGGACCGGTCGACGACGCGTTCATGGATTCCTTCTTGTGTGTTCGGCCAACTGGCTCGCCTCTCAACTCCGCGGTGAACGAGAGGGCGAAAAGCACGCTCGACCAGTTCGCGAAGGAGTTCGATAAATGGATGCGCGGTGACATCCGGGTGAAGGACGATACGGCGGTCACGAAGCAGGATATCGCCTCAAGCAGCCTGATCCTGTTCGGCGATCCGGGCAGCAACAAGTTGATCGCGCAAGTGCTGGCAAAGCTGCCTGTGACATGGACGAAGGACACGCTGACGGTAGGAGGGCGGACGTATGCGGCGTCGGCGCATATGCCGGTATTGATCTGCCGGAATCCGCTGAACCCGAAGCGGTCGCTGGTTCTGAACAGCGGCCACACTTTCCATGAGAAGGAGTTCGCGGGCACGAACGCGCTGCTGTATCCAAGGCTTGGGGATTACGCGGTAATTGGAACCGGTGGTGAAGTGATCGCGGCGGGCTTATTCGACGGCGATTGGAAAGTAAAGTAGCGGGCGTTGCCAACCGGACACGGTGGCGCCTGCCGGACCGCCAGACCCGCCCGAGTTACCGCGAATGGCCGAGTGAAAGGGAGACCCATGAGCCGCGAATTCCCCGTCGTCATTCCAGCCGGGGTTCGGCCAGCGTACCCGCCAGACGAAGCTGCTTTTTCGCGATGGTTGAGAGCGCAATAGAAAGCTTGCCGTCTTCGAGAAGCACGCCGCTTCCGACGTATTGTTCGCCGTCCGCATCGGCAACGATTTCCGTGAACCTGGCTCGCGGCCACTCGAACAGGAAGCAGCCGCTCACCGAGACCGGAGTATCGAGAGCCAACTCTCCGCCGCGGAACGATCCCTCCGCACGGAGCGTTGGCAACAGCGAGACTCCCAGCCCCTTTGCTCGAAGCAGCGCGTCCGCCTCGACACTTCCGCTCTTCCACCGGACCCCCTTGACGCGCACCGCCGCCTCGTATGCGGGATCCGCGCCGGAGAGATCGGCGGAGACGCGGCCGCCCAGCGTGGCCTCGCCCCATCTGGCCCTGAGTCCGGAAAACTCGACGCGCGCTCCATCCCACAACACTCGCGCGCCGATCTGTTCGAAAACAGCGCCGCCCAGTTGAAGCGATTCGATCTCGATTGTTCCGTCCATGCGCCGGGAAGCAAGCCACTCCGGCAGGGGTGCGCGGCCGATGCCTAGTGTTCGCGCCAGGAATCCGTTTTCGCGCCGCAGCGTGGGCAGAGCCAGCGACTCCAACTCTGCCGCGCTGACCGCGCCCAGCCGTATCTTGAAGCGGTGAGGCCGCGCCAGCCTCGGCTCGTAGCGATAATCGCCCTCGCCTTCGATCGCGCCCGCGTGAACTCTCATCTTGTCGAGCGTCACGCGATCACCCTGTAACACGGCGTTCGCGGATTCGATCGTAAGCGGCCCAGCCATACCGGGCGGCACGATCTCCGCGTTCTTCAACTGCACTCTTCCCGACCAGCTTCCAGTGGCCTCGCCGTTCCGTTGATACCGCAGCTTGCCCTGCCAGTTCCCTGCGCGAATCTGTTCAATCAGCGGAATCGCGGCGAGCGCGGCCTGGGCGCGCAGTGTTTTGATGTCCATCCCCGTGCTCGAAATCGTCATGTCGAGCGCTTGAGTGTCCATCCGGTATTCGGCGTCCAGTCGTGCTTCGCTCTCGGCTGAAACGGCTACGGTTCCTTTCTTCAGCGTCGCCTGCGCCTCCCGAAAACGCATCGTTTGCGAATCGCCCACAGTGACGCCGGCGTCACGAAGAGCGAAACCTCCCTGCAGGCCGGCTTCGCTCGAATACCCGATTGCCCCGTCCACATTTCCTTCTAGTTTGACGCGCTCCGGAAGCACCAGACCAAGGTTGCGAAAAGCGTCCACAAGAGGAGCCACCGGGAACTTATCCGTGGTGAGGGTGACGCCCCAGTGCGGCGCGGTCAGGAAGTTCCCCGCATGCAGCCTGATCGTAAGAGGCGCCGGATCCGCAGCGGCTGTGTACGATTCGAAGGCCACGTTTTGACCTGGAAGGTTGAGTCTTCCACGAAACATCAGCGGCCACGCTGTACCCTTCGAGGGAGAAAGGTCCCAGCGGCGGACGTCCTGAAAATCCATTTTCCCGGTCAATTGCATATTGTCGAGTGACCCGGAGACCTGGACACGCGAAGATACCAGTCCGTGAATCCCCGCGTCGCGGCCGCGCACAAGCGTGATGATTTCACCTAGAGCCGTCTTCTCGAGTTGCAGGCTGGCGTCGGCCGTCGTGCTTCCCCCCGGGGCGGACTTCCACCGCCCAATTGCGACCAGGCTGCCCAACCCCCGCGCCTGCCGGTCAGCGCGCGAAGGTTCTCCCTCGAATCGAATGCGCCCCTCTTCGCCCGCGGAGGAGGGAGGCACGATTTCGAGGTCCGCGTTCGTCAGGTAGAAAAGCGATTTCGTCTCGCCGAACTTGAAGTTGATCCGGCCGTTGGAAACTTCGATCTTGGGGAGCGTCGAAAGTCCGGCGCCCGCCACCAGCGGTTCAAAATTCCAGCGTCCAGCTTCCGTCCTGACCAGATTCACGCTGGGATCGTCAAGTTTCAACGCACGAAACTCGAGCTTTCCGTAACACAGGGAGAGCAGCCGCGGCCTCGCGTAGAGCGTTGTGACGTACGCCACTGGCTCGATCCCGAATGCCGGGTCGTCGTAAATCCGGACGTCCCTTACCGTGAATGCCGGCCCGGTGAGCAGGTGAAGGCGCACTTCGCCAAGTTCCACTTTGCGATGCAAGGAAGCTTCGACTGAGGCGCGAATCCGGTTCGAGAACACGTCGGCGTTGACATACGGCACGGCCGCGAGAGCGCTCACCGTCAGAATTGCACCGCCAATTGCCATGCGCTGTTTCACCTTCACCGTCATGTCGCCGCCAACAACCGCTGGTACGCTTCGGGATCGTCGATGTCATCGAGAATCCCGTGATCGGGCACGTTCACGAACCGCGTCTGCGCGTCATGCGCCCGCACGACGTCCCGAGCTTGTCCGTCCGGGGGCAGGGCCAGGAACTCGGGAAACAGCGAACTCGCGAAATACACCGGATGGCCGCTGCGTCCTTCGTGCCTGGGCTTCACGACCCGGCCCCGTGGCTCCGTCAGCAGGAGGCGCAACGTTTCCAACTGCACGCGAGGATGATCTACCAGCGTGAATAGCGCACCTTCCGTGTCTTCCGGCATCGCACGCAAACCGCACTGCATCGAGCTCAGTTGTCCGCGGCGATAGTCCGGATTTGAAACGAAGGCAGCCCGGTTCCCCAGGCTTATTCCCGCACGAATCTCCGCCTCCGCATGTCCAAGAACGACGATCACGGGCGCGCAGACTTCGGCGAAGCGTTCGATCAATCCGTCAAGGAACGTTTGGCCTCGGCAGTGCAACAGCGCTTTCGGAGAGCCCATCCGGCGCGATTCGCCGGCGGAGAGAATGAGTCCGGCGACGCTCACTGCGGAAGCGCTTCGAGCGCGGCGCCGGCCATCGACCTGCCAAAGCGGACCAGCAGTTTCGCGCTCACGAAACCGGGCATCGAGCCGCCTGCCGGGGCGATAACAGCCAACTCCGCGCGCTGCCCCGGCCGCCTCAGGCGCTGAGGCTCATCATGAACGTCCATTCGATGGAATTATAGCTTGAAAGCGTCCCGAAGCGCCTGTTTCATTACGGCTTCGGGGGCTTTCACACCCGTCCACATCTCAAAGCCGATCACGCCTTGATAGACAAGCATTGAAAGGCCGTCGAGCGTTCGCAGTCCGCGCGCCTTGGCCATTCGCACGAGCCCCGTCTCCGGCGGATTGAATACGGCGTCGCAAACCAGAAGGCTCTCGCGCGCGGCGCTCAGGTCAACATCGGGCATTGCATCTACCGCCGGATAGAGACCGATCGACGTCGCGTTCACCAGCAGATCCGTTTCCTGCGCTACGCGCCAAGTCCCGAGCCACGGCGCAAAGCTTGCTCTCGCTCCAGTCCCCCGAATCAGGTCCGAGACCATCGCTTCGCCGCGCTCCACCCCGCGATTCACGATGGTCAATTCCGCCGCGCCCGCCAGCGCAAGTTCCGTTGCAACGGCTCGCGCCGCGCCGCCCGCTCCAAGAACGACGACACGTTTGCCCGCTGGATCCACACCCGCATCGGCGCGCACGCCACGCAGGAAACCCTTGCCGTCCGTGTTCTCCCCGATCAGCCGGCTGCCTTCCCGGCGCACCGTATTCACCGCGCCGATCATGCGGGCTTCGAGCGCGACGTCGTCGAGATGCTGAATCACCGCTACTTTGTGCGGAATCGTCAGATTGATTCCACGCATTCCAAACACGCGTACGCCGCGCATCGCCCACTCCAGGCCCTCCGGCGGTACTTCGATGGTCAGATAGCGCCAGTTCAATCCAACCGCGGCGAAGCCGGCTTCCTGCATAACCCCCGTGGGATTTTCGGCGACCGGACAACCCAGCACGCCAACCAGCTCGGCTTTGTAGCTCATTTGGACCCTGCTTGAGCGAAGGCCACATCCGCGGCCCAACGCTGCGGTTGTTCGGATTGAAGCGCCGCCCGCCCTGGTGACCATTATACTGGACCCGTAATTCAGACCAGGCAATGAGTTAGAATTCCGGCGGAGTCGTGGGGCAGGGAGAAGTATGATATGACGACGACGCGAAAGCAGTACAGTCCGAAGTTCAATGCGAAGGTGACGGTAGAGGCAATCCGGGGAGAGCGTCCGCCGAGCCAGTTGGCCTCGCAGTACCAGGTGCACCCGGTGCAAATCGGGCAGTGGCGGAAGACGGCGACG
The DNA here is from genome assembly GCA_009697455.1 of Bryobacterales bacterium. Lineage (GTDB taxonomy): Bacteria > Acidobacteriota > Terriglobia > Bryobacterales > Bryobacteraceae > SYKU01. The sequence continues at coordinate 6,813 of SHUI01000207.1, forward strand.
GAGCAGATGCCGGAACTATTCGTCGGCGCTCTCAATGTCTCAGGAGTACTGCGATGACAACAATTGTCGACGCAGATCTGGGCGCGCTGTTGGCCAGCCTCTGCACTCGCGCCTTGCTCACTCCAGCAGGCCTGCTGTTTTTTGAGCCAGTCCAACTCCAACTTCAGCCGCCCGATCTCCTCATGGTAAGGCGTCCTTCTCCACCTCCTCTCCCCCACGCTTCTGCTTGCGCCCATCCTGGCCCGCGCCAATGGGTTCGCTTCGCAGCCTAAGCTAGACATTTCTGGGACAGGCGAATCGGATACTCGACGAAGCCGAATATGTCACTTTGCAAATTATTTGGCGTAGATCTTTGCGCGCTATTTGGCGCGGAAGGGCTGGACGCTTGGTACTGCGATGCGGCGAGTACTGCTAACCTCTACACATTGCGACTTCACAGGAGTGTATTGGATTTGGCACCCCGTCCGGTGGCCGGCCCAACCGCCATCGCTCTCTCCCCTTGCACTTCGACAACAGAAGCGATACTCTCTTATGTAGAAGCAACAGGGAAACATGCCAGACGAACAACTTGATCTTCCACAAGGCACGTTGGATCTATTGATCCTCAAGACCGTCGCCCTGGAGGCCCAGCACGGATGGGCGATTTCGGAACGAGTCCAGCAGATTTCAGGAGAGGCGCTACAAGTACGACAAGGGTCTCTCTACCCGGCGCTCCATCGCCTGGAGCGGCGCGGATGGGTCAAGGCGCGGTGGGAAACGACCGAGAACAACCGCCGGGCCAAATACTACGAGCTGACACGGACCGGCCAGAAACAACTTGAAGCTCAGGCCGAATCATGGCGGCGTCTTGCCGCGGCAGTCGGGCTGGTACTAGACGCGGTCTAGAGAAGGGACGACTTGATGTTGAGCGACTTGTTCTTTCGCCTGCGAGCTATCCTGACGCGCCGATCCATGGAAGCGGAATTGGAGGAGGAACTGCGGGTCCATCTTGAGCACGAGACTGCGAAGCTTGTCGCCTCGGGGCTGTCGCATGAGAACGCTTCCCGTAGGGCGCGGCTTGCGATTGGCGGCCTCGACCAAGTGAAGGAAGATTGCCGTGACGCGCGTGGAGTCGCTTGGTGGGAGACCATTATTGCCGACCTTGCTTACGCGATCCGGGGTATGCGACGAAGCCCAGTCCATTCACTAGCCGCGCTACTCACTCTCGGACTTGGTGTCGGTGCGCTTTCTACGGTATTCACTATCGCCAACACCTTGCTCTTTGAGGCTCTTCCTGCTGAAAAGCCGAAGCAACTGGTGGTTGTCCAAGCCACTCGGCGGCACGGCCAAGCCCTCGGATGGGTTGGCTATACCGACTATGCGCGGTTTCGCGACAACAGCCGGACATTATCGGGGTTGGCGGCCCACTACTCGACTGCGCCCCTGTTTGTGAGTCTCGGCGATCGAGCAAAGGAGATCAACGGTGGTGTCGTGTCGGCGAACTTCTTTCCGGTCCTTGGCTTGAAGCCAGTGCTGGGCAGATTCTTCTCTCCAGACGAGGATCGCGTCCCCGATCGCGATCGAGTCGCGGTGATCAGCCATGGCTTTTGGCACACATGGTTCAGCGCCTCGCCTGACGCGATTGGTGCGACGGTCAAGGTGAACGGCACTCCGTTCACCGTAGTGGGAGTCACTCCCGAGAACTTTCGCGGAGTGAACCCCCGCCCCGTCGAGCTTTATCTGCCGGCGATGATGAGCCGCATTGGATACCGATGGTGCAAGGATCCTTTTGCCGGCGACTGCACTGTCTTCTCCATGATTGGCCGTCTCGGCGACCAGTTCAGCAGTGGCCAGGCAGGCATGGAACTGGCGACGCTAATCCCCGCAGAGTGGGGCCATGCGAAGGACGGCGAGAACTCCGGTGTCATGGTGCTTCCTGCGCGTGGCGTGGTGGACGAGGACCGGCCAAGAGGGTCGCAGCTCCGCTTCGTCGGCCTCTTGGGCGGCGTGGCGTGTGTCTTGCTCCTCGTCTGCTGCGTGAACCTCGGTGGGCTAATGATTGCACGCAATGCTGGGCGCGTGAGGGAGTTTGCGATCCGGTTTGCTTTGGGCGCTCGCTCCGGGCGCCTGATCCGTCAACTCATGACGGAGTCCCTGGTGCTCGGAATCGGTGGCGGCGCCGTTGGTCTCTTGGTTTCCACGTTCCTCACCGGCGGTCTCAATGCAGCATTCT
>SHUI01000208.1 GCA_009697455.1 Bryobacterales bacterium
GTGCGCCGGCGAAGACCGGATGTACGGTCTGTCGGCGCGAAGCCTCAGCTTCCGGATTCGGCAAATCCTCCATCCCGTCGTTGCGGTAAGCTGATTCCTGGTTATGCCACTCCCTGGCCAGAGACTCGGTCCTTACGAAATCGTCGCCTGTATCGGCGCCGGTGGAATGGGCGAAGTGTACAAGGCACGCGATACGCGGCTGGACCGGCTGGTCGCAATCAAGGTGTCCAAGGAGGATTTTACCGATCGCTTCGAGCGGGAGGCGCGGGCCGTGGCCGCACTGAATCATCCGAACATCTGCCAACTATATGATGTCGGCCCCAACTACCTGGTCATGGAGTTCATTGAAGGCACTCCACTGGTTGGTCCGTTGCCGCCGGAAAAGGCGGTCGAGTATGCGGGCCAGGTTCTAGACGCTCTCGCAAGCGCACACGCCAGGAAAATCACGCACCGCGATTTGAAGCCGGCCAACATCCTTGTCACGAAGCAAGGAATTAAATTGCTCGATTTCGGTTTGGCCAAGCAGCAGTCCGGAGCGGTGGGCGAAGCGGACGCCACAATCACGGACCTCACCGTGCGCGGCACCATACTCGGGACTCTGCAATATATGTCTCCGGAGCAGTTGCAGGGCAAGGAAGCCGACGCGCGAAGCGATCTATTCTCGTTCGGCTGCGTGCTGTACGAATTGCTCTCTGGCAAGCGGGCATTCACCGGCGAGAGTGCGGCCGCCATCATCGGAGCGATCCTGCACCAGCAGCCGGAGCCGATCGATGCCGGTCCCTCGCTTGCCGCCGTAATACGTCGCTGCCTCGCGAAGGACCCGGAGGAGCGCTTCCAGACTGCGCGCGACCTGAAATACAGCGTGACGATGGCCGCCGCGAATGAACACGCGCCTTTAGTTGCATCGGCGTCCCGTAAAAGGGCGAGTTGGCCGTATTTCGCCGTTGCAACCGCGACCCTCGCGTTTGCTTTGGTCCTTTGGATGGTGGCGAAACCCTCCCCTCTTAATGAGGTAATCCGGTTCACTATTCCGATGCCGGACATCGATTGGAGACAGACATTTTCCATCTCTCCCAACGGGAGTCAGATCGCGATGGTATTAGCGACAAAGGATGCCCGTAGAGAGTTGTTTCTCAGGCGTTTGGATTCCGCCGAGGCACGCTTACTGCCAGGCACGTCCGGTGTGGAAGACGTTGCTTGGTCCCCGGATTCGAGCGAGATCGCCTTTGTTGCTGACGGGCGGCTGAAGAGGCTTAGCTTGTTTGCCGGTGTTATTCAGGACACAGCCCACTCTGTGAAATATCGGGGCTTCACCTGGAGTCCCACCGGAGTGTTTTTGGTTTCGCCGATCGAAGGGGGACCGCTGTTCTCGATCCCCGTATCCGGTGGAACGCCCGCGGCGGCCACCGTGCTGGACACCGCGAAGAATGAAACCGGGCACCAGCTCTCGTCGCTCTGCCCCGATGGAAGGCACTTTCTTTATCGGGTCTTCCACCAGGATGGTCACTCGGCCATGAAGGTCGGCTTGCTTGGGTCCCCACAACACCAGATGCCGCTTGAGGCGCCGGTCTCCTCTGTTTGCGCGGGAGGTCCCGGTTGGTTTACCGAAAGAACGTACCTTTTGCATCAACACAATGGCTCGCTCATTGCCAGGGAGTTTGATCCTTCTACGGGCAAGCGGGGCGAGCAGGTCTCGGTGCTGGCGCGGAGCCCAGGATTGATGGGTGCGTCGATCTTGTTTTCAACGCCCCCATCGCAGGTGATTGGGTATCGCGCCACCCAATTCTCGGCGGGAAAGTTGACCTGGCACGACCGCGACGGCCGGGTACTAGGGGTTCTGCCGGATGCGGCCGTGGGCTTGGCGCCAACATTGTCGGCGGATGGACGTTATCTGGCAACCACCAAGTACAGCGAGACGAGAGACGAAATCTGGATTACGGATCTGAGCCGCAACTCCTCCACTCCCCTTCTGTTGGGGCTGGAATCGGCAACTACGCCTGTCTGGTCGCCGGATGGCTCGCATATGGCGTTCATGAGTAACCGGGGGCTGCATGAAGTAGAGATCGCGGGCGGTGGAGCCTCGAGGCTCGTCGCCAAGATGTCTCCCGGATGGCTACAGCAATACAGCCCCGACGGTAAGCATCTTCTCTACGTCGCCGCATCCCGGAATGAGCTCAAGATGGTCGCGCTGGCAGGCGAGCCGAATCCGGTTTCCGTGGCCCCTGCCGGACCCACCTATTATCCCGCCACGTTTTCGCCGGATAGCCGGCTGATAACATACACTTCGGCCGAAACAGGACGGGTGGAGGTATACGTGCGTGCAGTGCCGCCAGCCACCGGGAAATGGCTCATTTCCAACAACGGCGGCGGCATGTCGTTCTGGCGACAGGATGGCAAGGAATTGTTCTTCCTCAGCTCCGATCGCAAAATGATGGCCGTGGACGTGCAACTGACACCAACGTTCCGCTGGGGAACACCCAGAGCCTTGTTCCAGACAAATGTTTCCGGAATCAACAACGGTCGCAGCAATTACGTGGTTTCCAAGGACGGCCAGCGCTTCCTCATTCTCACCCCGCCGGAGGACGTGGATACCGCTATCAACGTCATCGTCAACTGGCATCCGCTGCTAAGAAAGCCCGCCCGGACGGAGTGAACACCTGAGTCAAAGGCATGAGCGTGATACACCGCCCATGCGATCCGCACCGATGGGCGCTAGGATTTCATAGGGGCCGAGTGGATTGCCGGGGAAAGAGCCATGTACGCGATTCAGCAAAGTTTACTCGATCAAGAAAGCCTATAGGGTCTTGATTTCGCCGCGCCCGCGTGGGTGAACTGGTGGGATCAAGCCCTCCTGGTTAAAGGAGGGATGCCAACGGTACCCGGCCGCCCGCGAACTCTTCATCCTGGCTGACGGCGGAGGAAGCAACGGCCCGCGCTGCCGCGTGTGGAGGAAAGCGATTCAGGACACCATCTGCACCCCGCTCCGGATCACCGTTACCGTCAGCCACTATCCACCGGGCGCCTCCAAGTGGAATCCCATTGAGCACCGCCTGTTCAGCCAAATCAGCAACAACTGGTCCGGCGAACCCTCACCGACATCGACAAGGTCCTCAACTTCATCCGTACTACCAAAACCGAATCTGGACTCACCGTCAGTGCCTATCTCATCCCCGAGAGCTACGAGACAGGGATCAAGATCCCAGACAAGGAAATGCGACTCCTCAACCTCGTGCACCACGATGTGCTCGGCCGTTGGAACTATACCGTACGCCCCTCTCAGAATGTGAACTGATTCTTGGGCACCGCCTAAGGCAAGAGCCGGATGCGGGAAATCCGCCAGTCCGGATCCGTGGAGGGGGTTGTGGGTAACCATGATCCCTACTCCGACTCTGGAACGTCACCATCGGGACTTTCTCATGTTTGGCAAACTGCTCCATCCGCGCGATGAATGCCTTGGTGATCGGATCCATCAACGCACTGGACGCAAACCGGTGGCTGAGATGAAACCGGAAGAAACTGGCCACACCCCCTGCCCGTTGCAACGCGGGTACGTACACGTTCAAGTACATCCGGTCGATTCCCTCGACCTCCAACGTCACGTGCTCATGGAGAACTTCGGCGACCGATCGGGATAAGCTCATTTTGGCTCCGGCATGACTCCGATCTCTCGGGATCGACTGCCGCTTCGGCGGCCTAAATCATCGGCGAGAACTGCTTGCAGTTCTCCACTGTCGACCAGAGCCATCTCCCGCATTATTCACCATCCTCAGACGCGCGGCAATACTCCTTGTCGGTCTGAGGCGGAGCCTCGCTAGATTTCCTGTTAGCATATGTCTTTGCGCACAATAGGGAATAAGGCAGTTCTCATTACCGGCGCGGGTCGCGGAATTGGGAAGCGCCTCGCTATAGGCTTTGCAAAGGCAGGCGCGAAGGTCGGACTCTTTGCCCGCAGCCAGGCGGAAATTGACCTGGCGAATCTGGAGATAGAGCACGCGGGCGGTATCGCGTACCGGCTTCGCGGCGATGTTCGCGACACCGAACGCTTGGCCGCGGCCGTCGACAGGATGAAAGTCGAATTTGGCGGCGTCGACGTGCTCATTGCCGCGGCCGCGATTCAGGGTCCGATTGGCCCGCTGCTCGAAACCCCCGCGAAACAGTGGCAGGAAACCATCGAAACCAACCTTTTCGGCGTCGTGAATAGTTGCCGCGCCGTGCTGCCCCAGATGATTGAGCGCCGGTCTGGCAAGATCATCGTTCTCAGTGGGGGCGGCGCCTCCAAACCGCGGCCCAACTTCTCCGCCTACGCTACGTCGAAAGCGGCCCTCGCCCGGCTGGTTGAAACTGTCGCGGAGGAAATCCGGGACTTCAACGTGCAGATCAACTGTCTTGCGCCCGGCGGGGCGTACACGCACATGACAGATGAGATCCTCGCCGCTGGTGACAGGGCGGGGGCCAAGGACCGGGCGGAGGCCGAGCAGGTCCGGCTCACGGGAGGTATTCCCGCCGAAAAACAAATCCAGTTGGCTTTGTTTCTGGCCTCAGAACATTCGAATCACGTCAGCGGAAAACTGATTCACGTGGACGACGACTGGAAGCGTCTGGAACACGCAAATACGAACCCGGAGGCGTTCACACTCAGACGGGTGACGAAAGGATAGGTCTACTCGAACAAGATCTGCGCGATCACCAGTTGAGGCATGGACTGGTTCCAGCTTGGCGGGAGATTGTCGAATGCCACCCGGAACTTCTTCGTCTCCCCCGGCGCAAGACTACCCGCCCTGCGGCCCGCAATGGCCACGCGCTCGCGCAGGACCAACTGCCCGTAGGAATCGTAGAACACGCAGTTGATTTCCACCAGCTTGACTGTTCGCGGCCCGTTGTTGCCGATGTTTCCGATAATTTCGACGACGGCCTGCTTCAGATAGCTCTCGGCGGCTTGCATCTGAACGTCGCTCAGCTTGAGGTTTACGACGTATGCCTTGGCTTCCGGCGTCAAAACCGGCACTTGCGAAGGATGCGTACGGGCCCAGTAGTCCATGAACCAGAACGCCCCGACGCCCAGCGCCAGCAGGATCACAACCACAACCGCCGGGACTGGGACCAGCGGCCGGGCGTTCGCAGCCTTGTCCGCCTTCTCAGGTGCCACTGACCGTCATCTCCCGGATCATTAACGTCGGCGAAGCCGTGGAGCCGCGAAACTCCAGGTCCGAGCCGACAGTCTCGATTTGCATCAGCATCCTATTCAGGTTCCCCGCGATGGTCACTTCCGAAACCGGAAATGCCAACTCGCCGCCGCGAATCCAGATTCCCGTGGCGCCCCGCGAATAATCGCCGGTAACAATATTGACACCGAAACCCATCAGCTCGGTCACATAAAATCCGTCCGAAATGGAGGAAATGATGCGCTCAGGCGTCGCGTCTCCCGCTTCCGCGTAGAGATTGCCATGTCCGATGCCCGCATTGCCCGTGATGCCTCGCGCCGCGTTCCCCGTCGTCTTCATGCCGAGCTTCCGCGCCGTGTAGGTATTGAGCAGATAGCTCTTCAGTACGCCCTTTTCGATAATCGCCGTCCGGCGCGTGGGCACACCCTCGTCGTCGAAGGGAGAAGTGCCGAACAGTCCCGGCAGCGTGCCGTCGTCAATCACCGTCAGCGCTTCGGCCGCAATCTTCGTACCCAGCTTGCCGGCAAGGAACGAAGCGTTCCGGTAGATCGACTCGCCGTGGACCGCCTCAAAAATGCTGTCGAGCAGCGACCGCGCCGTGCGCGGTTCAAACACCACGGGCACGCGCTGGGTCTCAACCTTCACGGCCCCTAACCGGCGCAGCGCGCGCGCCGCAGCCTTGCGGCCGATATCTTCGGGCCGCTCGAGTCCGTCCGCGCCCCGGGCGAGCGAGAACCAGTAGTCCCGCTCCATCGACTCGCCTTCGCGGGCCACCGGCGCGACGCTGATCGAACACGAGCTGGTCCTGTATTCCCCGGCGAATCCAAGCGAGTTCGCGAACACGTGCCGGCCGAGATTCGTATCGAAGGAGCCGCCTTCGGAGTTTGCAATCCGCGGATCGGCGTCAAGCGCTGCTCCCTCGGCTGCCCTGGCCATCTCAATCTTCCGCTCCGTGCTCAGTCCCGCGGTATCGCCCGAAAACAGCCTCAAGTCACCCTGAATCGACCCAAGCTCGGAGGCTTCCGGCAGGCCGGCATGCGGGTCTTCGGTTGTGATCGAGCCCAATTCCACGGCCGATTCCACCAACCGCCGCAGCCCCTCCGCGCTCAGATCGGACGTGTAAGCGGAGCCGGTATTCCGGCCGATGAGAATGCGCAGCCCCGCGCCGCGCGAGCCCGATTCCTTCAAGCTCTCCAGCTCTCGCATGCGGACGTTCGCTGAAAACTCTTCGCCTTCCGAGATGACGCATTCCGCGCCCGTGGCGCCCGCAGCCAGAGCCTTCGCGATAATGCCGGACGCGAGATCGAGCAGGTTTCCACTAGAACCAGCCGAACCGTTTGATGGGCTCAAGCCGTGCCTCCCACGGTCATGTGCTCGATGCGCACCGTCGGAATGCCGACTCCCACTGGAACGCTCTGCCCCTCCTTGCCGCAGACGCCGATGCCCTCGTCAAGTTTCAGGTCGTTCCCCACCATGCTGATATTCTTCATCGACTCCGGACCGTTGCCGATCAGTGTTGCGTTTCGCACCGGCCTGGTCAGGCGGCCATCTTCTATCAGGTAGCTTTCCGAGGCGGAAAACACGAAATTCCCGTTAGTGATATCGACCTGGCCTCCGCCGAAGTTCGAGCAATAGAGGCCCCGCGTGACCGACCGTATGATATCTTCGGGATCGCTTTCCCCCGCGAGCATGAACGTGTTCGTCATGCGCGGCATCGGGATATGCTCGTAGCTCTCGCGTCTTCCGTTACCCGTCTCGGGAAGCCCCGTGATGCGGCTTGACAGCTTGTCTTGTAAGTATCCTCGCAGAATGCCTTTCTCGATGAGCACGTTGCGCTGCGTGGGCGACCCCTCGTCGTCGACGTTCAGCGACCCGCGCCGGTCGCGCATGGTCCCATCGTCGACAACGGTACAGAGCGCGCTTGCCACCTGTTGGCCGACCCGTCCGGCAAATGCCGAGGTTCCCTTCCTGTTGAAGTCCGCCTCCAGCCCGTGCCCGACAGCCTCGTGGAGCAGGATGCCCGGCCAGCCGGGGCCCAGCACCACTGTCATTTCTCCGGCGGGAGCATCCACGGCGTCGAGTTGCGTAACCGCCTGGCGCGCGGCGTTGATCGCGAATTGCTCCGGAGCCTGAGCGCCCCGGAAAAATTCGAGGCCCACTCTGCCGCCTCCCCCCGAGTGTCCCCGCTGAGGGACGCCGTCCCCTACCCTTGCCAGCGCACTGATATTCAGGCGCGTCAGAGGCTGGCGGTCAAAGCTAAGCACGCCGTCGCTTGTCGCGACCATGACCTGACGTAAGTTGTCCGCGTAGGTTGCACTTACCTGAAAGACGCGAGGGTCGTAGGCCCGCGCTGCCCGGTCGGCGCGCTTCACCAGTTCCACCCGTTCGGCAAACGCCGTTTCGGTCGGAGCCGTGAGCACTGGATAAAGGTTCCGCTTCGGCCCCTCGTACAGCGGCATTTTCGCCGTCTTGGCCGGTCCGGCGGCGATGTGGGCGGCAACCCGCGCGGCCTTTCGAATTTTCTCCGGGGTCAGGTCGTCACTGTAGGCATAGCCTGTGCGCTCGCCGGAGAGAACGCGTACACCGACGCCGAGAGAAACCCCCTGAGTCGCGCTCTTTACGATGGATTCGTCAAGGCCGATGCTGCTCGTGGACAGGTATTCGAAATAGAGATCCGCGTAGTCCCCACCCCGCGATAAAGCCTCACCCAGATAAGCTTCCAGGTCACGTTCTGTAATGCCAAAGCGCGCGGCGAAAAACGACGCAGATAGCTCCATAATCTGAGGTTAGCATCTGAACGGCTTCCACCGGAAACGGCAGACGGCCTGTCCCTCAGGCTGCGGCCTTCGGTTCGAGCACGCATTGCCGCCATCCCGCGAGAAGGGTCCGCAACACCCCTTCCGCATGGGCCAGGGGTTCCTCCCGCTGTTCCGCGTTCGCGGTTGCGAGCGAAATCATCACCCAGCCATAGGTCTCCCTCAGATTCCGGCTGATCTCGCCGCCGTTCTCGTCGTCGAGCGCCACCGCAAGCTCGCCGATAATCGCCTGGGCCTTCGAAATCTCATCGCTGCGTAACCTGATATTTTTCTCCCGAACGTGCCTCTGGGCCGCCACTATGGCGTCAATTGCCGCCTCATACAACACCCGAACCAGCTCGAGACGGTCCGCTGACATCACGCGGCTCTCCAAGTACGCATCGTAAGCTCTGTTTTGCATTTTCCGGATTGCTCTCCCAGAAGCTTATCGGCGGACTGTCAGAAATTCGTTAGGGGGGCAATCTTCGCGGCCAACTCAAGGCTGCGCGCCAGCCGCCGAACCTCCGCCGACGGGATCTCGGCGATCAGCTCCCCCGTCTTCTTGTCAACCAGCCTCGCCACCACGCGATGAGTTCCCCGTTCGAAGGCATAAGTCAACTCGCTCTGATTCCCAAACGCTTCAGACGCGTTGACCGCCTTCACCGCTACAATCAGTTCCCGGTGGGCCGTATTATCCGGTGACCTCGGTTCGGTTACGACTTGAACCGCGCCTGCCCTTTGCAAAGGATCGAAATTCATCCTGAACCTCCAATTCTCCTCGGTAACCTAGTCACCTTTTTCTTCTTCATGGAGCTTATCGGACCAAACACGGAAAGATTGACAAAAAAGCGCCGGGAGCCGGAATATTCCGGCCGCCCGGCGCTTGAGGGAGCACTGCCTGCGGGTCCGCGGTTTAGCCAATACTGCTTAGCCCTTCTTCTTCGGATTTTCCACCCGAAGGTTGTTGGTCACCGGTCCGAACGAAAGGCCGGCCGAAGACGCGCGGATCGCCGCAACGTTCTTTTCCATCTCGTTGTTGACCACCCCT
>SHUI01000209.1 GCA_009697455.1 Bryobacterales bacterium
CTTCCGCCCATGCGGGAGCGTCTCGCCGAGCACCGCACGAATCCAGCCTGCTCCGGTTGCCATCAACTCATGGACCCCGTGGGCTTCTCGCTTGAGAATTACGACGCAGTCGGCCGCTGGCGGGCAGCCGAAGACGCCACGCCAATCGATGCCTCGGGCGGCCTTCCGGATGGCAGCAGGTTCAGCGGTGTCTCCGGACTCCTGCGCGCCGTCGAAAACCGGCCCGACGCTTTTCTGACAACGTTTACGGAAAAGCTTCTGACATATTCGTTAGGCAGGGGAGTAGAATATTACGACGCCCCCGCGGTCCGAAAGATCGTTCGAGACGCACGGGCGAAGGACCTGCGGTTCTCGGAGTTCATCGTCGGCATAGCTGCTAGTACACCGTTTCAAATGAGGAGATCGCAATGATCGTCACGAAGAAGTCTCTCCCGCGCCGCACCATTCTGCGGGGCATGGGCGCCACCTTGGCGCTGCCGCTGCTCGATGCGATGGTTCCGGCGATGACCGCGCTCGCCGCGACGCCGGCGAAGCCCGTGCGCCGTTTAGGATTTGTGTACGTCCCTATGGGATCGAACATCGCCCAGTGGACGCCGCCTGGAACGGGCAAGCTCACGGACCTATCGCCATCCCTTCGTTCGCTCGCCGCATTCGTCGATCACCTCACGGTTATCACGAATCTCGAATTGAAGAACGCGTATCCGGGCACTCATGCTACTTCGAACGCGGCGTTCCTCAGCGCTGCCACCGCGAAGTGGACCGAAAGCAGCGACTACCATCTCGGCACGACCGTCGACCAGATAGCCGCGCGGAATATGGGCGGAGACACGCGACTGCCTTCGCTCGAGCTAGCGATGGATCTCCTTACGACCGTCGGCCAATGCGATAACGGCTACGCCTGCGTCTATCAGAACAACCTGTCCTGGTCCTCGCCCACGACGCCGCTTCCCGCTGATGCTCACCCGCGCATCGTATTCGAGCGCCTGTTCGGCGAGGGTGGCAGCACGGCGGACCGCCGCGCCGAACTACGGAAGAACGCAAGCCTCCTCGATTGGGTCAACGAGGATATTACCCGTTTGCAGAAGAAACTAGGGGCAGGCGACCGCGGCAAGGTGGCTCAGTACCTGGATACGGTGCGCGAGGTCGAACGCCGCATACAGAAGGCTGAGGCCGCGACGGCGGGCTCTCCGCTCCCGGATCTCGACCGCCCGGTTGGCGTACCCGCATCCTACGCGGACCACGCGAAGTTGATGTTTGACTTGCAGGTGCTCGCCATGCAGGCGGACGTCACTCGCGTGATTACGTTTCAGCTAGCCAGGGAAGCCAGCACGCGGACTTATCCCGAAATAGGCGTCTCCGAAGCGCACCATCCGCTAACTCACAACAAGGGAAATCCGGAAATGCTGGCGAAGGTGGCGCAGATCAACGCTTTCCATGTGTCGCTATTCGCCTATTTTCTGGACAAGCTGAAGTCCACGGCGGATGGAAATGGGTCGCTGCTCGATCACTCCGTTTTCCTCTACGGCAGCGGCATGGGAAATCCGGATGTGCACGATCACGTGAATCTGCCGATTCTGGTTGCAGGAGGTGGAGCAGGCAATCTCAAGGGCGGCCGTCATATCAGGTACGCCCAGCCCGCACCATTGGCGAACCTGCACCTGACTCTGCTTGAGAAGGCGGGAGTCCACCTCGACTCCTTTGCCGACAGCAACGGAAAAGTGAAGGAACTGCTTGATCCGCTCGCATTGTAGGCCGGTATTGAGGGCGAACAGACTCTGGGCGTGGGCAGCGGCCTTGCTGTTGTCCGCGGTCAGTCTCGCTGGCCCGACCATTTCCGACGCGCAACTGGCCGACGCGGCAAAACGGGCGGATCGCGCCGCCATTCGCGCTCTCCTCGAACGTCGCGCAGACGTCAATGCTCCTCAGGTCGATGGGACCAGCGCATTGCATTGGGCGGCCCACCAGGACGATCTCGAAACAGCCGGGTTGTTGATCGGCGCCGGCGCGAACGTGAAGGCCGCGAACCGCTATGGTATGACGCCTCTCTCTCTTGCCTCCACGAATGGCAACGCTGCCATGGTAGAGCTCCTGCTGAAGTCGGGAGCGGATCCGAACACGGCGCTTCCGGGCGGCGAAACCGCTCTCATGACGGCCTCGCGCACCGGCAACGTGGCTGCGGTTAGAGTACTGCTTTCGCGCGGAGCCGACTTCAAGGCTAAGGAATCGAGGCGCGGACAAACGGCCCTGATGTGGGCCGCCGCCGAAGGCCACGCAGCCGTGGTCGAGACGCTGATCGAGGCGGGGGCTGATTTTCGTGCGCGCTTGAAGGCCGGGTTTACGCCTTTTCTATTTGCCGTGCGCGAAGGCCGCATCGGCGTAGTTCGCGCGCTGCTCAAGGCCGGCGCCGATGTCAACGAGACCGTCCGAGCCGAACAGAACACAGGGACCAAGCTCGCAAGCGGGGCTGGAGCGCCGCGTAACGGCACCAGCGCGCTCGTGCTGGCGGTGGCGAACGCGCATTTCGAACTCGCGGCGGCGCTGCTCGACGCCGGGGCGGACCCGAATGCGGCGGTCCCCGGCTACACGGCGCTGCACGCAATCACTTCCGTCCGTAAGCCCGGCTTGGGCGACAACGACCCGGCTCCGGAAGGGTCCGGCAACATGACCAGTCTCCAAATGGTCAGGAAGCTCGCGTCGCGTGATGCGAATCTGAACGCGCGCATGACGCGGCGCGTCGCTTTCGGACTCACCGGTCTGAATACCTTGGGTGCGACTCCTTTCCTGCTTGCCGCGAAGAATGCCGACGCCGAGCTGATGCGGTTGTTGGCGGAACTCGGCGCGGACCCTTCCCTCACGAATGATGACGGTTCAACTGCCCTGATGGCGGCCGCCGGACTTGGAACACGCTCTCCAGGTGAGGACGCCGGGACGGAACCTGAAGTCGTGGAGGCTCTGCAAGTGGCGCTCGATCTGGGCGCGGACCTGAAAGCGGTCAACAAGAACGGAGAGACGGCGATGCACGGAGCGGCTTACAAAAATAGCCCCCGCGCCGTGGAATTTCTGGCCGCCAAAGGCGCGAACATTGAAATCTGGAACCGGAAAAACAAGTTCGGATGGACGCCCCTGACGATCGCCGAGGGACACAGATTCGGAAACTTCAAGCCCTCCGCGGAGACCGTGGCCGCGTTTCACCGGATCATGAAAACGGCCGTGGTGGTGCCGGGCGGGAAGCCCTGAAACGGAAACGCACAAGCCATCTCCACCCGCAAGACAAGCAACAAGCCACGCCCGTAGCTCGGCAACGCCCGCTTCGGGAAGTAACGTCTCCAGCCTGCCGGGCGATCTCGCATCGAACAAGGTGATTGCGGAAACCCGACACTGCCGCGATCCCTTCACCTGTTCGGCGCCGGCATTCGCCCGCGGGTCTGTGAGGAAGGCGCCCTCATCTCAGCCGCGGAAACGCCAGGTAATCACTTCGCACCCCGCTTCGCATGGGTCGTCATGAACTGCACGATCGAATATGCCAGGATGCAAAACATCAGCGCATCCACGGCGGCGAAGGCGCCGGCAGCGAAGCCTTCGTGCATTGCGTGCTGCATCTCAGTTGAAATCTTTACGATCGCGAGCACCGCCGTCGGCATCACGGGACCTAGAGTGTACAACCTGTTCGCGCGGTCGATGTAACGATCGGGAACGCTCCGGAACTGCGTAATCCTCGTCACCGCCCCTTCGCCAATCAGCTTCGAAAGCCGTTCCTCAAGCACAAGCATATAGCGAGCTTCGCGCGAGATAACCGCCGTCCGGCTCAGTACCTGAGCGATCAGACTGCACAGAAGGAACCACAGTAGCGAAGTGACCGTGTGATGAACCCAGAACCGGTCGAGTTGGGTGACTTCGGAGTGAGCGGCGTTCGCGATCCACGCGATGGCGATGTTTTGGAACGCAGCCTGATCCAGAATCTCTATCGCGAAGGCGGATAGCGCGGCGAAGATCCCGGCCGCTATGTACATCCGCAAGCGCAGTTGGGTGTCAATGATTTCGCGGGAGTCCCGGTAATGCTGGAAAAGGATTTCTGCAACCTTGTCGGGACTTGCCGTCATCCTTCATCTCCAAACACGCGCTTGAAGATCCGGCTCATGTTCCGAAGCTGGCGGTCGAGCGAAAAACTGTCGGCAATTTGTTCACGAGTAAGCGCAGCCGCAATTTCGGGGTCGGTCTCGATGGCGTCCCGGAAGTCCCCCTCTTCCCGCCAGGCGCGCATGGCGTGCGTCTGAACCAGACGATAGGCCGTCTCGCGCAGCATACCGGACGCCGCGAGATCGAGGAGAACCTGGCCTGAAAACACCAGCCCGCGCGTCATCTCGAGGTTCCGCCGCATGCGGTCGGGATACACCATGAGATTTTCGACCAGGAGCGCGGTCTTTTCGAGCAGGTAATCGGTAAGGATCGTCGAATCGGGCAGGATGACGCGCTCGACGGACGAGTGTGAAATATCACGCTCATGCCACAACGCGATGTTTTCGAACGCCGCCTGCGCGTTTGATCGCACGACTCGCGCAAGTCCGCAAATCTGTTCGCAAGTCACGGGATTTCGCTTATGGGGCATGGCCGAACTGCCCTTCTGCCCGCTTGAGAAGAACTCCTCTGCCTCGCGCACTTCGGTGCGCTGGAGGTGCCGCACTTCAAGCGCGATTTTCTCGCAGCCGGCGGTGATCAGCGCGAGCGTCGAAATATAGTGAGCGTGGCGATCGCGTTGCAGCACCTGCGTCGAAGCCGGGGCTGGCTGTAGCCCGAGCCTCGCACAAATCTTTTCTTCGGTTTCCGGACCCAAATGCGCGAACGTGCCTACTGCGCCCGAAATCTTGCCGAACCGCATGCCCTCCGCCGCGTCACGCAGACGGGCAAAGTTCCGTCCGGCCTCTTCGTAAAAAACCGCGAGCTTCAGCCCAAAGGTTGTCGGCTCCGCGTGGACGCCGTGCGTGCGCCCGATCTGAACTGTGGATCGGAATTCAAGTGAACGCCGCTTCAGCGCTCCTCGAAGCCGGGCAAGGCCGCGCTCAATCAGCACGGACGCCTGGTGGACTTGAAGCGCCTGCGCCGTGTCCACCACGTCGTTCGACGTCAATCCAAAGTGAAGCCAGCGAGAGGCTTCGGCGTGGCCCGCCGACGCCATGGTTTCAGCGACAGCCGTCGTGAAGGCGATTACATCGTGCTTCACTTCTTTTTCAATTTCGGCGATGCGCGCGGTGTCAAAGCCGGCGTGCATGCGCAACGCTTTCGCCGCTTCAGATGGTATTTCACCGGCCTCGGCGAGCGTCTCAGACGCGGCTAATTCCACTTCCAGCCACTGCTGGAACTTGTTCCGCTCGCTCCAGATTTGACCCATTTCCGGGCGCGTGTATCGGGCAATCATCTCTAAGCGAGTTTAGCAGCCTGGGCGCTCCGGCTCAGATCAGACGCTGACGACGGCGCATCCCGCGCAGCGAATCAGGGAGTAGGCGTTGGTGCGCAAGCGGCCAAAGACTCCGGACGACGAGCCCCTGCCGATGACAAGCAAATCGGAATGGTACTTCACAGCAGCCGCGCAGACAACCTTCGTGACGTCGCCGTCTTCGATGTGCGTCTCGGGCTTGACGGCGAGCCCTTCAGTCAGCCGTTCCAACTCCTCGCGAGCTTGTCCCGCGAGCATCGCCCTCCAGTCTGGATCGAAATAGCCGCCTTCGCGGGGCTGGAGCGACGGAGTGGCGTGGATAATCGTGAGCCGGGCGTCGAGCGCCGCAGCCATGTGCGCCGCCCATTCCAACGTCTTTGGGCTTTGCGCCCCGAGGTCCAGCGCGCAGAGAATGTTCCTCAGCGGCGGCTCCCCGGCAAACTCGGCCTCCCCGAGATGCGCGCCCGTCAGGACGGGACAGTCGGCATCATGCAGCACCTTCGCAGTGACCGAACCAAGAAGGAAGCGCCGGAACGGACCGTAGCCGTGGGTTGGCATCACGATGAGGTTTGTGTGCTCCTTGTGCGCGTGATCGACGATCACAGACGCAGGCTCGCCTTCGACGACAACACGATTCACCTTGAGCGCACCCAGTTCTTCAGCCAGATAGGCGTCGAGTTCGGCTTTCACACGCTCCGTCCGGTGGGCGACGTAACAGGGAAGGGTCGTATCCCTCGTCGTTCCCGCCCCTCGATCTGCACCACTCGGAGTTCCGCCGGCTCCTGATCTTCGTGGGGCTTATGCAGGGTTTGCTTTGACCGCAACCCTGACGGAACTTGCGACAGCCGGGCTGAAGGCACCTGCACACTGATGTCGAAGCTTCCGCTGGCCGCCGAAGCGGTCCTGAAGATCCAAAGCGACCGCATGGAGCCTTACATCGAATCAATCCGGGAGATCGTATGTAGCGGGTGTACCCTCCCCCCATATTGACGGCACCTGCGATTCCCGCGACACGGATCGTTGCATGTTGAATTCCTGCTTGCCACTGGTAGTGGAGGCGATCGAGGACTTTTTCGCGCGGCGGCGGTTGCCGCATAACGACAGAAACGGCGCGATTTTGGACTCTGGTCGGGCTCGGCTTCATGGCGAACCAGTGGCCCCGTGCGACAATGGAATGGTAGGCCTGCCGGATGGGCAGTCGCTCCCGCAAGGGGGAGGAAAGTCCGGTCTCCACAGGGCGGCGTGCCGGCTAACGGCCGGGGAAGTCCGATCAAAGCGGGCTTTACGGAAAGTGCGACAGAGAAGATACCGCCGTGTCGGTCGATAAGGCCGGTGCGGTAAGGGTGAAAAGGTGCGGTAAGAGCGCACCGCGGGCGGAGTAATCCGTCCGGCAGAGCAAACCCCACGCGGAGCAAGACCAAATAGGGGAGGAGGAGCGGCCCGCTCCGTTACAACTTCCGGGTAGGTCGCTAGAGCCGGGCAGCAATGTCCGGTCGAGACGAATGACTGCCACCCCGCAAGGGGCACAGAAACCGGCTTACAATCCGGCAGGCCTTCTTTTGCCCCTCGTGTACAGGATGTAGAACACCGAGAGCGCGACCAGCATCGCGACCGCCACGAACGTCCATTGTTCGCTGGTCGGCTTCACCTGGTAGAGCGTCCAGACGAACTGAATCACGCATAAGACCGAAACGAAGTACAGCGTCCGGATGCGCGGGATCACGCTGACCAGATATGCTCCAAGCGGCGCGCCGAATACGACAATTGGCCCCGCCGCAAGCCAGTTATAGAGCACTTCGCGTTCAATGTCGCCAATCACGAGATGCAGCGCCGTCCCCATGAGCGAGGCGACTGCCATGGTCGAGACTGCGGTTGGGACCGCCGCCTTCAGGTCGCAGCGGTGCAGCAGCACGAGCACCGTGTAAAGCATCATTTCGACGCCGACGCCGATCATCGACACGACGATTCCTCCCGCCACGCCTACTACCAGCCCTTCAATAGCTGCACGCCCGCCGATCACCGGCTCGATCCGGTTCAACGAGCAAATCTCGGCGTTCTTCGCCAAGGTCAGGATGCCGAAGCTCATCCACAGGCACGAGAACACCAGTTTCACTACAGTTGACGCGACCAGGGGCGCGACGTAGAAAGTGCCGATCAGTAGACCGGCCGCGGCGCCCGCGCTCGTCCAGAGCAGCATGCGGCTCTGAATAGGCGTGCGGCGGCACAGGATGAAGATCATCGCCGAGGTCATACCCAGTGCCTGAATCGCAAGTCCGAAGCTACGGCCTACGTTCGGCGACTGGCCGAACACAAGCACCAGGACCGGAAACGCCACCGTTCCGCCACCCATCGGCGTCGATCCCGCCACGAGGGAGCCGAAGATCATCACCAGCGAAATCCGCCAATGAGCGAGTGTTTGTTCCCAGTTACCGAGCCCAAACGCAAGAAATGCCCAAAGCACGTAAAACGCGGCAACGTAAACGAACCAGAACTTCATTCGCGGCCCGCGCAAGCCCGCCTTTTCCAGATGCCGCGCGAAAAACGAACTCGAGGAGGAAGCGGTAACAGTAGCCAAGGTTTCTCCGAACCGACCATCGTACCAGTTGACCGCCCGTTTACGACTAATAGACTTCCACTAGGTGTTTGAGCACGGCCATCGTCTACAATGGCATCTTGTCTCTGGTCCGGCTGTCGCTCGCAACTCTCGTTCTCGGAATCCTGAGTGGCCTCTCGGCCATCGGCTTCCATTTTCTCGCGGACCACTTGGGCGAAGAGCTGTTCGCCGACGGGCGAAACCACCTTCCGTTTGTGGTTCTGATTCCCACGGTGGGGCTGGGGCTGATCGGCTTTGTGCTCCAGCGCTTTCCGGAAGGCACTCGGGGCGGTGTGAAGGAGGTGCACGAATCGATCACGCGCCACGCGGCGGTCATTCCAGTTGTCCGGGCTCTGAACGTCGTGTTGAGCGGCCTTGTGTTGGCGTTTGGAGGCTCCGTAGGACCGGAAGGTCCCATGGTGCAAATTGGAGCGCTGGTTGGCAGCCGGGTTGGTCTCGGGTTCCGGCTGAGCGGGCCGCAACTCAAGACGATGGTTCGTGCCGGTGCGGCTGCGGGAATTGCGTCGGCCTTTCGTTCGCCCGCGGGTGGAGTCTTGCTTACACTTGAAGTATTCGGCGCGCGCTTCGACCGAAACGTGGTGGCAATCAGCGTGGCCGCCGTAGCCGGATACGTGACGCGAATCACGCTGCTCGGCGACGCCTATCCGTTCCGTCTCGGCTTCACACCAGACCCCGTACCGCTCTCCTGCTTGCTAGTGGTGGCGCCGCTTATGGGACTTGCCGGCGCGCCAACCGGTCACGCGTTCATCACGCTCTTAGGACGTCTGCGAGCCACGTTTCCTGCCGCGTGGCCGCTGTGGATACGCGTTACGCTCGGCGGGATCCTGGTCGGATGTATCGGCATTTGGTATCCGCAGGTGATGTCGGCGGGCTACCCTGCAATCCGCGACGCGTTGCATGGACGCATGGACACCGCGCTGTTGGCTACCTTGTTGCTCCTGAAAATTG